>PYGV01000212.1 GCA_003022385.1 filamentous cyanobacterium CCP3 | reverse complement strand
CCCGCAGACTGAGGGGCGATCGCAACGGTGGTCATGGCTAATACCTGACGGTCATCTCTTTACATTTTGCAATATTTTTCCGTTGGGCCGCAGGTCAGCAGGCAAATTATGGTTCAAAGGGCCGCGTCAAGATCACTCGGCGGTAACGACAGCCCGGTTTCAAAATTCCGTAGCCCCACTCACGCTTTTTGGAGCCCTAAACGCTAATTTAGCGCCAAATAGCTGGATTAGAGGTAGAAAAAGCCCTGGGTCGTCTCAGTTTTTGGGTTAGGGTAAAACAAACTAGAGAGGCACTCATAATCGGTTGTGTGAGCTAGCGGGAGTCGGCCCTGGCCCTGGCTTGAGGCCAAAGCGTTAGTCGTAGCGGCTCTATACTAGGATTCCGTCAAAATTTAGAGAGCAGGGGCTAGAGACATGGGCCTGCTGTGCAGCTTGCTGACTTCTGGTTTTGCCCTCAATAGCAGCAGGTCTGTCGGGTATCTGGGTGTTGATCATTTAATTTTTCGCTGTGTCTAAAGAATGACGCACCACCTTCCACCCCAACCAGCTATTAGCGAAGCAACAATCTTATCGACGGTAGCAGCTGTCTGTGATGCAGCTGCTTTAGCCCACGATCTAGAGCTTTTTCTACAGCAGGTGGTAGACACGCTGCGACCGCTGCTCGACACCGACCGAGTCGTGGTCTACCAGGTTTTGCCCGACCAGGATGGCCTCATTGCCGCCGAGTCGGTCGGGGCAGACTGGTTACCCCTGCGAGGGCAGCTGATCTACGATCCCTGTTTTGAAAACGGCTGGGGCGATCGCTACCGCCACGGCCACGTTGGCGTCGTCACCGACGTGCAGCACGACCATCTCGAACCCTGCTACGCCGACTTGCTCACCCGTCTGCAGGTGCAGGCCAAACTGGCGGTGCCGATCTTTGCGGGTACTCAGCTGTGGGCGCTGCTGATTGTGCATCGCTGCGGTGGCCCCTGCAACTGGCATCAATCGAGCCACGAGTTGCTCAAACACGTGGCTCGCCAGGTCGGCCAGACCATTTACCAAAACGAGCTGGAGCGACAGCTGGCCCAGCAGCAAACTCGCCCGGCCCCGGAGCAGACCGAGCAGCTATTTCAGCTCTTTACCGACCATGTCGATCAGCTGTTGTTTATTCGCGATGCGGTGTCGGGGCAGTTTTTGTACGTCAACGCCGCCTTCGAACGCATTTGGGAGCAGCCCCTAGCGGGTCTGTATGACGATCCCGGTCTCTGGCTGCGCCAGATTCATCCCGACGACTTGCCTCAGGTGCTAAATTCGGTAGGGCGGCAGTTCGAGGGCAACTCAGTGCGGCGAGAGTACCGCATTGTGCGCCCCAGCGGCGAGGTGCGCTGGATTGAAGCCCACGTGCGGGTGGTCGAAGACGACCAGGGGCAGCCCCGCTACATGGTGGGCTGGGCCGACGACTGCACTGAACACCGAGAACAACAGGCTCACCTGAGGGCTGCCGAAGCCACATTGAGCCGCCGGGTGGGGCAAGAGCAGCTGTTGCGCATGCTGACCGCCCGCATGCGTGAAACCCTCGACTTTGAAACCATTCTGAGCGCTGCGGTAGCCGGTATTAAGGCTGTGTTTAGTGCCGATCGGGCCGTGATTTTTGAAATCTTGCCCGACGGTAACCGGCGCATTGCCCAGCAGGCTACCCACCCCAACTACGTCACCATCACCGACGCCATGATTCCGCCCGGGCCGCTATCGCCCGACTATACAGCAAGACTGCGCACCGGCCAGCCCTACATTGTCAACGACATCGACACAGCGCTGTGGTCGTCCGAAATTCTGGCTTTTCTGAACAACATTATGGTCAGGTCAGCGATGATTGCCCCCATTGCCCATCCCTTTGGGGGCGATAGCCACCCGGTGTGGGGCATTTTGGTGGTGCATGCCTGCGGCAAAAATCGTCAGTGGCAGCCCTTTGAGGCCAACATGCTGCAGCACTTTGCCGACCAGCTCACTACCGCGCTGCACCAGGCCGAGCTCTACCGGCAGCTGCAGGCCGCTAACCGAGAACTCGATCGCATCGCCAAGGTCGATAGCCTCACCCAGCTGGCCAACCGCCGCTGGCTTGACGAGTACCTGAACCAGGAGTGGCAGCGGCTGGCTCGGGAGCGCAAACCTCTCAGCGTGGTGCTGGCCGACGTCGACTTTTTCAAACCCTACAACGACACCTACGGCCACGCCGCAGGCGATCAGTGCCTAATTGAAATTGCCAGTACCATTGGCTACGGTGCGCGGCGCCCCGCCGATCTGGCGGCACGCTACGGGGGCGAAGAATTTGCCCTGGTGCTGCCCGATACCGACACCGCTGGGGCGATTCGCGTCGTGCAAACGGTGCGTCACCATCTGCAAATTTTGGCTTTGCCCCACGGTGCTAGCCCTAACAGCCCGACTATTACCCTCAGCTTTGGCGTTGCCACGCTGGTTCCCACCCCTGGTCGGTCGGCAGAGAGCATTTTGGCGGCGGCAGACCAGGCGCTCTACGCTGCTAAAGCTGCCGGTCGCAATCAGTACCAGGTGTCAGCCCAGGGGCCTGACCAACAGTAGATATCCCAACACCAGCAGCACTACCGCTGTACTTAGAATGCCTTGACTGACCCTAAATCTGAGCCGGGGCAGCAGGTAGGCGGTGGCCACCAGCACCAGCACTAGTTCCAGGGTGGCGCCCAGGCGCCCAAAGTGGTCAACGTCCCAGTAGGAAACGGGGCTGATGAAGCGCACAGAGCTGAAGGGCCAGAAGTGCCGATGGGCGTCGTCGTGGTGCAGGGGCAGATCGCCCAGGTGGTGCAGCACCATGCTGGCTCCCACAAATCCCAGCCAGTGCCGCTTGAGGGTGTAGCCCAGCGCGATCGCCCCCAGCCCCAGCGGGATCGAGTTGCCAACGGCAAAAATATCCTGCCAGGGCTGGCTGTAGTAGGCCGTGCTCCAGATCGTTTGCTCGGGCAGGCCCTGCCACCGAGCCCAGGCGTAGAATACAAACAGCGCCGCGTCGGGAATTACCGCGCCCATAAGAATCGGCCAGGTCATCACCGGGGAAACGGGGCGACGCAGCACAGCCAGGTTGAGAATCAGGTGACTGGGAGTATTCATAGGGCCATGGTACATCGCCCCATTTATCTAGACAGCCACGCCACTACCCCGGTCGACCCGCGGGTGCTGGAGGCGATGCTGCCGTTTTTTACCGAGCAGTTTGGCAACCCCTCTAGTCTCACCCACGCCTACGGCTGGGAGGCCGAGGCGGCGGTGACGCGATCGCGCCAAACCATTGCCGCCGCCCTCAACGCCAGCCCCGAAGAGATTGTCTTTACCAGCGGTGCCACCGAGGCCAACAACCTGGCGATCAAGGGCATTGCCGAGGCCTGCTTTAGCCGGGGTCGTCACATCATTACGGTGCAGACCGAGCACAGCGCCGTGCTCGACCCCTGCCGCTATTTAGAATCGCTGGGCTTTGAGGTCACCTACCTGCCGGTGCAGCCCGACGGCCTGGTGAATTTGGACACGCTAGACAAAGCTTTTCGCGACGATACGGTGCTGGTGTCGGTGATGGCGGCCAACAACGAGATTGGCGTGCTGCAGCCCCTGGCTGAGATTGGGGCGCGCTGCCGCGATCGCCAGGTGTTCTTTCACAGCGATGCGGCCCAGGCGATCGGCAAAATTCCCCTCGATGTTGAGGCCATGCAGCTCGATCTGGTGTCGCTGACGGCCCACAAGCTCTACGGCCCCAAGGGCACTGGTGCCCTCTACGTGCGGCGGCGGCCCCGCGTGCCTCTGGCGGCTCAGCTCCACGGCGGTGGCCACGAGCGGGGGCTGCGATCGGGCACGCTGTATCCGCCGCAGATTGTCGGCTTTGCCAGGGCCGTAGAACTGGGGCTGGAGGGCCTGGAGACCGAGCGCGATCGCCTACTCACCCTGCGGCAGCAGCTCTGGCAGGGGTTAGCGCCGCTGGGAGGGCTGCACCTCAACGGCCACCCCACCCAGCGGCTGCCCAACAACCTCAACGTCAGTTTTGAGGGAGTGGATGGGCAGGCGCTGCTGCTGGGGCTGCGGGGAACGGTGGCGCTGTCGTCGGGGGCCGCCTGTAGCACCGCCAGCACCGCCCCCTCCCACGTGCTCAAGGCCCTGGGCCGAGACGATGCCCTGGCCTATGCCTCGCTGCGCTTTGGTCTGGGCCGCTTTACCACCGCCGCTGAGATTGATCAGGTGGTGGCTGGGGTGACCGCTACGGTGCAGGCCCTGCGCCGGGCCGCAAGTTGAGCACTGCGAAGGCCAGCGAATAAGGCATAATAAAAACTAGCTTTGGGGTCAGGGGCATCTACAGCAGCTAAAGCAGTGCCCCAGATGAATTTACACACCGTTTCACATGCCTTAGGGCGTGATGCCAAAGGGCACAACAGAGTGTCTAGTTCCCCAGCAGGCCTATGACAACCCCAACCCGTCAACTCGGCGATCTGCTCAAAGCGGGCATTGAACAGGCCCGGCTGGGCTATTTTGAGGCGGCGATCGCCCAGTTTTCTGAGGCCATTGGGCTCGATGCCACCTGTGCTAAAGCCTTCTACAACCGGGGCTGTGCCCATCGCGACCTGGGCTGCCACGCCGCCGCCATCGACGACTTTTCTGCGGCCCTGCGCCTGGAGCCCACCTTTGCCAATGCCTACATCAATCGGGGCAGCGTCTACCGACTGATGGGGCAGCTGAGCGAGGCCCTGGGCGATTTGGAACAGGCTGTTGCGCTGCAGCCGAGGTCGATCAAGGGCTACGGCAATCGCGGCCGCATCAGGCTAGACCTGGAAGACTATGGCGGGGCGATCGCTGACTTTACAATCGTGCTGGCGGAGCAGCCCAAGTTCGCCAAAATTTTGCTGTGGCGGGGGCTGGCCTACCTCAAGCAGGGGGCGCTGGCGGCGCTGGCCGAACCCCGGCGCGAGGCCTACCAGTGCGCGATCGCCGACTTTACCCGGCTGCTGCAAAGCCAGCCCCACTGCGCCGAGGCCCACAACTACCGGGCGGTGGCCTACTTTCAGCTGCGCAACTATTACCAGGCCACCCTCGACATCAACCGCGCCATTGGCTGTCAGGCCGACTATGTAGAGGCCTACATTAACCGGGGCATGCTGCGCCACGAGCTGGGCGACTTTCAGGGGGCGATTGACGACTACACCACGGTGCTGGAGCTCAACCCCGACCTGCAAGACCGCTCCTACAACCAAACCCTGGTGGGTCTGGCCCTCGACAGCCCCGATGCTACCCTGAGCGAAGATACGCCTCTGAACCTGCGCTTTCGGCTGGCCGATCTGTACGACAGCCGGGGGCTGCTGCGGGCTCAGGTGGGCGATACAGAAGGCGCGATCGCCGACTACACGCTGGCCCTGCGCTTTAACCCCCACAGCGGGCGCATCTGGGCCAACCGGGGCCGCGTGTTTAGCCGCCAGGAAGACTACCCGGCGGCGATCGCCGACTTTGACCGCGCCCTGGTTCTCAACCCCGGCGATGCGCTGGCCCACTGCGATCGCGGCTACGCCCTCTACTTTCTCGACGAGTGGGCGATCGCCCTCGAAGACTTTAACCGCGCCATCGAGCTTAGCCCCGACCTGGCCGAGGCCTACATTGGCCGGGGCCACACCAGCATTCGCCTGGGCCACGGGGCCAATGCCGCTATGGATGACTTTCGCAAAGCCCTCAACCTATCGTGGGACAGCCGCAAATCGGAGCGATCGCGCCCGCTGTAATCATCGATGCCAAAACAGGTTTCAGGAAGCAGCAAACGCCCCTGGTTGGACAGCGTGATCGGGGCCTTGGTGGGTGGCGTAGGCCAATACCTGATTACAGCGCTCTTTTTTTACTACGTGTTCAACTGGGGCGGGCCGTTTTTTCGCAATCACGCGGGCGTTAGTTTTGCTGACCTATTGACCTCTGATCCGGCCTGGCGATTTTTGGGTCTAGCCGCTGGGCTAGGGGGGCTCGGCGGTGCCCTAGGTGGCACAACACGGCGATTGGTCAGGGGCGCAGCCCTGGGCGGCAGCATGGCTGGATTGCTCTACCTAGCGCTGTTTGTGGTGCCGCTCAACGGCATGATTAGACTGAGCGGCGGCGGCATTACCGACTACTCAACCGACAAGCGGGCTATTGCCCTCAGTCTGGTGGCAACGATTGTTTGGGGGGCGATCGCAGGCACTACTGCCGCTGCTATCAAAAGAAGACTCTCTTCATAGCGCAATTCAAAGAGAAGATTTTTCTACCGCTATCCGCGTCTAGTGAATGATTGCGATCGCATTGTCACTCTGGCCAGATAAACTCACCACTTGTTAGTATTCAACAACGCCTCCTGCGAACTAAAAACAAACATTTTGTGGAATAAATATCATTACAATCCGAGCTTTTTATCTTTTATCCATTCACGCAATTCTTGGGTTGACTGAAATTTAATTTCATTATCTATTAGCTTAATAATGACCCCTAAAGTTATTCCTTGAAGCTCATAAACATCTTTCTCTGATATTGGCTTTCCTCTTCCATGGACGACCTTGCTCCTGAGATCGTATAAATCTTTTGATTTCTTCTTTATTTCTTTTCTTTTTTCAAAAGAATCTCCAAGCATGAAAGCTATGCCTTCAGATATAAACTCACTAATTCTCTCCCCTCTTTCAGGACTAAAAAAGACTTCAAGGCAAATGGTCAAGTAAAGCAGTTCAGAATTCAAGTTAGTCTGGTTCTGAGACTGGGAAAACCATCCTAATGCCACTATTAAATTTTTCTCAAGATCAGTTGGATCCTTTTTCTGAAACAGTTCAGAAAGCTTGAATATTCCGACCTTCTCTAGAGCATCTAAACGCTTCCGATTTATATCAAATGTTTGACGCGAAGAATTAAAACCTTTGGAGAAGAATCGCGAATCTTCAGAAATAATCAGGTGCCTCCATCCCCCACTTCCAGCATCACCTTCAATCTCGATGCGAACGTTATCTTTCCGCTGATATAGAAGTGGTATGGCAAAGCGTAAAATATCAAGCGAACGACCTGTTTCTCGCCTTGCCAGTTCTACCGCACGAGTAGGCTCTGCAGTAATTGAATATTTAGCACAAACTAAATTAAGAAAAATATTTTTGAGTGATTCCTCGTTTTCTTGAGCCATCCATATCAGATCTTCGGAAGAGTAAAAGTTGTTGCTTAAGCTTAGAGTGATGTCTCTGGTTTTTTGGATAATACTCTGAAGCTTCTCTTCAGTGATCTTCTCAATCAGAATATTTCCAACCTGAATTGATCCGACTTCTTGCTCATACACAAAAATTCCGTCAATAGGAATATAAACTATTTGCGCCTTGCACTTAGAACGCATTTTTTCAAATTCGTTCTTTAGAAAAACCTGCGTTTGATCTATATCGCCCAAGGAATAGAGCTTTGAGATAACTTCCCTAAGGATATTCTCCAGGCTTTTTTCTGAGAATTTTTCTTTTATATCTTTTTCCTGAAGTAATCTATCCAATATTCTTCGGTATTCCTCAAGAGTGCTCCCGGTTAATGTTATCGATACTCCGTTCCGATCAATTCCTATAGAGCTTTGTGTCATCGGATCTAGAAAGGAATCCTTGTTATCCCTTAATCTCTCATGTATTCTATTGATTGATTCTGATATTGCTATAACTAGTTTTTCATTCATTTAAAGATCTTTCTCTGTGATGAATATTAAGGAAGTCTGAGCCTTTACTGCATCAGGCAGTAGTTTGCCTTCGTGAATGTCTATTAATGCTTTCGCCATAGTTGCCCAGCTTTAACAGAAACGTAACTTTGTCTATTCGTAGCAGTCTGGTTACCACATACAAAGAGAGGCGTTTCATCCTAACATTCTAAATAGTTTGGCCGTGGTCGTCCATTTAGCTTCCGTTCAAATTCCTCCTGCATATGGCGGCACAAGGCATCAGGAAATGTTTCAGGGTGATCAACCAAACGCTGCAAGGTCATGCGCTTTACAGAGACCAAAAAATATTTTGCTATATATCCAGTTCAAAAACGTTGAGCTTTCTTAAGTTACCCTAACCAATACGGTTGTCCTTTTAAGGCGCATGGAGTAGATTACGTTTTGCGGGGAATGGTTCTAGGCGGGGAAGAGAGGAGTTCGCGGCTCCTCAAATCCCCTGATCATTCCGACTTAAGCTAGCTAAGCCGTAATGACTAGACCCATTGTAGTTCTAGCCTTCGGTTCAGCACCCTACGGGATGCTAGGCGAGTTCCCCGTTTTCTTTACCGAAGGTGAACTCTCATGACTTACGAATTTCAGCTGCCCAAGCGCAACCAAGAGCTGGTGCGCCTGATCGCCATTGGCGACTATGGGGCCGTGCGCGACACCATTCACCAGCTGGGGGCCATTGGCTACGCCGACCCCGATCGCTGGTCAAGGCTCACCCCCACGGGCCGCGAGGGCGAATATCTCGCCATTCACACCCGCCGCTATGCGCCCGCGCCAGAGTAGACCGTCGATTTAGGGTTAGTTTAGCAGCGCCGAGGGGTGGCTATGGCCCAAGAGAAATGGTGGGCGGTGCCCACCCTACGGCGCTTAGGGAGGCGATCGCAGCCCTTGATAACTTTCACAGGCAACAAAACGAGCATGGCAGGATTCGAACCTGCGACACCTAGAACCGGAATCTAGTGCTCTATCCACTGAGCTACATGCCCTTAAGCTGCACTATTCTAGCACCTGCCAGCGGCGTTATGATAAGGACTCGCCTCCAGGCCAGTAACGATCGCTCTGGTGTGTCGTAGCTGCTGAATCTGGCTAAACAGCGCCAGGTTTTATGCGCTGCATTCTATAGTATGAGATTCCATGACTCAACCCACCGATACCGCTAACCCTCTCGACGACGCTGCTGCCGCTCTCACCCAAGCAGCCGAAAGCGCCAGCTCTGAGGAGCAGTACCGCCGCAAGATGCAGCGGCGGCAGGAGGTACAGCAGCAGCGCATTGCCGATCGCACCGTTGAGAAGGGGCTGGTGATTGTTCACACGGGCAACGGCAAGGGCAAAACCACCGCCGCCCTGGGTATGGTGCTGCGATCGCTGGGGCACGGCTACCGGGTCGCCATTGTGCAGTTCATTAAAGGGGCGTGGGAACCAGCGGAGAAAGCCGTGATGGAGCGCTTCGGCGATCAGCTCAGCTTTCACGCCATGGGCGAAGGCTTTACCTGGGATACCCAGGACCGCGATCGCGACACCCGCACCGCCCAGTCCGCCTGGGATACTGCCCTCAGCTACATCCGCAACCCCGAGGTCAAAACCATTTTGCTCGACGAGGTAAACATTGCCCTCAAGCACGGCTTTCTCTCGGTAGAGCAGGTGCTGGCCGGGCTGGCCGAAAAACCCGAGATGACCCATGTGATTTTAACCGGACGGGGCGCCCCTCAGGCGCTGATTGACCAGGCCGATCTGGTCACCGAGATGTCTCTGATCAAACATCCCTTCCGCGAGCAGGGCGTCAAAGCCCAGCCCGGCATTGAGTACTAATTCCCCCTTCGACTCCGCTCAGGGACCATCACC
>PYGV01000211.1 GCA_003022385.1 filamentous cyanobacterium CCP3 | reverse complement strand
GGTTTGACTGGGCCGAGGCCTGGTACCCCGTCGCCTATCTCGACGACTTAGACCCGGCTACCTCCACCCGGTTTACGCTGCTAGAGCGAGCCATTGTGATCTGGTGGGATGCTCAAGGCCAGAGCTGGCGCGTGTTTGAAGACCGATGCCCCCACCGCCTCGCCCCTCTGTCGGAGGGGCGCATTAACGAAGCGGGCGAGCTGGAGTGCCCCTACCACGGCTGGGCCTTTGCGGGCGACGGCACCTGTACCCATATTCCTCAGCAGCCGCCCCAGCAGCAAATCAACGGCCAGGGCCACCAGTCGTCGCGGGCCTGTGCGGGGTCGATGCCGACCGCGATCGCCCAGGGGCTGCTCTTTGTCTATCCTGGCAAGGCCGAAAATGCGCCCCAGGTAACAGTACCCATCGTCGGACCCGTGGATGAAGACCCCGACGGCTGGGTGGTGCTCAACACCTTTCGCGACCTGCCCTACGACGCCCTCACCCTGCTCGAAAACGTGCTGGACGCCAGCCACATTCCCTACACCCACCACAAAACCGTGGGCAAACGCGAAAATGCTGCCCCCATGGAAATGGAAGTAGTGGAGGCGGGTAAGCAGGGCTTTCGCGGTCTGTGGCCCGAAGGCCCCCGCAAGGGCAAGCTGGGCACCCAGCACACCACCTTCGTCGCTCCGGCGCTGATGTACCACGACCTCACCTCAAAGCAGTTTGGCCGCACCATGACCGTGGTTTACGCCACCCCCATCCGCAAGGGTGAGTGTCGGCTGTTTGCCCGCTTTCCGTTCAAGTTCTCCTCAAAACTGCCCGCTACCGTGATTGGCCTTACGCCCCGCTGGTACAGCCACATCGGCAACAACGCCGTGCTCGAAGACGACCAGATTTTTCTGCACCTGCAGGAGCGCGAGCTAGAGAAAGCCAGTCGCTCCTTTGCCCAGGCCTGCTACCTGCCCACCCAGGCCGATCGCTACGTGCTGGCCTTTCGCAACTGGGTCAGCGACTTCGAGGCCGATCCCTTCCCCGGTCAGCGTTTAGAGCGCGAGTGGACAAAGCAAGCCCTGCTCGATCGCTACCAGTCTCACACCCGGCACTGCCACAGCTGTCGCACGGCCCTGGCCCGCATTAAAACGCTGCGCTGGGGGCTGTTGGGAGTGAGCGCGGTGGGCTGGTCGCTGCTGCCGATCGCGGTGGCGATCGGCAGCGTCACCGGGATCGCAGCCGTGGTGCTGTCGCTGCTGCCCCTGGCTACCGCCGCCGCCTGGGCCGGTCTGGGCCGTTTGGAGCGCCGCTTTTATGAAGGTCGAGCGGTGCCGCCCCGCAACCTGCCGGAGAAAAAGCCTGCGGCAGGCCGCACCTAGGAATAGCTGCGGGCATTACCCTGTCCAAACTTGAGGGCAGGATTAAGGCGGTGGTGGGCAATGCCCACCCTACGGCTGGCTATGCTACTGGGCTAAGGCTTTGAACCACTACAAGGGGACAGCCGGGACGCCTATCCCACAGAGCTTTCCCTACAGCTCTCAGAGATCCAGGGGGCAGACCTCTTGTAGGATGGGCCTCTGGCCTGTTCTACTCCACCTACGAAAAAACCAGGCTAATCCGCCGGAATTACCCGCACCATCCCCACCAGATCGATGCCGGTGGGGGTAACGTCAAGCTGGCGAATATCCACCTCTGGCCCCAGGTCAAATTCAACTTCGTCGAGGGCGATCGGCAAGGATGGTGCCCCAGCTGGGGGCAGCACCGTAGCCACTGGCTGGCGCAGACACAGCCAGCGCCCTTCGCGCATCACCAGCCCCATCGTTAGCTTCAGGGCATCGCCGCTGAGGGGTTCTGGGGGCCAGCACAGAGTTAGGCGATCGCTATCCAGGGCAATGTGGGGGATTGAAGACGCTTCACCAGCGCCAAGCCAGCGATCGAGGGGAACGTGCTGCTGAGTCACTGCGCCCGCCAGGAGCTGCTTTAGTACATCGCGCAGCCCCTGACCCAGCAGAGCTGACTGTAGCGAGGCCCGCAGATCGGCGGCCAGCACGCTCACCTGCCCGTCTACCGGAAAGGGCTGCAGCAGCCGCAGCGCTTTGCCCCGCAGCACCTGGGGCAGGTTGACGCGAATATCGGCGGCGCTGACTGCTACCTGGCTGACGTGCAGCCCCTGGTACACCGCCTGGTGCGCCGCCACCGTCACCTTGGGCAGGTAGCCCCCCAAAATTTGCCGATCTTTGCCGTCGATCGCAAACTCTAGCCCCTCAATATGGTCGAGCTGGCTGTGCAGCCACAGGCGAATGGCCGGCGGCAGCAGGCGGCTAATGATGCGGCTGCCTCTGGCGGTCGAAGCATCTAAGTCGGGCGTAGCAGCAGGGTCAGAAGGCATTGTTGGGCTAAGGGTGCGGGCTAAGGGTTGACAGAGAGAGACTGACGCGAACTTCAGGGAGGGGCACCTGATGCGATCGCGTCTCCAAACTCTAGCAGGGGATGTGCCCAGGTGAGAGCCAGTGCAATCGCATCAGAACGAGGTCAGCGATCGCCGTTTTGGGCCCTAGCTCCGCGACCAAATATTAAAAAGCCCTGACGCAATAATACATACGGGGATCGCATTGTTATACTTTCATGACATTGCGATCCCCAAACCCCTACTTTCTCGCTAACGAAGCCAGAAAAGCCCTAGTAGGGGCTTGATCCCAGCGGTTGTTTTTGCGATGCTACAGAGCAACGGTTGATCCCCACCTGTAGATAACTGCGCAACCGTCGGCCATTGAGGCTTCAATCTAGTGCTGACGCTTGGCTGTGGGATCGGTATCGGAATCGGCATCAGAATGGCGGGATCGTCCTGCTGCTGCCCTTCTGCCGTAGCTCACCGAATTGCTAACTGTCTATCGTCCTGGTCATTAATTAAGGAGAGTGCTCTATGTCATCGCCCCGTCCGCCTCTGGAAGATATGACCCTGCGGCAGCTCCGCAAAGTGGCCAGCGAATACGAGGTGTCTCGCTACAGCCGCATGCGCAAAACCGAGCTGATTGAGGCTATTCAGGCGATCGATGCCAAGCGCGGCGTCGGTGCAGCAGCGGCTCCTGCAATAGTGGCCCCGGTGTCTGCTCCAGTGGGTGTGGCGGTAGCGTCTACCCCAACGCCCTCCTACAGCGCTCCGACCCCTCCCTCGGTTGAGGTTTTGGCTTCGGTGGATGACGGGCTGGCCGATTTGCCCAGCGGCTACGGTGAGAGCCGTATCGTGCTGATGCCCCGCGACCCCCAGTGGGCCTACGCCTACTGGGATATCCCCAACACCCACAAAGATGAGCTGCGGCGGCAGGGCGGTTCGCGCCTGGCCCTGCGCTTCTACGACGTCACCGACATCGACTTTTACTCCCAGGCCCCCCACAGCCTGCAGCAGTACGAATGCGACGAAATGGCGCGGGAGTGGTACCTGCCGATTCCGGTGAGCGATCGCGACTACGTGGCCGAAATTGGCTACCTCTGCAACGACGGTCGGTGGCTAGTGCTGGCCAGGTCGCTGCCCGTCCACATTCCCCCGGTCTACCCCTCCGACTGGGTCGAAGACCACTTTGTGACCGTCGACTGGCAGGCCGACCTGCGCGGCAAGACCGTGATGACTCTCAAGCACCCCAGCCAGCGTGCTGCCGAGAGCACCAATGCCATCTACGACAGCATTTTCGCGATGACTGAATCGGCGGAGGCCCAGCGGGTGGCTGGCTCGCTGTTTGGCTCCATGCAGCATGTGCCAGCCTCGATGGCTCCCGAGAAAGCGGTCAGCTCCTACGTCTTCCCCTCCGGG
The DNA here is from genome assembly GCA_003022385.1 of filamentous cyanobacterium CCP3. Taxonomy (GTDB): domain Bacteria; phylum Cyanobacteriota; class Cyanobacteriia; order Phormidesmidales; family Phormidesmidaceae; genus Nodosilinea. The sequence continues at coordinate 5,794 of PYGV01000211.1, read as the reverse complement.
GCGGGCCTGTGGGCGGTGCCTGGGGCACCCGGAGTAGGGGTGCCGACGATGTCGGGAATCGGCCTCAACGTGTCGGGGCTAACCATGTCGGGGGCAGGCTTCTCGGCTTCGGCACCACCCATTCGCCCCCGCAAGTTCTGGCTGGTGGCCGACGCTGAGCTGATTGTCTACGGAGCGACCGAGCCCGACGCTACCGTTACCATTGGCGGGCAGCCGATCAAGCTCAACTCTGACGGCACCTTCCGGTTCCAGATGTCCTTCCAGGACGGCAATATTGACTATCCAATCATGGCGGTAGCGGCGGATGGCGAGCAGACTCGCGCCATTCACATGACCTTCGATCGCGCTACCCCCTCGCGCCGCACCAACACCAAAGACGAAGCGGTGCTGGAGTGGCTGCCCTAGGCTGCCCGCTTGCTTAACGGCAGAATCACAGATTAAGGAGCGCCCTGGGGTGCTCCTTTTTTTAACAAAATGGGGCAACTCCCCGCATAGAATGAGGTGTTGGCAAGCCGGATGTGGTAACTCACGTATGGCGATCCCGATTTTGATTCCAGATTTTGGTCATTTACGTCCTAAACAAACTCCTAAGCCGTGAAATTATTTCTGTACCACACTCCCGAAGAAGTTCCTGACCAGGGCGGCCCCGACTGTGCGATCGCCATCGATGTTTTGCGGGCTACCACCACCATGGCGGCGGCCCTGGCGGCGGGGGCCGAGGCCATTCAAGTCTTTAGCGATATCGATAGCCTGCTCGAGGTGAGCGCAGCCTGGCCAGTTGAAAAGCGGCTGCGGGCAGGAGAGCGGGGTGGCGGCCAGGTCGAGGGCTGCGACCTGGGCAACTCGCCCCTCGACCATTCTCCCGAAACATCGGGGGGCAAGCGGTTGTTTATGAGCACGACCAACGGCACCCGCTGCCTCAAGCGCATCGAGCATGCCCCCACGGTGATTACCGCCGCCCTCACCACCCGGCAGGCCGTGGTCGAGTTTTTGCTCAGCCACAACCCGGAAACCGTATGGGTGGTGGGCTCGGGTTGGGAGGGCACCTATTCGCTAGAAGATACGGTCTGCGCTGGAGCCATCATTCACGGGGTGATTGCGGCGACAGGGCAAACATTTAAAGATTTGGCTGGCAATGATGCGGCGATCGCCGCCGTCAGCCTCTACCTGCAGTGGCAGGATCAGCTGCTCGACCTGATGCACTACGCCAGCCACGGCCAGCGCCTGCTGCGCCTCAACAACGAAGCCGACCTCCAGTACTGCGCCCAGCTCGATGTGCTCGATATTGTGCCCCGCCAGCACGAGGTCGGGGTGCTGGGGCTGTAAATGGCTGCTCTGCTAAATCAGAGGTGCCAGGTTGGAGGGGGGCAGGGTTTAGGGGGTACGGTTCACGGCAGGCCTTGAGCCTGAAACCTTGAACCCTGGGCCGTTGAGCCTGTCAAAATCAGCCTGGCTCAGTACTTAGGTAATTACCGAAGAAATTTGGCAGAGCTTTATAGTCAGCTTATTCTTTCTTTACGTAGGTTCTCCTACGGTAGATATGAACCGCTAAGGTTCTTATAGGGTACGTACTATACTGAAACATCTAAAAACTAAGGCCTCCAGCTTTCGGGCTGGGGGCTTTAGTTTTGCACGTGCCAGGGTATAAGAAATAAGTGTCGGCTTGGCTGGGGGAGATTGACAGTGCAGCGGTTAATGGTTGAGCCGAATCAGGTAGTAGCTGACCAGCTTCGCCTCAGCAGCAGCCAGCAGCACTACCTGTACCGGGTGCTGCGGCTGGGGGCAGGGCAGCAGTTTGTGGCCCTCGACGGCCAGGGGCAGCAGTGGATCGCCACGCTGACTCATGAGTCTGATGTGGCGACAATTGCGCCCGTTGCTGCTTCCGCCTCAACGCGCCAGGCTTCGATTACCCTGGCGATCGCCCTACCCAAGGGCAGCGGCTTTGACGACGTGGTGCGTCAGACCACGGAGCTGGGGGTGACTACGCTACAGCCGGTGATTAGCGATCGCACCCTGCACCAGCCCAACCCCAAAAAGCTGGAGCGATGGCAGCGGATTGCCGCCGAGGCCACCGAGCAGAGCGAACGGCTGCTGCTGCCCCAGATTCTTCCTCCTGTGTCCTGGCGAGACTATCTCAAACAGGCGATCGAGGGAAATCGATGGATCTGCGTGGCGCGGGGCGATGCGCCCCACCTGCTGGCAGTGGCTCAGCGCAGCGATCCGCTGGTTCCGTCGGCGATCGCCATCGGGCCAGAGGGCGGCTGGACCGGGGCTGAGGTGGAGCGTGCGATCGCGGCAGGGTTTCAGCCCGTTTCCCTAGGGCCTTACATTCTCAGGGCGGTAACAGCCCCTCTGGCGGCGCTTACTTTGGTCTCTGCTACTCGCGCTCTGAACTATTCTTCAGCGAATTCTAAAGACATCTAAACCAGTCTTCGGAGTCATTCTCAATAGCGAAAAATTATTGCAAATACTCCAAAAAGTTCGCTAGTATTCTCATTAAGGACAAGTTATTGAAATTTAGCGGGGGAAAAATAGGCTATGGCTGCTTACACTCCATCAGCCCTCAAAGCCGAGCTAAACGAGCGCGGCTGGCGTATGACTCCCCAGCGAGAGACTATGCTCAAAACTTTTCAGAACCTGCCTGAGAGCACCCACCTGAGCGCCGAAGATCTCTGTGAGCTGCTCGAAAAAGAAGGCGAGCCGATCAGCCTCTCCACCATCTACCGCAACCTGAAGCTGATGGCGCGCATGGGTATTTTGCGTGAGCTGGAGCTGGCCGAGGGTCAAAAGCGCTACGAGATCAACCAGCCTGCCCCCCACCACCACCACCACCTGATCTGCGTGCGGTGCAACAAGACTATCGAGTTCAAAAATGACTCGGTGCTCAAGGTGGGGGCCAAAACCGCCGATCGCTCCGGCTACCACATCCTCGACTGCCAGTTGTTGATCCACGGCATTTGCCCCAGCTGCCAGCGATCGATCGTACCAATTTAAAAGATCAGCGCTGCTGGGAAACCCCAGCAGCGCTGATCTTTATCAATCTCTACAGCACTTCGTGGGTGTATTTGTGCTGCTTGACGTTGTCGTTCTTTGAAATCTTGCGCTGGCTGTTGAGCACCCGCTTGCGCTCGGTGGAGTGGTTGAGATCGCGCTTGACGGTGCCCACGGGCACCAGATCCACCGCCTCGGGCCGCGACTGGTAGGTGCGGGCGGCGGCCTGGAGGCGCTCTTCAAAGTCGGCACAGGCCTGGGCTGGGGCGGCGGCGATCTCGGGCAGGTCGAGGGCCTGGGCCTGGGCGAGGGTGGCCCCGCAGATGGCGGTGTAGGAGGTGGGGATGCCCTGGAGCACCGATTGCAGGTAGGCCGAGGGTATCGGCTCTAGCACCTGGATTTCGAGGGTTTCGCCCTCATGGCGCAGGTAGCAGGTGGCCAGACCCACCACCACGTAGCTGTCGGCGGGCAGGGTGCTGGCGGGGGTCTGAGGTGCGGTTTGAACCATGGGCTTTATCAATGGTGGAACTACGGGGGTGCGATCGCGGACTACTGCGATCGCCCTACGGTTTCGCATTCTAGCGTGGCTGCTGGGGCGGGTCGGGGGCGATCGCTAATTTCCACACGAAGGTTAATCATCGGGGGTTAATCATGAGGCTGTATCAGTCTGATGCGTTGTCGCTCTGCTAAGCGCTCTTGGGTGTTGAGCTTTAGCAGATGCGCTGTCGTTCGTCCCTCTGAAGTTTTGCCCACGATCTGGGCGTCTTGCTGCGTAAAGTGCTCTTCCCAGGTTTGAAGGCGGGGATTGAAGAGGAAACTGTATTCCCCAGTTGCAGGATCAAAGGAACCTAGATCACTGCCCTTGTAGCGGTTGCAGCGCCAACAGGCAAACGCCAGGTTATCGGCGGTAGTCGTGCCGCCATGTTTGAGGGCAATGACATGATCCACTTCATGGGGATAGAAGCTAAAACTGGCAGGAAGCAAACAATATTCGCAGCGATTGCCTGCTCGGTTTTGCACATTTCGCCGCAGGGTTTCAGAAATATAGGTCACGATGCCGATTCAGTCGTCAGATAGGGGAGGTTGCCAGCTTTCAGCAAAATGATCAGGTGCTCTATGTTTTCATACTCATTCAGCTCTTGGGATTCTTCAGGGGTGAGCGTACCGTCATCGCTACGGCTAAGCAGATGGCGCAGGCGAGTTTGCATAGCTGTGGTCGGGTGAAATGCAGCCACCTGCTCGGGGGTCGGTTGACTCGCCAGAAAGTTGAGAATATAGCGATAAACCTGAGCAGAGAGAAGATCGGGCTGGAGACAGCGGCGCAGTAACTCGGGCAACTGGTCGCGAATGGGATCAATGCGCTCCATTAGATCATCTGGAATTTCAATAGTTAGGGTTGCCATAGCTTCTAAGGTGTTCGATTTGACTGTTCGCAACGTACCGAATGTTATCAAAATAGGCTAGTAGAACACCACGCGACATTTTGTAGCTTGCCTTTAAGCTCTTGATGAAGGGCTAAATGGTGCTGGAAGTTACCTGGCCCTATGCTAGCAGGCCAGATCGGCACCCTATTATGGATAAGCTTCAGCCTGCCCTCACTATGAGCGATGAGCAGTTTTACCAACTGTGCCTTAACCAACCCTGACCTGAAGTTTGAGCGCAACGCCCGGGGAGATCTGCTGATTCTGTCGCCAACGGGGGGAGAAACTGGCCAGCGCAATGTGGAACTGGCGACGGAGTATGTGCTGTGGAATCGCCGCCAGCGGTTGGGGGTTGTGTTCGACTCGTCTACAGGCTTTAAGCTGCCTAGCGGAGGCGATCGCCGATTTCCACACGAAGGTTAATCATCGGGATGCTATGAGTTTGAGCAGCGGCAAGCGTTTTCGCCCATTCTATTGCCCCTGATTGTGTACTGGAGCTGCTGTCGCCCAGCGATCGCAACGTCGTTATTTTCGGGCTGCTCCCAGTCGATCAGCGGTACGGTCTGGGTTTGCTCCCCGGCCCCGGCTTTGACTTTGACGCTGTAGCGCAGCAGGCCATAGACGGCTTTGTTGGCGTCTTAGAGGTTTTAGCTGTTGCCCAGAGCGGGGCGGCGACCTGGGCTTCGTAGTCTTCGGCTAGATCCTGTAGGGAGTCTCCAGATTTGTCGCGCTCGGCGATGATGGAGGGAATGCCGGTGTCGTCGGGTTCGATGCGGTCTAGGTATTGGGTGAGCACGATTTTGAGCTGGTTTTGGCCCAGGGCAGGGGCGTTGATCAGGGTGCCGTAGCGAGCGGTTCTCGCACCGTCAAGAAATCATTCCTCGCTTTCAGCGTTAGGGGCCGCTGGCTCTCTTGCCGTTCCTGTGTTCTCTAGGGCCGATAGCGCGGGTGGATTAGTAGTTACTGTGCCGTTTGACTGGGCTGTTGTAGCAGGACTGGTTAAATTGACATCATCGGGATCGTAGCCGACATCTCCAATAAAGCAAAAGGAAAGGAGGAGGTTGAAGGTTCTCTGTTCTAAAATAAAGTGGTCATTTCCCCCCTTCTTTTCCACATTGTTTTCTCCCTTATCTTCCGCATTATCATTAGGGGGAACTTGCATAACATCCTTTTCGAAACGATCCCATTCTCTCTCCATGTAGCTGTCATTCAGCGGATAGCGCTTTTTGGATGCCTTAAGCAATTCTCCTTTCTTTTTCTTTATCTTGAACAATTCTGGAGAGGCTGGGCTAGAGTGATGGCTATCTAGTACTCTGAGGCAGAAATAAGTCAATCATTCACGAGACTAAGGGTTTACCGGTGTAATTCCACTTGAAGGGCTT
>PYGV01000210.1 GCA_003022385.1 filamentous cyanobacterium CCP3 | reverse complement strand
CTCTGAGGGGCTTTAGGGTGCATCCAGAGTCACTCCTAGCCTTATTTTCGGCTATACCCTACATACAAGGGTGCATTAGCGAAGCAATGCACCGTTGGGGAGAACGTATCTATCCAGGGAATTTAGGACAATAGGGGCGAGAAACTATGGGAATTAGAATCGGCAACGGCTACGACATTCATCGGCTGGTGGAGGGGCGATCGCTCATCCTGGGCGGCGTCACCATCCCGCACCATCTGGGGCTCGATGGCCACAGCGATGCCGATGTGCTCACCCACGCCATTATGGATGCGCTGCTGGGGGCGCTGAGTTTGGGCGATATCGGCCTCTACTTCCCCCCAGGTGACCCGGAGTGGGCGGGGGCCGACAGCCTGAAGCTGCTGGGGCAGGTGAATGCCATGGTGCAGGAGCGGGGCTGGCAGGTGAGCAACATCGACTCAGTGGTGGTGGCCGAGCAGCCCAAGCTTAAGCCCCACATCGAAGCGATGCGATCGCGGCTGGCCGACAAGCTAGGTCTTGCCCCCGACCAGGTGGGGGTTAAAGCGACGACCAACGAAAAACTGGGGCCGGTGGGTCGTCAGGAGGGCATCGCGGCGTACGCAGTCGCTTTACTCACAACCGGGTTGTAAGGGCAATCTCGGCAGGTGCCTGGCCCAAAAATTACCGAGGTGAGTTTGCTCTGGCGGGAACTTTTGCGAATCCTGTAGGTCAAACAACTTTGTAAAATCTTTACGCAGCTTGCACTGAGGCATTGTGAACGGGATCTGACATTAGGCTCTGCAACGGTCGTAAAAGATACTTAATCTTACTGAGAAACCCGTAAAGTACTTTATAATATCTTCAAGTTTGCCGAGGGCACAGAGCAAACTTGGTGATACGACCTTTGCATCTACCGCTGAGCGTTGATTCAGATCTTGCCTTAAGGCGAATTTATAGCGGGTTCATTGCTGTAGGTGCTGGTTTTTGTCCCAGAGGCAGAGGGGTAGGCTCAGATGGCTAACGTCGCACAATCACTCGTGGCAACGGGCCACACTATTCGTGGGGTTTGCTACGCCAGACCCGATTACATTAGTCAGGCGATCGCTGGGCTGTCGGTTATTCCTCCAGAGCGGGTGGGGCCCAGTGGCGAATATGACTACTACGGGCTGGTCAAGCGCATTCAAATCAAGTTTTGCGATCGTGTGGGCCGCTCAGCGGTTCGGCAGCTAACAGTCAAACAGCGAGGGTCAGCCGTTATTCTCAGCGGTCAGGTAGACAGGCTCGATCTGCTCGATCAGCTGATTGAACTCGCCCTGCACACCGAAGGCACTACCCATGTCGAAGTGCACGATGTGCAGGTCAGCAGTTTAGAGCTATCCCAGCCGGTGAGGGTGGCTTAGACTACGGGTTTCGTGCTGTCATTGACCGCTAGCTGTAGGGCAGACAGAGCCAAAATGACCAAAAATAGCGCCAGCCCTAGGGTGCAGGCGTAGCTAATTTCGAGCTTTTGAAAGGCCTGCTCGTAAATGTAGTAGACCACGGTTTTGGAGCTGCTGCGAGGCCCCCCCTGGGTCATGATGTAGACTTCCTCAAAGACTTTGGTGGCGGCGATCGCAGAGATCACCCCCACCAGCACCAGGTAGGGTCGCATCAGCGGCAGGGTAATATCCCAGTGCCGCCAACCGCCGTCGGAACCATCCAGCGCCGCCGCCTCGTATAAATCCTGGGGAATGCCCTGTAGCCCGGCCAGGTAAATTACCATGTAGTAGCCCAGCCCCTTCCACACCGTCACGGCCATCACACTAAACAGCGCCAGGGCCGGGCTGGTCAACCAGGGAATGCCGTTTTCGGTCAGCCCGACCGATTTGAGTACCTGGTTAAACAATCCCGTCTCGGCGTAGAGCCAGCGCCAGGCGATCCCCGCTACCACCATTGACACCACCACTGGGGAATAGTAGGCCACCCGCAGCCAGTGAATACCCCTCAGCTGCCGGTTGACCAAAATTGCCAGCCCCAGCGGCGCAAAGGTCAAAATCGGCACCACTCCAGCCAGGTACACCAGGGTGTTGCGCACCGTCTGCCAGAAAATTGGGTCGCGCGCCAGCCGCTGCAGGTTAGCGGTGCCTACCCAGATGGGTGGCGCCGTCAGGTCGGCCCCAAAGGTGGTAAAGCTGATGTAAAAGGCCCGCAGCGCCGGCCAAAACACCGAGATCCCCAGCGCCGCCAGGGCCGGCAGCAAAAACAGGTAGGGAATTACCCATTGCGGAATATTAGCCCAACTCTGCCCTGTGCTTTTGCGAGAAGATATCGTCATACGGTGGCTCAAAAAACGCAGGCATTCCTTAGCCCCTACTGTTCAGCCGTACCACACGGTATCAACAGATTAAGCGGGCCTAATGCAATTTCTGCCCCTGTGGAATAATTTAGCTATCGTACCAATCATCGCATGCCTAGAGAGCTCTGGCCCCAATGACCTACTCACCCCCGGTCAACGTTCTGCTCAAGCTGGGTGAACAGCACTTACAGCAGAAAAAGTGGCCTGACTACACCAAAATCTATGGCTTCACCGCTGAGCATATCCCTGCCCTGATTCAAATGGCTATCGATCAGGAACTTAACTGGGCTGAATCTGACAGCCTAGATGTTTGGGCTCCAGTACATGCCTGGCGGACTTTGGGGCAGCTTAAGGCAGAAGAAGCCATCGAACCTTTGCTATCTGTCTTTCATCTTATGGAAGACAGCAATTGGTTTATGGAGGATATGCCCCAGGTGTTTGCGTTGATTGGGCCAGCTAGCATTCCCAAGGTGGTCGATTTTTTAGCCAATAGTGAGAATGCCTTTTACTGCCGATGGACTGCGGCATCTATCTTGGTGAAGGTGGGACAAACTTATCCGGCAGTCAAGGCAGAGTGTGTTGCCGGCCTGGAGCAGCAGCTGGAACGATTTGCTAAGAACAGTCGAGACTTGAATGGGGTTCTGGTATCCAGTCTGATGGATCTGGAGGCCCAAGAATCTGCTCCCCTAATCGAGCGGGCGTTTGCAGCTAAATGGGTTGATCTATCAATTGCCGGAGATTGGATTGACGTTCAGTATGGGCTAGGGTTGCTCTCAAGAGCAGAGGTTTATGAGCGCCGTCGACATGTGGATGCCGAACAGCTCATGACCAAAGCATCCAAGCTACCTGCAGAGCCCGCCAAGGGATTCGGGTCGAAACTACCAAAAAATAAGAAAAAACGGACAAAGTCTTGAACAATAAATGAGTTTTAGCGGGCTTATCAGAACCCGTAATCCTCTTCACCCCAGCAGCGGCGTCAAATCTAAATGCTCGCTCACCGCTTCGGTGAGTTCGTTGAGCACCGCCTCGCGCTGTTCGCGGTAGTTGGGAATGCCCGTGGGCAGTGAGCCCAGACCGCGCTGCTGACGCAGGCGGTTGAGCCAGGCTCGCCGCCAGGGGCCGTTGTCGAAGATGCCGTGCAGGTAGGTGCCCCACAGCGACTGACTGGCATCGACCACGCCCAGGCTGCGGTCCTCAAACAAAAACTCAAACTTGTTGCCCTTCTCGTCTTGCCCATCGGAGAGCAGCAGCTGGGTACGGCCCTGGTGCAGCTCGTAGCCAGATACCGGCAGCCCGTCCTGGGGAAAGCGGGAGCTGACGGTGCGCTGGCGGGCAATTTTTTGCTGGGTAATGACCGTACGCAGGGGGAACAGGTCGAGGCCGGGGAAGCGGCCCTCGTGGCCCTCAATGCCCTCGGGGTCGGCTAGAAACTGGCCCATCATTTGAAAGCCGCCGCAGACGCCCATAACGGTGCCCCCCGCAGCTACGTAGTTCTGAATTTCTTCGGCCATACCGGTGCGCTGCAAAATTAGCAGGTCGGCGATGGTGGTCTTGGTGCCGGGAATGATCACCGCGTCGGGGTAGCTGAGCTTTTCTTTGGGGCTGAGGTAGACCACCCGCACGTTGGGTTCGGCCTCCAGCGGGTCAAAGTCAGTGAAGTTGGAAATGCGGGGCAGGCGAATGACGGCGACGGTGATATCGGCCTGTTTTTTGCTGCCAGGGGTGCGATCGAGCAGGCTGAGCGAGTCTTCGGCGGGCAGGGCGTTCTCAATCCAGGGGACAACGCCAAGGACGGGGATGCCGGTGCGTTCTTGAAGCCACTGTAGGCCGGGTTCTAGCACTTCGCGCTGGCCGCGAAACTTATTGATAATGATGCCTTTGACCAGGGCGCGCTCTTCGGGCTCCATGAGCTCTAGGGTGCCGATGATGTGGGCAAACACGCCGCCGCGATCGATGTCGGCCACCAGCACTGTGGGCGCATTGAGATGCCTGGCAATGCGCATGTTGGTGAGGTCGCGGTGTTTGAGGTTGACCTCGACTGGGCTACCAGCCCCCTCGCACACCAGAAAGTCGTAGTCTTGACCCAGGCGGGTGAGGCTTTCTTGAATAGCCTGCCAGCCCTGGTCAAAGAAATTTTCGTAGTACTGGGTAGCGGTGGTGCGACCCACGGCCCGGCCCTTGAGAATGACCTGAGAGGTCATGTCGCCCTGGGGTTTGAGCAGAATGGGGTTCATCTCAACCTGGGGGGAAACGCCTGCGGCCCAGGCCTGAACCGCCTGGGCGTAACCCATTTCGCCGCCGTTGGCGGTGACGTAGGAGTTGAGGGCCATGTTCTGCCCTTTGAAGGGGGCGACTCGCCAACCCCGGCGGCTGAGAATGCGGCAAAGGGCCGTGGTAATCAATGATTTACCCACGTGGGAGGCTGTTCCCACTACCATGATTGCTCTCATGGAGCGTCTCCAAAGTTGAACGAGTTCGGCGGCAGGGCCAAAGCCTGAGCGGAAATCAAAACTCCGTTCTCATGGGCTGATGCCCGGGGCTTAACCACTCCCTCAGAGTATTCCATCTGAATAAACATCTCCTTTGAGGTCGGCAACAGGTCCATTGGGCCTGTTGCCGTAAAACTCTGGATAAGTATTTAGCTGGAGCACTCTTAAGCAGATTCTTCAGGAACAACACAACCTATCAGGACATATTAGCCCTGCGACCAACCGGGCGGTGGTTAGAAACTAGCCCAGGAGGGCAAACGCACCCAGCGGCACCATGCATTATAGAGATGATCGGCCAGAGTAGGGCGATACTGAGCCGGACTGAGCGTCGATAGCTGCTCGAATACCTGGCGACCCAGGGGGGTGAGGCGAAAGCTATCGGTCAGACCCTGGCCGTCGACTTCGCGGCGCAGCAGGCCCACAGCAATCAGCCACATCATCGCGTTTTCGGCCTCTAGCTCGGCCATAGCCCGACGGCTGTAGTGGCTTTTGAGGCCTGTCTGGCCACACACCTGGCGAATGGAAATGCTCTGCGATCGCATGTCTCCCAGCAAATTTAGCCGAAAGGGAGAACACCGAAAGGCCCGCTCGGCTCGCTTGAGCGATCGCCGGGGATAGCGAAGGGCAATGGCGTGATCAAACTCAGCTGGGGCCATAGGGATAGACGGGGTGACTGCCTTAAATTGTAGGTTTAATCCAGCGATCAGCGGGAAATAATTTGAGCTGAGGGTGATTTAGTAGCAGCGGTTACTTTCTAATTCTTAAGCAATTGCTAAGCCTATTAAGGCATCGACCTTGCTTCAACGTTAACCCAGAGCTAAGTCATTACTCCAACCACTCTCAATAATCAAAAGTAAATACCCAAAGGTTTCTAGGGTTCCGGCTGACCACAGCAAAGGTCAAGCGCCTGGTCCGAGAGAAGCCGCCAGATCTCCCTCAGCCCTGCCTGTGTAGCAGCAGCCCAGGGTAGCTGGTACACGGCGGGATAAAAGCCCGGGAGGATAGCGAATCACGACTTCGCCATTCTCTCGGGCTGCTATTTTTTATGCCATTTTTCTTATCCCAGCACCTATCCACTTCCTACTTCCCGCTCACCTATGGCCCAGTCTCTTACGCCTGAAATCGCAGCCCTTAAAGCATCTCTGGAGGCAAAGGGCGTTAAATATGCCCTGGCCAGCTATGTGGATATCCACGGCATGTGTAAGGCCAAGATGGTGCCACTCGCCCATTTGGGCCAGATGATGGCGGGCTCAGAACTGTTTACCGGCGCGGCCCTCGATGGGGTACCCCAGGAGATCAGCGACGAAGAAGTGGCGGCGATGCCCGACCCGGCCACGGCCACGGTGCTGCCCTGGCAGCCCGAGATCGCCTGGTTTGCCAGCGATCTCTACCTCAAAGGACAGCCTTTTGAGGCCTGCTGTCGCGCTATTCTCAAGCAAATGCTGACCAAGGCGGCGGGGATGGGGTTCACCTTTAATCTGGGCATTGAGACCGAGTTCTTCATGCTCAAGGAGAACCCCGACGGCAGCTTTGGCCCAGTGAGCGATCGCGATACCCTAGCCAAGCCTTGCTACGATCTGCCGGGCCTGCTCGACAATACCCCCTGGCTGACCGAGCTGGTCGAGTACATGAACGATCTGGGCTGGGATGTGTATTCCTTTGACCACGAAGACGCCAACGGCCAGTTTGAGACCGACTTCGCCTACAGCGATGCGCTCACCATGGCCGATCGGCTCACCTTCTTTCGGCTGATGGTGAAAGAAATTGCCCGCAAACACGGCTACCTGGCCAGCTTTATGCCAAAACCTTTTGGCGATCGCACGGGCAGCGGTGCCCACTACAACATGTCGCTGGCCGACATCGAAACCGGCCAAAACCTGTTTGAGACCGCCGAGGACCCTCGGGGCTGCGGGCTCTCAACGCTGGGCTATCAGTTTATTGCCGGGGTGCTGCGCCACGCCAAGGCGATCTGCGCCGTTACCTGCCCCACCGTCAACAGCTACAAGCGGCTGCTGCGCCAGGGCAGTATGTCGGGCTTTACCTGGGCCCCGGTGTATATCTGCTATGGCAACAACAACCGCACCAACATGCTGCGCATTCCCCTGGCCGGGGGCCGGGTCGAGTGTCGCGCCGCCGACATTTCTACCAACCTCTACCTGGGGGCGGCCATGATTTTGGCCGCCGGACTGGAGGGCATCGCCGAGGGGCTAGACCCCGGCGACCCCCATACCGAAAACATGTACAACTATTCGTTGAGCGACCTGCAGACGATGGGCATCGACCTGCTGCCCCGCACCCTGCAAGAGGCGATCGATGCCTTTGAGGCCGACCCCCTCAGCCAGGCCGTGATGGGGCCGCTGATGCACCAGACCTACATCGATTTTCGCCGCCAGGAATGGCATGAGTACCACAGCCATATTTCTGACTGGGAGATTAAGCGGTACCTGAAATTCTTTTAGCGATCGCGCGGCACCTGTCCCAGCGGTGTCTAAATTTCCCCACAGCTTTCCCTGTAATTTTTGAGACCAAGACCCACTGTTATGAAACGACGTACCTTTTTACCCACGCTAATTGCCTTCTGCTGCAGCCTGCTGATTACCGTCAGCTGCGCCCAAAGTACGCCCCAGGCCGATGCCCCAGTGGAGGGCAACGCCGATGCCCCCGTGACGGCGTCAGCGGGTGAGCCCGTGAAACTGGGCTACAGCAGCTGGGCGGGCTGGTGGCCCTGGGCGATCGCCGAAGAGGAGGGCCTGTTTGAGGCCAACGGAGCCAACGTCGAGCTGATCTGGTTTGACGGCTACCTGGAGTCGATGCAGGCCCTAGCCGCCGGGCAGCTCGACGCCAACAGCCAAACCCTCAACGACACCATCTCCTTTGCTGGGGATGCAGTCAACGGCATGGTCGCTGTGCTGGTCAACGACAACTCCGCCGGTAATGACAAGGTGATTGGGGCCGAGGGTATCGGCACCGTCGCCGACCTGGCGGGCAAAACCGTCGCCCTGGAAGAAGGCGTGGTGGGCGACTTTCTGCTCAGCCTGGCCCTCGAAGATGCTGGGCTGAGCCGAGCCGATGTGGAAATTAAAAATTTGGAAACCGGGGCCGCGGCGACGGCCTTTGCCGCTGGTCAGGTAGACGGCTTTGCGGGCTGGGTACCCTTCTGGGAAACCGCCCTGTCCCGCGAGGGCAGCCAGGAGCTGGTGACCTCGGCGGACTACCCCGGCGCGATCCCTGACCTGCTGGTGGTCAGCCAAAAGCTGATCGATAGCCGCCCCGACCAGGTGCAGGCCCTGGTGAATACCTGGTTCGACATTCTGGCCTTCATCGACGACAACCCAGATCGGGCCAACGAAATTATGGCGAAGCGGGCCAGCATCAGCGATACCGAGTTTGAGAAGTACACCCAGGGCACCAACATCTTCACCCTGGATGAAAACCTGGAGGCCTTTAGCGCGGGCGGCGACGACATGAAGTACATGCCCTACGCGTCCCAGGTCATGGCTGACTTCATGGTGGAGGTTGGGTTAATCCCCGAGGCTCCAGACCTGGAGGCCATTCTCGATGACCAGTTTGTCAAGGCCTACGCTGCCGAGAAGTAGCGCTTGATGCCAGCCCCCATCAGCTTAGCTGGTGAGGGCCTCTGTGCCGGTTTGTTCTACATTTAGGCTAACCTCTGTGACTCCTGCTTCCCCTTCTTTTTCCACCGCGCCCGCTGCCCCCCAGGGCATGAAACCCAGCGTCTTTTGGCGGCTGGCCGACGACATCCCCAAGCCAATGAGCACGGTGCTGATGGTGCTTTCCATTGCGGTGCCCTTTGGCCTCTGGTGGATTGTCTCAAGTCTGGATTTGGTGAATGACAAGTTTTTGCCCTCGCCCATTCAGGTGGCCCAGGCGCTGGGGCGGCTGTGGACCGATGGTTTTCTGCTAGGCGATACCGCCGCCAGCATTCTGCGAGTAACGGTAGGCTTTGGCCTGGCGGCACTGGTGTCGGTGCCCATTGGCATTGCCATGGGAGCCTTTGCCAGCGTGCGATCGCTGCTCGAACCCATCATCGGCGTAGTGCGCTACATGCCGGCCCCCGCCTTCATTCCCCTGCTGGTGATCTACCTGGGCCTGGGAGAAGCGCCCAAAATTGCCCTGATCTTCATCGGCACCGTGTTCTTCAACATTTTAATGGTGATGGACGCGGTGAAGTTTGTGCCCAAGGCGCTGCTCGAAACTACCTATACCCTGGGCGGGCAGCGGCGGCAGGCGCTGTTTCAGGTGATTACGCCCTACGTGGTGCCGAATATCATCGACACGTTTCGCATCAACATTGCCACCTCCTGGAACCTGGTGGTAGTGGCAGAGCTGGTGGCGGCAGAAAACGGCCTGGGCAAGCGGATTGTGCTGGCCCAAAAGTTCTTTAACACCGACGAAATCTTTGCCTGCCTGCTGATTCTGGGCGTAATTGGCTTTGCCCTGGATTTGTCCTTGCGGTACCTGATGAAGGTGACTTGCAAGTGGGCGGTCGATTAAACGCTGGCAGTTCCTCGGCTCGTGAGACATGCGATCGCCTTGATTGATCCCCCAAATTCTCGCGTTCTAAGTTTCACTTCATACCCCCCTTAAAAAGGGGGCAGGAAGGATTCAATTGAGGGAGTCTTAACCTATTGAACTTTCTTTATTCACCTTGAATCCAGCCCAATCTTAGTCGGTGGGCAGTGCCCACCCTACGGCTCATCCTTAGCCGGTGGGCAGTGCCCACTCTACGGCATCCCTACACTCATCCACCCTCCTACTCATCC
>PYGV01000209.1 GCA_003022385.1 filamentous cyanobacterium CCP3 | reverse complement strand
TCGTAGAGCTGCTGCTGGGTCAGCACCAGGCAGGCGCAGGGCTCCAGGGTGGTCACCGAGGCCGATCGCGGCTCGGCATCAAACACCGACATTTCTCCAAAGCATTCGCCCTGCTTGAGCTGGGCCACCTGCTGACCGCCAATGTGCACGCTGACCCGGCCTGACACCACAATGTACATCGATCGCCCCTCCTGCCCCTGGGTGATAATGGTGTAGTTGCCCTCGTAGAACACTTCATCCATCACCGAGGCCAGCCGCACCAAAAAGTCGTCCCGCAGTTCTTTGAACATGGAGACGTTGCGAATAAAAAGAAGTCGTTCGACGCTGTTTAACATGTCAGAGGGTGGCAGAAAAACCGGGCCAGGCCGCCGGAGCCCAGCGAGCGAGCGCTAGCCAGAGGGGCTCGGCTCCAAATTATAGGTGCTGATCAGCTGTTTTACCTGGGCCAGCACCAGGTGATCGGCGTCTTGCTGCATGATTGGTAGCAGCTCCCGGAGGGCGCGGGGCGAGGCCACCGCCAGGTAGGCCAGCACCGCCTCGCGCACAAAGCCGGTGGGGTGTTGCAGCAGGGCCAGGGTGTGCTCGGCGGTGAGGTTCCACCGCTGTACCCGAGCCAGGTGAAAGCAGCAGGCCGTCGCCCAGTCGGACAAAAAGTTGCGCAGGTCGAGCAGCTGCCGCAGCCGATCGCCCGGCGACAGCGGCTGATAGACAATCAGCGGCGTAGAGGTGGCCAACTGCTTTAGCTTTTCGGTGTCGGGGCGGCGATCGAGCAGCAGCAAAATCGATCGCTTGTTGGCCACATCCACCACGTTGTCGAGAATTTCAATTCCCCGCGCCCAGCTGGAGGCCGAACCGCTGAGGCTGACCTGGGCGGCCTGGATGGCCTGGGGCGGTGACACAAACCGCAACAGCATAAACAGGCGATCGGTGGCGTCGCTCTGCAGACCGTTGAGGGCTTCGCGCAGCAGGTCGGCCTCAAGCCCGGCCACCCGACCCGCTGCTAAATCGACCTTGGCTGCCAGAATCTGGCCAGCGAAGGCCAGCTCAGTGTTGAGCAAGTCTTCAATACCGCCCCGACCCAGCATGCGATCGAGGGCCCCGTCAATCAGCGACGATCGCTTTACCCCCGACTCTTGATAGAGGCTGAGCAAAATGCGCAGAATGTGGCGGCGGGTACTGCCCCAGGTGGTGATCAGGTTTTGAATTAGAAAGTCGAGGGCGGGCAGGGTGCCGATGTTGCCGATCACCTGCCAGGCCTGATTGCGCAGAATCTCGGGCCGATAGTGGTCAAGGGCCAGCTCTTGCAGCATGGGCAGGGCTTCGTTGCCCAGCCGGGTGAGGGCATTGACCGCCGCCTCGCGGGTCGATTTATACTGCAGTGCCTTGAGCAGCGACGGGTAATACTTTTTGTACTGGGTGGCGGCGATCGCCTCCAGCAGCGCCCGCCGCACCCGCAGCGAGGGGTCTTGCAGCAGGTCATCAATATAGATGCTGAGCGACTCCATGTAGTCGGCTTCGCCGAGGGCGCGGCAGCCCATCACCCGCTCGCGCTCCTCGTCGTGCACCAGCATCTTGCGCAGGGTGGCGGTGGCCTCTGCCCGCTCCTGTAGGTTGCCCCGCCGCAGCATTAGCGACGCCGCCGTACCCCGCACCACGGCGTCAACCTCCGGCTGCAGGTAGGGGCGCAGGTCGTTGATATTGAAGGTCTCTTCCGCCAGCCACACGTAGCGCAGCGCCAGGGCCAAAATTTCTGGCGTCTGGTTGGGGCGCTGCAGCAGCGCCTGCACCTGGGTAGTGTAGGCGCCATTAGGGTGCTCCAGCATGGCCTCCAGGCTCTGGCGCTGCAGACTAGAGGGCAAATCGGCCAGGCGCGGGGCCAAAATCTCGCCGACGTTTTTGGGGTCGATGTGGCTGAGCAGCTCAATGCACGATCGCTTGTTGGCCTCCAGCCCCGGCTGCTCTAGCTGCTCGATAAAGGCGCGCTTGAGCACCCGCAGGTTGGCGTCAGAGAAAGTCAGCAGACCGCGCTCGGCCCCGCGCACTAACAGGTTGAGGTAGCGCGATCGCAGCAGCACCATAATGGCAAACCACACCAGCGCCGCCACCACCGTACCCAGCAAAAACAGCCGCGCCTGCACCAGCGCGTCGCTGAGGCCAGCGCGGTTGCACAGGGCGATCGTCAACAAAATCGCTACCCCTGTAGCACCCATCGCCAGGGGCTCGGCAATGCCGCTCACCCACGACTGCACCGTACTGCGCACCTGGTCGGGAATGGGCTGAAACAGAATCGGTCGGGTGGTTGCCACCAGGGTATAGCGCAGCCATTCGTCAAAGAACTTCAGCACCACCAGCCCGACGAACATAGCCGCCACCGCCAGCCGGGTCGGATAGCTCATCACCAGGGTGACGAGCCCGATTACCACGATGATCGAAGGCAGCACCAGCGCCACCTTAAATACCCCTTCCCGCTCGATCAGGCGGCTGGAGGTAAACCACTGGGTAAACAGCTCAATCAGCCCCAGCAGGCCGCTAAAGAAGCCCAAAAAGGCGGCGATCGCGGCCACATCTAAGCTAGTTTCGAGCTGGTTGAAGAACTGAAACTCGATCGAAAACAGCAGCATCTGGGCCAGCACGAAGAACGAGAACAGCAGCACCACGTACTGCCGAATCGGCCCCTGCAGCCGCTGCCGCGATCGATAGCTTTCCACGGCCTCTGCGTCTTCAGCCTGCCGCCGGGGCGAGTCGGGAAAAGCGTGCTCGTAGTTGCGGCTGAGGTGGTACAAAATGACCGCCCCAATCACCATCACCACAAAGGACAGCAGCAGCACGTTTTGCAGCCCAATCAGGCGCAGCAGCAGGTAGACCGAGAAACCGCTGATCACATCGGCCACCAGGTTGCCGCTGCTGATGATTGGGTAGGCTCGCTTGATCTCGCGAATGTTAAATAACTGGTTAGCGGTCACCGACAGATTGAGGTCATTGAGCCCGTAGATGGCCTCGATCCACAGCCGCATCGAAAATACCATGGGAGCGGCGAGCCAGGGCACCGTCAACCCCCAGCGAAACCCCAACACGGGGACAGCCATCAGCATGGCGATGATGACAATCACCCGACGCAGCGGAAACAGTCGCTGCAACCAGGAATACACGACGCTCAGCCCCAGCCCTACCCCAGCGCTGAAAACATAGATCCAGGGCAGGCTAGCGGCTCCGTATGCACCCAAAAATAGCGCTGCTGAGCTGACCTCCAACCACAAAATGCCCATGGAGGTGGCGGTGTAGAAGGCGAACATCAACAACGTCCGCTCTTCTTCCCCGGAGCGTAGATTGATGAGGTCAAGAAATCGCCCCCGCAGAGACTGAATGTCTTGAACCGGGCCAGATAAGCTCATGCAGAACGCCACGACATTGGGTTAGTGCCTCAAGGATACCCAATCTAGAGGATGCGGGCGGAACTTGAGGCCGGTGAGGAGCAATAACCGGGACTTCTTCAACTCAACAGGTTGAGACCGTAGTTTTACGCTAAAGCTTTTCAAGCTAGTATTGAGGTTTGCTAGTTTTAGCATGGTCATGGGCCAGCCTGATGGGCTGGTAGCCTCTTATCAATTTCTCACCTCCAGCCCTATGGTTAATCCCTCTACGCTCCCCGGTTCGGCTGTAGCCCCTCAGCAGGCCATCAAACACACGCTATCGGTACTGGTCGAAGACGAGGCCGGGGTGCTGAGCCGCATTGCCGGTCTGTTTGCGCGGCGCGGCTTTAACATTGAGAGCCTGGCGGTGGGGCCAGCGGAAACCTCCGGCATTTCGCGCATCACGATGGTGGTGCCGGGCGACGATGCGGTGATCGAGCAGCTCACCAAGCAGCTCTACAAGCTGATCAACGTGCTCAAGGTCAACGATGTCACCGATACCCCCTGCGTCGAGCGGGAGCTGATGCTGCTGAAGGTCAACGCCACCAGCACCAATCGGTCTGAAATCATTGAATTTGCCCAGATCTTTCGGGCTCGGGTGGTCGATGTATCGGAAGATTCGCTCACCTTGGAGGTGGTGGGAGACCCCGGCAAGATGGTCGCCATCGTGCAGGTGCTCAACCGCTTTGGCATTCGCGAAATTGCCCGCACTGGAAAGATTTCGCTGCCTCGTGAGTCGGGGGTGAATACCGAGTATCTCAAGTCTTTAGAACGGAAATTTCAGTAGCGAGTTTCAGTAGCAAGCAAGGCGGGCTTGAGGGTTGAAACGTTGGTAGGTTAAAACGTTTCAGGTTTCAGGACTGGTAGCTTGTTAACTGTCGGACTTGCCAACCTGCTAGTTTTCTTAGCTCGCTAAACCAAGTTTTCCTATGCCTACTCAATCGACTATTCCCGTTGTGGTTAACGGGGCCTACGGCAAAATGGGCCGCGAGGTGATTAAAGCTATCGATCAGGCTCCAGATATTACGCTGGTGGGGGCGATCGGCAGAAATCCTGAGCTGATGGGTCAGGATATTGGTGAGGTGATCGGCTACAAACCTCTGGAAGTGCCAGTGATGAATGACTTGGAGGCAACTCTGGTGGCAGCCCAGAGCGAGGGGCTGGCGGTAATGGTTGACCTTTCCCACCCTGACAGCGTGTATGAGTCGGTGCGGGCGGCGATCGCCTACGGAGTGCGCCCGGTCGTGGGCACCACGGGCCTCAGCAATACGCAAATTCGCGATCTGGCCGAGTTTGCCGACAAGGCCAGCATTGGCTGCCTGATCGTGCCCAATTTCTCGATTGGGGTGGTGCTGATGCAGCAGGCGGCCCAGCAGGCGGCCCAGTACTTTGACAACGTGGAAATCATCGAGCTGCACCACAACCAAAAGGCCGATGCCCCCAGCGGCACCGCCGTGCAAACGGCCCAAATGCTGGCGGAGGCGCAGAAGGCCTTTAACGTTCCGCTGGTCAAAGAAACCGAGACTATTCCCGGAGCGCGGGGCGGAGCGACCGCCGAGGGCATCAACATTCACAGCGTGCGGCTGCCGGGCCTGATTGCCCACCAGGAGATTTTGTTCGGTTCGCCGGGGCAGCTTTACACTCTGCGCCACGACACCAGCGATCGCGCCAGCTTCATGCCGGGAGTATTGCTCTGCATTCGTCGGGTGATGGCGCTCAAGTCGCTGATCTACGGGCTCGACAAGGTGCTTTAGGCCTGGTTGAGCTGGCGTTGCTGCCGGGCTAGCTGGCGCGATGGCCCTTTGGGCCGGTCTTTGACCAACGCACCCGGCGAATCAGCGGCAGGCCACCGAAGTAGCTCAGCACCCCGGCTACAACACCCACTACGCTGCTGCCCAGCATTAGCCGTACTGACACTTCGGTGCCCATATCCATCCAGCCCTTGAGGCTGTCTAGGTCTTGAAAGGCCTCGGTGGCGTTGCCCCCGATCAGCCATAGCCCCACCTGATAGTTGAAGGCAAAGATGGGCACGTAGGTGAAGGGGTTGCTGACCCAGGTGGCCGCCGCCGCCATAATTCGGTTGCCCCGCAGGACGGTGGCAACTGCCACCCCGATGAGGATTTGAAACCCAAACAGCGGGAAACAGCCAGAAAATACCCCGGACGCCAGACCCCGCGCCAG
Source organism: filamentous cyanobacterium CCP3 (assembly GCA_003022385.1). GTDB lineage: Bacteria > Cyanobacteriota > Cyanobacteriia > Phormidesmidales > Phormidesmidaceae > Nodosilinea. The sequence goes on along the minus strand of PYGV01000209.1, from coordinate 3,963 downwards.
CTGTTCGGGCGTGCCCTGAAGCCGCAAAAATCGCAGATAGACGTAGCGAAGCTGCCGCCGCCACTGGGGCTGAGTCACTTTACGCATGGCGGGCTTTGGGCTAAGGGGTCGTTCAACCAGGGTATCGAGCGTGGCACTGGGCGTAACATTGGGCGTGACATTGGGTGCGGGATTGGGCGTAGTAGTCATAGACGGGGTTACACCAGAGGCTAGGTTCCCTTGAGTAGTCAGGGGAAGTGAGACAAAAGGAAGGTAGGGTAGCCGCTGTTGGCAGCTTGGTAGACTATGCCTAGATAATGGGGCCTAGAAACGGGGCCTGGGGAATTGAACCCTGGAGTTGGCCCAACAACTCAGCCGTGAAACCTTAGAAAGGCGTAAAGTTTTTTTTCTATTCTACCCATCAGACAAGTGCTTTATCAGGCTTACGCTGGGGCTTCAGCATCACTTTACGGTTAAATTAGGCGACAGGTAGGCGGCAAAAGGTATGGATGGCAGCAGCGGCCCCGCTCCAGCGGGTTTATTACCCCCCGTGCAGGGCGAGACGATCGCGGCGATCGCCACCGCCATTGCCCCTCAGCAGGGCAGCGTTGGCATTGTGCGGCTGTCGGGCTCCACGGCCGTGGCGATTGCCCGCGCCCTGTTCTCTGCCGTTGGCCAGCAGCCCTGGGAGAGCCACCGCATTCTCTACGGCTACGTGCGCGACCCGCGTACCCAGCAGACCGTAGACGAGGCGCTGCTGCTGCTGATGCTGGCTCCCCGCTCCTACACCCGCGAAGACGTGGTGGAGTTTCACTGCCACGGCGGGCTGATGGCGGTGCAGCAGGTGCTACAGCTCTGCCTGAGTCAGGGGGCACGGCTGGCCGAACCGGGAGAGTTTACTCTGCGGGCCTTCTTGAACGGGCGGCTCGATCTGACCCAGGCGGAGGGCGTGGCTGACCTGGTGGCGGCCCAGTCTACCCTGGCGGCCAAAACGGCGCTCTCGGGCGTGCAGGGCAAGCTCGCCCAGCCGATTCGCCAGCTGCGGGCTACCTGCTTAGACCTGCTGGCCGAGGTTGAGGCTCGGATCGATTTTGAAGATGACCTGCCGCCTCTGAATGAAGCCTGGGTGCAGCAGCAAATTGACGCGGTGCTGAGCGACGTCGATCGCATTCTGGCCACCGCTGAGTCGGGAGAGTTGCTGCGCACGGGCCTGAAGGTGGCGATTGTGGGCCGCCCCAACGTCGGCAAGTCGAGCCTGCTCAATGCCTGGAGCCGCTGCGATCGCGCCATTGTCACCGACCTGCCCGGCACCACCCGCGATGTGGTGGAGTCGCAGCTGGTGGTGGGCGGCATTCCCATTCAGGTCCTGGATACGGCGGGCATTCGCGACGCCAGCGACCCGGTCGAGCAGATGGGCATTGCGCGATCGCGTCAGGTGGCCCTGGGGGCAGACCTGGTGCTACTTACGATCGATGCCACCGCCGGGTGGACCGCCGCCGACAGCGTACTGTACGAAACCGTCCGCGAGGGCGAGGGCTCGGCCTCGCGAGGCCAACGGCCACTGATTTTGGTAGTCAACAAGGTGGATCTGGTGACGGCTGAGGCATTGGAGCGTCTAAATTTGCCGGTAGACCTGCCTACGGTGCACACCGCTGCGGCCCAGCAGCGGGGCATTGATGCCCTAGAAGCGGCGATTTTAAGGTCTATTCAGGCCGACCAACTGACCCCAGGCAACCTGGAATTTACGGTCAACCAGCGCCAGGAAGCGGCGCTGACCCAGGCCCGCAACGCCCTGCACCAGGTGCAGCAGACGATCGAAGATCAGCTGCCGCTAGACTTTTGGACCATAGATTTAAGAACTGCGATCGCGGCTTTGGGCAGCATTACCGGCGACGAGGTTACTGAATCGATGCTGGACGAAATCTTCAGCCGATTTTGTATTGGGAAATAGGGCAAAGGTTGGCTTTAATCTTATTCCTGGTGGTTTTACTTGCTAGGCCGCTACGAAGCCGCCGCCCAAGCCTATCAGCAAGCGACTGCTCTCAACCCCGGCGGTACTGAAGCCTGGTGCGGACAGGGCACCGCCCTTCTGAAGCTCAACCGCGAAGCTGAGGCTGCCGTGGCGTTTACCCAAGCCTCTACCGCCGCGCAGGTTGGTCTACCCGCCTCAGCGATCGCACCAGCAGCTCAACCTGACATTAGACCAATCCCAAATCTACTAAAATCTTGTGGCGGAAAGAGCCCAAAGGGAGGCAAGTAAGTTGTGGCAATGCCTGAGAGAGTTAGGCCCATTGAAGAAGCGCTGCCGGGTCATAAGCGCTATATCGAACTGCACCAGCAGGGCTGGAACAATGGCGAGATCGCCGACGCGATGGGTGTGTCCCGTGAGCGAGTGCGGCAGGTATTGAGTTTTTACGGCCTGAAAAGCGTGAAAAGTGCGTCCCGTACAGTGGCTGACAAGCAGCTCGTTGACGCGATTTGTCGTCTGTATGACTTTGAAGACCTGAGAGAGATTGCCAAGAGTATGCGGGTGGCGGCATCTGCTCTAGAAGAGGCTGTTCGTCAGCGAGACCCAGTAGCGCTGACGCTTCGAGCTCAGCAGCAAGCTGAAAATCACAAGGCGGCCCTAGAACAACGCCTGCAGGAGAAACTTGCCTACTGGAAGTCGGTCAGTCCGATTGGTCTGCTGACAGTGATGTCGATGCGGCGAGATGAGTTTGGGGAGTTTCGCGCTGGTGCTCAGTGTGAGTGTGGCCGTGAAACCAGCGTGCGCTTAGGGTACTTAAGACGTGGCCTAGTGCTGTCCTGCGGCAAACCAGGGTGTCATAGCCAAGTCAGGGCCTCAGCTGGTGTATTTAAGGCTAAAGCGCGTCAAGCTGCTAAAAATGAGCCAAAACATCGGACTGCGAGGGCGTGATCAGAATCTGTCGGCTTCGCATTGCCCCGTGGTTTCGTAAAGCACGGCCGGAATCGCCTCATCGGCATTTTGGTCGGGGATAGTGCTGCCGCTAGACGGCATCGCCGTGGTGAAACGCCAGTCAGCGATCGCATGGTGCAAACGAGCTTGGCCGGGCTAACCTTGATGTTCACCGCGTGCTGGCCCACACTAGAGGTTGGCTTCTTCGTCATGCTATGACCCATTTTGACCTCACCTCGGCCACCACTCCCGCTGCCCTGAGCGTGGGCGGCCTGGTTGACTATATCAAAGCCGTGCTGGAGGATGACCCCACCCTGCGCCAGGTTTGGGTGGTGGGTGAAGTCTCTAGCGCCAACAACCATGCTAAGGGGCTATTTTTTACCCTCACCGACCCCGATACCGGGGCCGCCATCAATGCCGTGGCCTGGCGCAGCCAGCAGGCTCGCCTGACCACCATGCCCACGGTGGGCGAACAGGTAATTGCCCTCGGCATGGTGAAGGTTTACCCCCAGCGCAGCAGCTACCAGCTGACGGTGTGGCAGGTGCTGCCCAGCGGCGACGGGCTCAAGGCTCTGCGCTACCGCCAGCTGCGCCAGCGATTGGCTACCGAGGGTCTGTTCGATGCTGAGTTTAAGCGCCCTTTGCCCGCCCTGCCCCAGACCATTGCGGTGGTGTCGTCGCCCCAGGCCGCCGCCTGGGGCGACATTCAGCGATCGCTGCGCCACCACCATCCGGGCCTGCGGGTTCTGTTTTCGCCTGCTGTGGTGCAGGGCGACAGCGCCCCCGCTTCAATTGTGGCGGCGATCGATCGCGTTGCCGCCGATGGCCGGGCCGAGGTGCTGATCTTGGCGCGGGGCGGCGGCGCCAGCGAGGATTTAGAATGCTTTGACGACGAGCGAGTGGTGCGAGCGGTGGCTAACTGCCCCATTCCGGTAGTGACGGGCATCGGCCACCAGCGCGACGAGTCCCTGGCGGATCTGGCCGCCGATCTGTGTGCCCATACGCCGACTGCGGCGGCGATCGCCGCTGTCGGCGTATGGGCACACAGCTGTCTCTTATACACATCT
>PYGV01000030.1 GCA_003022385.1 filamentous cyanobacterium CCP3 | reverse complement strand
AAACAGCGCGATCGCCGGGTTAAACTCTGCTTCCAGGTCAGTATCGCTCCCAGCGTCCTCAGACGGTACAATCCGCGCCGACTCTAGCCCGCCGAAGTCGAACAGGGTGGGGTCGGCGAGCTGGGAGGGGTTGATATTCTGCAAACTGCGAAACAGGGTTTCGGTGCGACCGGGCCACTGTTTTTCCCAGGTTTGCAGCATCTCTTTGATCTGCGCTCGCTGCAAGTTGGTCTGGGAGCCGCACAGGGTGCAGGGGATGATCGGAAACTCGCGGTAGCGGGCGTAGCGAGCAATGTCGGCCTCGGGGCAGTAGGCCAGGGGCCGAATGACAATGTGGCGGCGATCGTCGGTGAGCAGTTTGGGGGGCATGGCCTTGAGCCTGCCGCCGTGGAACATGTTGAGAAACAGGGTCTCGACCATGTCGTCGCGGTGGTGGCCGAGGGCAATCTTGGTGGCCCCTTCCTCGGCGGCAACCCGGTAGAGCACCCCTCGCCGCAGCCGTGAGCACAGCCCGCACATGGTTTTGCCTTCGGGGATAACGCGCTTGACGGTGCTGTAGGTGTCTTGCTCGACGATGCGGTACGGGACGCCGATCGCCTCAAAGTACTCAGGCAGCACGTGGGCTGGGAAGCCCGGCTGCTTTTGATCGAGGTTGACCGCCAGAATGTCGAAGTGGATGGGGGCGTGGCGCTGAAGGTGACGCAGAATATCGAGCAGCGTGTGGGAGTCTTTGCCGCCGGAGACGCAGACCATGACGCGATCGCCCTCGCCAATCATGCTGTAGTCGGCGATCGCCTGGCCCATGCGCGATCGCAAAAATCCCTGGAGCTTTTTGAAACTGTTGGAGGTGGGCTGCTTGGGGGCGGCCATGAATCTGTCCTTCCGGCTGTTTGTCTGGGATATGTACCAGACCCTATCTTAAGCTTCTGTATTGCGCTTGAGCATCAAAAAAGCTCGCAGGCTGGCCTTGCGAGCTTGTGGTTGGGCTGGGTCTAAGCGCCTTCCATTGGTACTTTAACGGTGCGGGCGCGGCGCTTGTATTCTGACTTTTTCTTGTAGCCTACGGCCTGGGCGGCGTGGCTGTCGGGGCCAAACTGGCCTCTAATCGATTCTTTCATGGCCAGTACGGCGTTGTGAAAGTTCCATTCGGCCTGGCGGGCTTCGTCGGAGGCTGCTTTGTGGCTGACTTCTAACGCCCTTTCCTGCTGTTGTTTGGCCAGCATGAGCTGGTAGTAGTCTTGCAGGGCGGTGGGGGTAGCCTCGGTACGAACGGGAATATAGCCCTGGACGGTGCTGAGCCCGTTTACAGATTCGACATCGGTGCTGATGATCTTGCCGGTTAATCGACGCGCGGTATTGATGACTGCCATGGGCAATCCTCCTAATTGCGGGTAGGGTGAATGGTTTTGCATCCGTTGAGCCGAGGTTTCAAGGGGGGGCAAACCCTGGGGGTGAAACCTGCGGGCCAGCGCTGCTCACAGTGAAGGATGCAAGAATTTAAACATAGAAAAACAGCGCCTTAAGGGGATTCAGCGGCCTGTTTTTTTCGTCGTGGGTCTAATCTGGCTCAGGTGGTAAATAGGTGTCATGGGGGGTGAGACCCTATGTTTAAATTGTTCGCGGCTGGGTTAGCGATCGCCTGGCAGATGATGTGCAGCTCAGCGCCATAGGGGCACTGGGGCGAGTTTTAGTTGTGTTTGTCAATGCTGAGGTCGTTGTGGTTTGAGTACATGCTCAAAGGGGGGCTGCAAGTTAAGGTTTGCTCTATGCTGAGACTCTAAACCATTGAGTCAACAAGCTATTGAGCAATGACAAGACCCTACGCAGCCGCTACAACGACCTGTGCATGAGTGACTAGGGCGATCGCAGCGAACGATATAAGCTTGTGAAGGGCAACCAGGGCGATCGCAGAGTCGCACAGAGCGTTGCAGCCCGGTTCGACAAGGATGGGCAGAGGCGGAAGCTCATGCCCATCCTTGTTTACGTTTACTCCAGGGGCGTAATGCGGCGGGTCATCACGCTGATGTATTCGCCGCTGCGCCCGGTGGGGATGGGGTCTAGCCAGGCAATGCGTTCGCAGTAGCGAAGCAGCTCCATGCGGTTGATGGCTTCGATAACGGCGGCATGGTCGCCCAGCAGAATGTGGCAGAGGCGATCGGGCTGGTAAGTGGGCAGCTTAAACGGTGTGGAGACGTTGAAGTCTCCGGGGTTGGTGAGTGTCATACGGGTGTCTCCGTTTTCGGTTTAGGAAAACGGGGAATTTATCTAGCAGTCCCATGTGAAGGTAAAACAAGACGCTAGCTCTTAGAATGGCTCCTAAGGGCATCTCACTTACCGTATCTAAGAGGGATGTCACAGGGGATTTGAGAGGCTCCACCCTCTCTCTTCCCCGCCTAGAAGTCATTCCCCGTTGCTGCATCATAAGCTAAGTGCGCTGGGAGTTCAAGCGTATTGAAAAAAGCCGTAGGGTGGGCACCGCCAGCCCTGCGGTGCCAGTCCTAAGATTACTGGGGAGGCTGAAATTGCCCAAGAAAATCCGAGAGCTGAAGGCCATGCTGAAAAAAGCTGGCTTTTATGAAAAGTCTGGTAAGGGAAGCCATACTAAGTGGTTACATCCGCAATATCTAGGCCGGGTAACTTTATCAGGTAAAGATGGAAGCGATGCCAAGCCTTACCAGGAAAGGGAAGTGACTGAAGCAATTAGAATAGTGATGCAGCAAGGGGAGTAAGGGAAAATGAGTACTCTTCGATATGAAATGGTAATTGTCTGGTCAGAGGAAGACGACTGCTATCTAGTGCATTTGCCTGATTTCCCTGAACAGACTTATCGCACCCACGGCAACAGCTACGAAGAAGCGGCCAGAAATGGACAGGAGGTTTTGCAGCTTTTACTTGAGGAAGACGGGTTGTCCCTACCTATGCCTAAACCTGCTGCTGCTTAATGGTGAACGGTGGGGCGATGCACTTTTACGTTTGCATTTCCTAATCTCCGTACCCAAGCGAAGACGTTTTGTCGTCGGATTCTGCAAAGTAACCGTAGGGTGCGTCATCGCTTTGCGTGACGCACAAAACCTACTCATCCCCAAACTCTACCCTCTCCAAAAGCATCTCATTCCTGCCGCCCCAATCTGACGGATACATGTTCTCTTAAACTAAACGATGCAAGCTCGAAAACGGCCATTGCTGTGGCATTTCACAAAACCCATGCCGCACAGGATTGTAATGAATATAATCGCAGTGCTCACCCTGCCGGGCCTGTCACAGGGGTATAGCCTCCGCGAAGAGCTGCTAGCATAGACCCTATAAGCGCTTTACTTCTCCCTCAGCTTCAAACCCTTCCGGCCTCTCTCCCCGTCGAGGGGGCCGTCAACATTGTGTTAGAAGAAAGCATTCCTGTCTTTCGGGCCTCTCAAATCGTTCAGCAGCGCATAGAAGCCTTACTCGACAAACAATCAGAAGACCGCCTTAGCCCAGAAGAAGTCGCCGAACTAGATCGCTACGAAGAGATTGACGACTATCTCAGCTTTGTGAACCGCACCATTCGCAACTTCTACCTCAACCAGTAGCCGTTGGATGTGTTTTCGCGCCAGCGTAACGCATCAGCCCAGACCTCGCGGTGCGTTGGGCTATCGCCACAACTCACCCTACAGCATCTATTTAGAACCACCTACCTAGCATCACCAGGCTGCCCAGTCAAAGTTTCCCTTCACGAAAATTTTATTCATCGCCCCAGCTTGGGCGGTTCTATGAAGGTCATAGAAAACTGAGCGGATTTAAATCACTGTTAAACCCCTCTTTACCGACCCGGCGGCGGTGCTCTGGTACTGTTTTGTGTGAAAACACTGACATTCTGGGGCGATCGCGATCGCCCCAGAATGTCAGCTGTGAAATGCAGGCCAAAACACAGAATCAACCTAAGCAAGGCTGAACCTATTTCTACCATTCACTTGACCCACCAGGCTGATCTAAACCGGCTTTAGACCATCCGCCTGCAAATTCCTCCCTGCGATCGCGCTGCTGCGCGGCCAAGCTCCACGCTCTGTGGGGCTCGGTTTGGCGCGGCCATAGGCAAACTCTTACTCAATTGGTGACGTTTCAATGGCAACCTCGGTTTTTATTAGCGAATTTCATTACGACAACACGGGCACCGATGTCGGCGAATTTATCGAAATTGCTGGCCCTGCGGGTACCGACTTAACCGGCTGGAGCCTTCTGCTCTACAACGGCAATGGCGGTACGGTCTACAACACCGTTGCCCTCAGCGGCGTCATTGCTGACCAAAGCAACGGCCACGGCACCGTTGTGGTCGATTTCCCCAGCAACGGCATTCAGAATGGGGCCCCCGATGGTATAGCGCTGATCGATGGGTTGGGCAATGTGGTTGAATTTCTCAGCTACGAAGGCTCGTTTACGGCGGTAGGCGGTGCGGCTGATGGCCTCACCAGTGTTGACATCGGCGTGGCCGAAACTGGAGATACCCCCGTTGGCCAATCGCTACAGCGCATTGATGGGGTCTGGACTGGCCCCCTGACGGCGACCAAAGGAGCAATAAACAGCAGCGATGGTGGCGGCGATAATGGCGGCGACTTAGAACCGACGGCCATCTACACAATTCAAGGGGCCGGGCACACCTCTCCCCTGCTGGGCCAGCAGGTATCGACCATGGGCATCGTCACCGCTGTAGACAGCAACGGCTTCTACCTGCAAGACGCCGTGGGCGATGGCAACATCGCCACCTCCGACGCCATTTTTGTGTTCACCAGCAGCGCCCCCACCGTAGCGGTGGGCGATGAGTTGGAGGTGTCGGGTACAGTGTCAGAGTTTACCCCCGGCGGCGTATCTACCCGCAACCTGTCGACGACCCAGCTCAGCGGCAGCCTGAGCATCACCACCCTGAGCAGCGGCAATGCCCTGCCCGAGGCGGTGGTTTTGGGCGCAGGCGGTCGGGTGCCCCCCACCGAAAATATCGACGACGACGCCTTTGCCAGCTTTGACCCGGCTACCGACGGCATCGATTTCTTTGAGTCGCTAGAGGGTATGCGAGTCACCGCCCAGGATTTCTTGGTGGTGAACGGCACCAACGGCTTTGGCGAGATCTTTGGGGTAGTGGACAACGGCGCTGGAGCTACGGGCCTGAGCGATCGCGGCACGCTCAACATCAGCCCCGACGACTTTAACCCCGAGCGGGTGCAGATTCAGTTTGACAGCGGCGTGTTTGACTTTGCCTTTCCTGCGGTCAACGTGGGCGATCGCCTGGGCAATGTGACTGGCGTAGTGAGCTACGGCTTCGGCAATTTTGAAATTGTCGCCACGGAGGATTTTACGGGCAATATTCAGTCGGCGAGTCTGCAACCCGAGGTCAGCACCCTGACAAAGGGCAGCGACCAGCTGACGGTGGCCAGCTACAATGTGCTGAATCTAGACCTCAACGACGGGGATGGTGATACCGACATCGCTGACGGGCGCTTTGCGGCGATCGCCCAGCAAATTATCAACAACCTCAACAGCCCTGACATCATTGCCCTGCAAGAAATTCAGGACAACAGCGGCTCGCTCAACGATGGGGTGACGGCGGCAGACCTGACGTTGCAAACCCTGGTAGATGCGATCGCCGCTGCCGGTGGCCCGACCTATGCATTCATCGACAATACGTTCATTCTCAACAACGCCAGCGGCGGTCAGCCCGGTGCCAACATTCGCACCGCCTACCTCTACGACCCCAGCCGGGTCGATCTGGTAGAAGGTTCTGTCACAACGATAGGCGGTCAGGCTCCGGGCGAAGCCTTTGCCGGGGCGCGGCTGCCCCTGGTGGCCAGCTTTGAGTTCAACGGCGAAACCGTCACCCTGGTCAACAACCACTTTTCGTCGAAGGGCGGCAGCGCTCCGATTTTGGGTACCGAGCAACCCTTTGAAGCCCGCCAGGAAGACCCCAGCGTCAACGGTTCCCTCGACGAGCGCCAGGCTCAGTCTCAGGCGGTGCAGAACTACGTCAGCGGTCTGCTGGGCAGCGACCCCGCCGCCAATGTGGTGGTGCTCGGCGACCTCAACGAGTTTGAGTTTGTGTCGCCGGTTGCCGGGCTAGAGAGCGCTGGCCTCACCAATCTGACCAACACTCTGCCCGAAAATGAGCGCTACTCGTTTATTTTCCAGGGCAACTCCCAGTCGCTAGACCACATTTTGGTCAGCGAAAGCCTGTTTGCTGGGGCCGACTTCGATGCTGTGCATGTCAATGCTGAATTTGCCGATAGCGATAGCCGGGCCAGCGACCACGACCCGCTGCTGGCCCGGTTCACGATTGAGGCCCCCAGCGTAATCACCGGAACCCCTGGGCGCGATGTGCTGGTGGGCAGCGATCGCAACGACACTATTCTGGCCAGCGGCGGCCCTGATCTAATCACCACGGGCGGCGGGCGCGATCGCGTCGTCTACACTAGCACCGCTCAAACTGGGGCCACCATCACCGACTTTGAGGTGGGGGCTGACCAACTCGTGTTTACCGATCTGCTGGCCAGCGTCGGCTACGTCGGCGCCGATCCCATTGCCGACGGTTTGATCCAGATTCGCAACCTGGGCAACAGCGGTCGGGTTCAGCTCTCGCTGGAGCTAGAAGGCGTAGCCGGGCGCAACCAGTTCACCAACTTCATCACCTTTCAGGGGATAGATGCGACAGCACTAAATAACCCCGACAACTTCGTGTTCTAGGGCAAGAAACCGGGTTTGTGGGGTTGGCTCGCCTCCAACCATTGCCCACAAACCCGGTTTCTCACTCTGCTCTGCTTCAGGCTGTGGCCCCGAGGCTCTAGCTAGTTGACCCTGGCTTGAAAGCGGACAAAGCCGTAGGACCCTGGCGGATTACCGGCACTGGTGGCCTGGGGTAAATCGCCCAGTCTAGCCACGATCGCCCCGTTGGTGTTGCTGCCGCAGCCCGAGAGGCGAGGGTCAATTGTGGTCAGGTTGATACCGGGAGCCACGTACTGCCCGACATCGCCATCGCTGGCGTTAGATAGGGATACCGAAATAGGGTACGGGCTGGTGCTGGACTGAGTACCAATACCCAGCATAATGCCGCGATCGCCGCCATCGGTCGTCACCCCCGGCACCGGATTGGGGCCGCTTGCCCCAGGGGTCGCATTGTAGGCGGTCGGCAGGAAGGTGACATTGGACGGCACCAGGTCGCAGAACAACACGCTCTGGGCCGGGGCCGCGCCACTGGAGAGAAAGTAAATGGTGAACTCTACCGTGTCATTGGGCTGAATGTCACCCCGAATCTGCCCCTGGAGAAAGCCGCTGGGCCAGTTGGGGTGGTCATCGTCCTGGTCGTGGGGCGCAGCCACATAGTTAGGACTGCCAGGGGTATTGACGCCATTGACGACGCCGGTAAAGCGGGTGGCATTGATCGCCGCAATTCGTTTGACCAACAGAATTTCTGGGCTGCTCGCCGCGCCGCCGTTGTGGCCAACGTTGTGGCTGCTGCTGGTAGCACCATTGACCGCCGCAAACGTCACCTTGGGTAGCGGGCTGGTGGTGATGGTATGCCCCGCTGGCAGGTCTGGATCGCTGGTGTCGATCGTGATCAGGAAGTTACCGGTGCGGTTCACCGCAAACTGGTAGTCGCCGCTGCCGTTGCTGACCTGACTGGTTAGGAGCTTGTCGGTGCCCTCAATGGTGCCGTTGTTGTTGAGGTCTTCGTACAGCCACACCGTGATATTGGCGGTGCCGGTCTCGCCCCCGTCCAGGCTGCCGTTGCTGTTGCTGTCCAGAAAACCCCGCCCCGAAATCAGGTTTTCACCCCCTGAGGGCGTCACCGTAGTCTGCTGGGTGGCGGTGTTGTTGGCGGTATCGCTGTCGTTGGTTGAGGCCACGGTGGCCGTGTTGGTCAAAATGCCCGAGATCTGGGGCGTCACCTGAATGGCGATCGCCACGCTGCCGCTGGGCGCGATCGTGCCCAGGTTACAGGTGACGGTGCCGCCACTCTGGCTACAGCTGCCCTGGGCCGGCGTCGCCGAAACAAAGGTGACTCCCCCAGGTAGGGGATCGGTTACCGTGACGGCCGTGGCGCTGTTGGTAGCATCGCCATTCACCGCCGTCACGGTATAGGTCAGGGAGGCTCCGATCGCCACCGGATCGACGTTATCGGTTTTGGTTACGGTGACATCTGCATTGCCACCGCCGCCGCCCAGGGTGTTGGTAACGCTGGCGGTGTTATTGCTGAAATTGGGGTCTGCCGTTGGGCTATAGACCGTGGCGTAGTTCGTAAACGGCGGCGAGATAGTGTTTTCTACCTGTACCGTCAGCGTCAGGGTCGAACTTGCCCCCGGCGTTAGACCAGTGCCCAGGGTACAGGCAACATCTGGTCCGGCGGGGGCGACGGGGCAGGTCCAGCCGGTGCCCGCCCCGGATACATAGGTCAAGCCGGTGGGCAACTGGTCTTCGAGGGTAATGGGGCCTGCGGCAGTACCGCTGCTAGAGGCAGCGTTAGTGACCACCAGACTGTACTGGGCCTGTTGACCGACGGTAAAGGCCGTAGCCGCTGTTTTGGTCAACGACAAGTCAGCGCTGGTGGTGATGGTGGTGGGGTCAGTTCGGGTAGCGCTGGGGGTACCGCTAGCGCCAATAAATACGCTGGCGGTATTGGTGATGCTATTCGTGCCGGTTGGCGTGCCCGAGCCGACGTTTACGGTTAAATCGACGGCGTTGCTGGCTCCTGGGGTCAGATCATCGTCGCTGGTGCAGGTCACCGCCGTAGTGCCCGTACAGGTCCAGCCTTGGCCGACAGCAAAGGCCAGACTGAGGTTTCCCGGCAGCGTGTCGGTGATCTTGAGGGTATCGGTAATGGGGACGTTGCCGGTGTTGGTAATGGCCAGGGTATAGGTACCCTGACCACCGATCGGAAAGCTGCCAAAGTGGCTCTTATTGAAACTGAGAGACTGAACTGGACTGGTGACGACGTTGCTGCTGCTGGAGCTGTTGTTGCCACTGGTCGGGTCAGGGGTGGTACTACTGACCGTGGCCGGGTTCACTACGGTGGCCCCACCGGCGGCTGAAACAGAGACATTTAGCGCGATCGTGGCGCTGGCCCCCACCGCTAACGTGGTACTCCGGGTACAGGTAACCGGCGTACCGGCACTACAGCTGAAGCCATCCCCCGCGCCCGAGACAAAACTCAGCCCGGCGGGTAGAGTATCGCTGACGGTAATCGGGGCGACACTAGGGGAAGGGCCGTTGTTAGTGATTTTGAGCTGGTAGGTGGCCGTCTGGCCAGTAACCAGGTTGCCCACCAAAGTTTTGGTGATGCTGAGATCGGCTCGCTGGGCGATCGCCGTATTCAGAATATTGCTGGTGTTGTTACTGGTAACGGTTTCGCCGCTGACGGCAGCCACCGAGGCGGTATTGGTAACGCTAGCAGGGGCAGTGCTGCCCACCAGCACCTTCAGGTTTAGCACTCTATTAGTGCCGGGGGCGATGTTGCTGTAGTTGGTGCAGGTCACCGTCTGGCCCGAGGCCGAGCACACCCAGCCGTTGCCGCTGCCCGACAAAAAGCTCAGACCCGCCGGTAGGGTATCGGTCACAGTGATGGGAGCCACCGCTACCGTGGTACCCACGTTACTGACGGTGAGGATGTAGGTGCCCTCCTGGCCCAGGGCAAAGTTGCCTGAGTCGGCCTTGCTGATAGCCAGGTCAGGGTTGGCCGCTGCCACGGTGGTGTTGGCCGTGGCATTATTATTCGCCGCGTTAGTATCTCCAGGGCTGCTGACGGTAGCGCTGTTGCTGACCGAGCCACTGGCCGTCGGTGTCACCGTAATGTCAATAGAACTGGTGCCAAGGGCGGCCAGGCTGTTGCTATTGATGCAGGTGACGGTGCGATCGGTGGCATTGTAGCTGCAGTTCCAGCCAGAGCTGCCCGAGGCTGAAGCCGCTGACACATAGGTTAGAGAGGCGGGCAGCACGTCTTTAACGGTGATGGGCTGGTTAGTAGCCAGGGAATTGCTGGTATTGGTTACCGTCAGTCGATAGACGCTGTTGACGTTCTGGGCAAAGCTACTGAAAGCAGACTTACTGAGGCCTACATCCGGCCCTGGCACAGGGGTTGTTACGGTCGAAACGTTATCAGAGGGAGTCTTATCAGTACCGTCTGACGGGGTAGTTGTAGCCGTATTGGTGAGGTTACCGGAAGTAGTTGCTGTCCCATTAATCACAAAGCGAACTTTCCCTCCTCCTTTGCGCAGGCTGATGGTATTTAGGGTAATGGTGTTGCCGCTACCGCTTTTGTTGTGGGGCGAGGTACCGTTATTGCACGAGTTATGGTTGCTGGGGCTGCCATTACCCAGGTCAGTGGAGCTTGTGCCTACGAAGTTACAGCTCCAGGTCACCCCGGTGACAGAAGCCGGCACAATATCCTCAAAGGCGATATTTGTATCGTTACCGTTGCCGCTCGAGTTGTTGGTGATATCAATCTGATACTGAATGGCGTTGTTAGGTGCGGTAGGTCCGGTTGGGGTTGTCGTAATGGTTTTGAGGATATTTAGGTCAACACTGCCAGGAACGACTACAGATGTAGTATCCGACCCGCTATTGTTGCCCGTGTTGGTTTCCCCAGGGGTGGACACACTTACGTTGTTAGTAAACGTTCCAACTGTCGTCGGCGTCACCGTCAGCAAAATCCGGCTGACCTGGCTAGGGGTCAGCGGCCCAGGGTTGGTACAAGTGACGGTTTGCCCGCTAGCCGAACAGCTCCAGCCCGAGTAGCCGCTGGCATTGACGGCAGAAACGTAAGTAAAGGAGGCGGGCAGAGTATCCACCACGGTGATGGTGCCCGTAGTGCTGGCTACCCCCTGGTTGGTCACGGTAATGGTATAGGTGCTCTGGGCGCTCTGGGCAAAGTTGAGGTTGTTGTCAGTTTTGCTGACGATTAAATCGGGAACGGGTTTGCTGGTGGGGGTAACATCGCTGGCGGTGTTATCGGCGGTATTGGTGTCGTAGCTGCCGCTGCTAACCGTAGCCGTGTTGGTAACACTGGGGGTGGCTACGTCAGGGTTAACGTTGACCATCAGGTTCAGCACGGAGTTCTGGCCATTATTGAGGCCGCTGGGGTTGGTACAGCTAACGGTCTGGCCATTGGCCGAACAACTCCAGCCGGTGCCGCTGGCGCTGCTGTAGGTGAGGCCTGCGGGCAGGGTATCGATAATAGTGAGCGGGCCAACGGCATCAAAGCCGCTGCTGTTGCTAACAGTGAGGGTATAGGTGCCGGTGCTGCCCGTGACAAAAGTAGCGGGGCTATGGGTTTTTGCCAGCTGAATGTTCGGTCCCTGAACAACGGTGGTAGGGTCGGCGGCGCTGTTGTTGCTGGGGTTAGGGTCACGGGTTTGGCTAGAAACAACCGCAGTATTGACGCTATTGCTGGCGGCCCCGGCGCCAACATTGACGGTGAGGGTAAACGCAGAACTGGCCAAGGCGGCTAGATCACTGGGGTTGGTGCAGGTGACCGTTTGGCCATTGGCCGCGCAGCTCCAGCCGCTGCCGCTGGCGGAGACATAGCTAAAGCCCGTAGGCAGGGTATCGGTGACGGTGATTGGCCCCCGGGCAAGGTCGGGGCCGTTGTTGGTGACGGTGAGGGTGTAGGTATTGTTGCCAGTGGTAAAGTTGCCGCTGTGGGTCTTGGTCAGGCTGAGATCGGCTTGGCGATCGACCACCGTAATGACGGTGCTGCCAAAGCCAATTTGGCTGCCGTAGTCGGCGTTGTAGTGGTAGCTCCCCCCCGAGAAGTCGAGAATTAAGTGGTTAATGGTGTAAGTAGCACTATTTCCGTTGCCGGGACCAGTGGAGAGCACCTTGATGGTGTAGTCAGTAACAACGGTGTTGCCCACCTTACCGTCGCCGTTGGTGTCTTTGTCGCTGATCAGGGGATAGTTGCAGGTACTGGAACTGGTGTGATAGCCCGGATAGGAGGGATCGCTGATCCAGCCGCAGGCGTTGGCGTAGATGCTGCTGTTGGTGAGGCCCGGATCGCTGGAGTAGGTGGTAGAAACGTTGACGATTTGAAAAACAATGTTCGGAAAGTCGGAGCTGATGGTGAGCTGGGGGTAGGCGGTGGCAGTTTGGGAGGTCAGCCGGAAACTGTAGGTGCCGCCCACTTCCACGGTCATGGAACCGGGGGTGGTGAGGTTTTGAAAGTTGAGAACGTCGTTGCGGGCCTGGGAGAGGATTTTCTCGACGTAGAGCTGGCGGGGGTGGCCTGTATCGTACTGGCCGGGGTCGGGGTAGCTGTTGGTATCGACCACACCGGCATTGTCGGCCACGGCCTCGATGCGGAAGCGCTGCACGGTGTCGTAGGCGGAGGCGGTGCGGCTAACGGTGACGACGTAGTAGGCGTCGAAGCAGTTGGCGGGCTTAGCGGCGACCGCGTGGTGGTTGGCGGGTCTGGGCCCGGCGGGCAGACTGGGAGATTGCCAGGTATCGCTGTTGAGACTGTTAACGACGGTGATGAAGGGGTTGGTGGCTCCCTCTCGCACAAAACGAACCTTGAGGTTTTGGGCGGGTTCGGCACCAATGTTGCAGACCCGAGCCCCGGTTAAATACTGGTTGGGGCCATCGGTCACTCGGTTACTGTCAAGCCCAACAAAATCCCAGGTCAGGGGCTCGATTGAAAGACTGGTGGCCGCATAGGCCGGAGCGCTGGGCCAGAGAGGAAGACCGCTAATTTGTAGCAGGGTCAGCAAGCCGGTGGCCAGGGCTACGAGCCCGTAGCGGCCAAAGCGGCGGGAGATGTAACGCCACCGGGGGAGCGTTGGCAAAGCCTTCCGTTGCGCAAATCGCCGTTGCCAGCGGCTTCCCCTGGTCCTTAAGGGTCTGCCCCAGCGACGTGGTCGATGCCGCCAGCTAAACAGTCGTTGGGTTTGGTTGCGAAAATAAGGAGAGCGGGGCATGGCTAAAACGGCGCAAAGGCAGGGGGAACAAGAGACACTAGACGGTGGAGGTGGTGCGGCGATTAGGGCAATTCAGCGGGGGGTGAGGTAGCGGGGTCGTCGTTAATGCTAAAACCCTCTAACAATGCGTTATCCAGCTTGAGGGTGAGGCCAAAGTAGGGGCCCCCCGCCGAGCGGGAGCCGCTGAAGTCGCGGTCGGACACCCCACCAAAGCTGTAGCCCGCCGACAGGCGCAGGTTGGGATTGAGATAGTACCCCGCCTCCAGGGAAAAGCCGGTCTCGCTGTAGCCGGCGCTGGGCTGGTTGATGAAGCGGGCCTCCCCGACAAGGTCCCACTGGTAGTTGAGGCGGTAGGTGGCCCGCAGCTGGGCCAGGGTAACGGTGCTGCTGCCCACCAGGTCTGAGGCCAAGTAGGAGGTACTGTTTCGCAGGGCGAACTTACCGTAGAATTCCCACTGCCAGTCGGGAGCATAGATGGCCTCAGCGGAAAAGACATGATCGGCTGAGCCGCTGCCGCTGCCCTCCAGCAGGCTACTGGGCAAAATGCCGGGGTTGCGGCGGTACTCGTAGCGCAGCAGAGCGTTAAAGGCATCGTTGTCGGGGTTGCGGTAGGCCAGGCCCAGGCGCAGGTTGGTGGTATCTCCCAAGCCGGAGAGCAGCTGGTTGGCCGCACTGGCCTGCTGAAACCGGCCCAGCACCGTCAGGGAGGGCGACAGACGCCCGAGGGCATCGGCAGAAATCAGTGTATTCGACCCTGCGCTGGAGGTGCGGTGCTCAAACCGGGCGTTGGCCTGGAAGTCAGGACTGCCGGTGTAGGACAGCCCGACGCTGTAGCTGCTGCCCCCAGTAGGAGCCAGGGCAGCGGCAGCCTGGCCCACGGCGTAGGGTTGGGCAAACTGAGTACCGGCCCCGGTGACGAGGTTATTGCTTTGAAAGACATGCTCGTAGGCCAGGTCCAGTTCCAGCCCGGGGGCCAGGGTAACGCCCTGCTGAACCCCGATCGACCCTGACATCTGGCCGCGATCGAACATTGAAAAGTTGCCGGTTAGCCGAGTGCCGGTGGCAAACTCGTAGTCGCCAGAGAGGTAAAGGGAGGTGAGGCTGTCATTGTCATACTGGCCACCGTTGAGAATCTGGTGGGTCACCCCGAGGCTGATGCCGGGCTGAATCTGCCAGTTGAGGCCCAGCAGGCTGCGGTTGGGGTAGACGGCATCGGTCCGCCCCGCCAGGGTGAACTCATTGAGGGCGGTAAAGGTGAGGTTTTCGGCAATGGGCAGAGTCGCCATCGAGCGAATTTGGTCGGTGACGGTGCTGAACTGGGGGGCGAGGCGATCGCTGCGATCGCGGTGGATCCAGTCAATTGAGGTGGTGGCGCTGCCGATGCGCTGCTGAATCCCCGCGCTGATGGTAGTCAGCGAATTGTCCACCGATTGCCCGGGGGTCGCGGTAACCCCAGGAAACAGCAGCGGTTCCAGGGCGGTCAGGGTAGCCGGGGCCACCCCATAGTTATCTTCGTGGTCGTAGCCAAAGCGCAGGGTAGTGGTGTCAGACAGGTCGGCCTGGAGTTCGGCCCCGTAGCGGCGCTGGCCCGGCACAAAACTGGTGGTGGCATTGTTGGCAAACCCAGGGGATACCTGCTGCCAGTAGGCCCGAGCCGAAAGACTGTCGCTAAAGGCATTGCTGACCTCTAGGCGATAGGCATCGCCAGCCACAGGGGCAGTGTTGACCAGGCTGCTGGTGGAATGGGCGTATTCTGCCAGCAGCAGGCCGCCGCTACCGAAGCTAATCTGGGCATCGGCGCCGTAGAGCTGAAACTGCTGGTCGGCATGGTTTTCTTGCAGGTAGGTCGCCCCCAGCCAGCTGGCCTGAGCCTGGTCACGGTTGAGGTGGTAGCGCAATCGACCGCCGTAGAGGCTGGTGGTACCGTCGCCCTCATACTGGTAGGTGGCTACAATCCGCCGCACCAGAGTGCGGCCCTGGCCATCGACGAGGGTGCGCAACACCGGCTGGCGAAACAGCACCGTGCCGCGGTCGTAGTCGATCTCGTAGTCGGGGCCGCGGCTGAGCTGCTGGCGATCGAGCACCTGGCCCGGTCGGTTGAGTTCTTCGAGTTCGAAATAAACCGCTTCGCTGCCCGGTACCAGCAGGCGACGGGAGAGAAAGTAAAAGCCGCTGGTGCCGTCGGGGGCAATGGTGTCGCGCTGGAAGCCCTGAATATTGTTGCCGTAGACAGCGGAGAGCTGCAAATTGCCCAGGTTGTAGTTGCCGCTAAAGCCGTGGAGCGATCGGCTAATGCTGGTGTAGAGCTGAGACGAGGTAGCAAACTCGTCGGTGCGGTAGTCGCCCCACATGAGGTAGTCGGAACCGGCGTTGGGTTCAGGGGAGGTGCGCTCTAGGCGCAGGTAAAGGCTGTCGGTGGAAGGGGCCAGCACCTCTGAGGTAGAGTTATCGCCGTAGACCGGATAGGCGCGATCGCAGTCCTGAGCATTGCGAAACAGCGGCACCGTGCCGTCGCAGCCTTCGTTGAGGGCGCGATCGCTGCGGTAGGCGCCCGTAAAGCGCCAGTCTCCAAAGGAGGTGATGGCAAAGGCCCCGCCGCGCACCGCCAGTTCGGTACCCGCCCCCCCATCGGGGGGTAGAAAATCACGGTAGCGGCTGTAGAAGTCGGTGCCGCGAGTGCCCAGGCGAACATCTACCACCCCGGTCAGCAGCGTGGGCCGCAGCTCGGTGATAAACTCCACCTGAGTGTAGGCTTCGAGATCGCTTCGGCTGGCGCGAATCGTGGTCGGCCCCGGGGTCAACCCCGCTTGCAAGGTGGCGCTAAAGCTCCCCCCCTGGGTCTGCACCTGAAAACCAGGCTGAGTGGGGTTTTCGTCGTCATCGACAAACTGCCCCTGACTGGCCTCCAGGGTCACCACCGTATCCTGACTGGCCCCATTGCCCTGGGCATCCAGCAGCTGCCCCTGCACCGTGACCGTTGAGCGGCCGTCGGCGGGAACTCGGCTTTCTAAAGTAGTGACGCTCAGGCTGGCGATCGCCCCCCGCACCTGAATGGCCAGGTCTGCCGCAGTCAGAGCAACACCCCCTCGCTGGCCCTGGGCCGAGAGCTGGTTGGTGCCAGGCTGAAGCCCCACACCATACCAGGTTTGGGTAATCAGGCCCGTTTCCAGGTTGGTTTCGGTGCGACCAATCAGGTCGTCGCCCACCGGGCTACCGTTCACCGTCAGGGTGACCTCGCTACCCACCGGAAATTGCAGCGTCACCGTGGCCGCAGGAATATCGAGAACGGTGTCAGGGGTAGGGGCAACGAAGTGAATAGCAGGCTGAGCACCGGCGGTTTGTGGGGCTATGGGCGCGACAGGCTCGGGAGATGTCGTCGCGGCATCGGAAGTGGTCGGAGCCAAGGGCTCGCTAGCCAGGTCTACGCTCAGCTCTGGTCTGAGCCGACTAAACTCTGGCTGAGGCTGAGCTAAGGCGGCGGCTTGGCCCTTAGGCTGCGGAGCAGCCGACACCTGAGGTTGCGCCGGAACTGCCGGAGCGGTGGTTGCCGCCTGGTTTGTGGAAACCGATTGGGGAGAGGCGATCGCACCGCCAGAGTTGCTCACAACTAGCCCTGCAGTCGCAGCCGAGAATTGAGGCGTGACCTGGGGGGAAGGTGCGATTGTGGGCAAGCTCGTCGGAGGCTGCACCCCTGGCATTGGGGCCGGTTTGGTCTCTACTGAATTAGAGCCTGTCGTGGCCTGTAGATCAGAAGTGGTCTGGGCCTGGGCCAGCGATGTGCTATTGCCCGTAGCCAGGCCAGCACTTGCCAGAGCAACAATTGTCTTAAGCAACTGCTTAGAGGTCATCGGTGTTGCCTTCTTCCTGTGTTTGGGGCCTAACCCCAAAGTTCATTCGCACCATGCCGCCGGGGGCCAAATGCACCAGCCGAGATGCACTGTTGCGCTCGATAAACATCCGGTTGGGGGCCAGCTCATAGCCGGGAACGCTCAGTGGATCGAGGGTGCCTGAGCGATAGCCCGGCAGCACATTGGCCAGCGAGAAAATACCCCGCTCATCGGTGGTGATGCGGTTGCCATCGTCGAGAAAGATCACGGCGTAGGGCAGGCCCGGCTCCCCCGACTGCTGCTCGCCGTCGAAGTTACGGTCTTCAAACACCCGACCAATCAGGGTGCCGCAGTCAGACAGCAGCCCGGGGTCAATTCGCAGGCGGTGGCTGGCGGGTCCGTCCCGCAGCAGCACGCCATTGTCGCTGCGGCGAGCAGTTACCAACGCTGAGTTTTGCCCCGTGCCGCGCACAGCATCGGCGGTGAGCTGAGTGGCATAGACCAGGCTTAGGGCCTCACCCACCGGCAGAGACAGCGCTCCATCCAGCTGAAACTCCACCGTGGAGCCCGACTGGTTGACCTGCACTGGGTAGGTCTGGCTGGCCAGCGCCGCTCGGGCCGAGCCCGCCACCAGCCGAAAGCCCAGCGGCAGCGTGTCGGTAATGGTGACGGTTTGCAGCGCCACATCGGTTTGGTTGCGCAGCAGCACCCGATAGATCACGGTGTCTCCCGGCTGGGCCACAGCGCGATCGCCCGATTTGGTCAGCTGCAGCTGACGAGCATTGCACAGGGTAGTGGCCAGGTTCAGGGCCGATAGCTGCAGCCCGGTTTGAGCCGCATCGTTAATCTGCAGGGTCTGCTGCTCAACCTGGGTCGCCCCGGAGGCGGCAATCGGCTGCCCATCCAGGGACGTCGCCCGATAGGCGATCACTCCGCCGCTATTGCGCAGAATTTGCAGCTTAATGCGCCGCTGCACGTAGGGGGTGCCCGGCGGTGGGGTCACCACCAGCAGGTAGATGCGCCCCACATCAACCTGTCCCCGGGCCGGATCCAGCAGAAAGTTGTAGGTTCCCTGGGTCGACAAATTGTAGGGATTGGCGTTGGTAATGTTAGGAGCCAGCCCTGCGGGCACCCCATTACCTGGATTATCCGGCAGCTCGGTGGGAGTTAAGGCTACCAACGGCCCCAGTTCTGACTGGGTAGCATCCCCTGGCAGCGGGTTGTAGATCCCCATGGTGAAGCCCAGGTAGTTGGGCAGGGGCGTCCCCCCACAGCCCAACAGGGTGCCAAACGGGTCGATCAGCGTCACGCCCAAAGATACGGCGCTGCTACCAACCCAAGTGCCCGCATTGTTGCCCAAGTCGTAGCTATAGGTGGCCTGGTTGTCGAGACTCGGGTCAGGGGCGGTTTGGGCCCATAGCGGCAGGGCCACCCCCAGCATCAGGCTGAACCCCAGCCCAACGCCCCAAAAGCCAAGCCGTTTGACAGTTGTCCAGCGGCATCCCTGGCCCCGCCTGGTGAAACAGAGGCGCACCAGCCCTGATTGCAATATCGAATGACACAGATGCCTAATCATTGGAGTAGGGAAGAAATGATTCGGAGATGCTGGAGGGGAAGGAGGTTAGCTTTCAACAACCGTGCAAATGGACGCAAAGCTCCCGTCCTAAGGGGCTCATGGCCCGTGAGAACATTACTGATGACGCTGGCCGTGGAAAACTTGGCGCGATCGCCGAGTGACCGCTGCGATCGCGCCCGTGGCTACTTCACGGTGACGTCGTAGGCCACCTGCACCGCCACCTCGGGCTCCAGAGATTGGGCAAAGTCCCAGCGGATATGGGTATAGGCGTCAGCGGGAGCCGGTTCCAGGGTGACCGTGCCGTCCTCCTGCACCACCTCCACTACGGGCTCGGCCACAAAGGACTCCCCGCCGTCAATGCTGTAGGTGATAGCGGCGCCGTCATTGCCTGCGGCGGTGGCCAGGACGTAGGTCATCTGGGGCGGAATGGCCTGATTAATGACCAGATGTTTAGCCGCCATTTGCCCATCATTTTTTGAGGAAATGGTGTAGCGCAGCACATCTCGAGGCTGCACCGTTGCTTCACCCTCCAGAGACTGCCAGATCAGCTGAGGTTGGCCCTCGGCATCGAGGACCTGCACCTGCTTCGAGGCCTCCAGCACAAGCTCGACCTCCGGCCGCATCACCTGCTGCACCATCTCAGCCCCCATAGTCTGAAGCTGAGCCAGACTGGGGCTGCCCTTGACAACGGGAATCAGAATGAGGCTGGCCAGGGCCGCCAGACCTAAACCAAGTGAGCGTTTCATAGTTGTTCAACCTTGTCTAAACGGTATGCGAATCCCCCGTGGGGGCGGTCAGTCGTTCGGGTTAGTCGAGGAGTCAGCTAACCGCAGGGCTTGTGGCTGACTCCCCTGGGTCTAGTTGACAATGCGGCGGAAGGTCAGCGTGCCCGTCACCTGGGGAGCCAGCGAGGGAATCGTGTTGACGTACCGGGTCACCACCGTCCCAGAGGCTGGATCGGTGTTGCCAAGCAGTACCGCACCGTTATAAAACTGCAGGGTGCCCAGGGTAGCGGCGGTATTTTGGCGGTGGGTGGTAATCGCCGCCCAGGTGTTCGGGGCCGCCGTTCCATCCTCATCAATCACCAGGCCATTGCCGGTTAGCAGCACATTGCCGCCGCCGCTGGCGGGTTGAGGCTCAGAGATGTTTTGGTAGGTAATCTGATATTCCACAAACTGCCCCGGCTGGGCGCGCCCGGCGGGGGTGCTGGTGTAGGAAGGAGGAGTGCTAGGGGGATCAATCTGCGTCGTGCCGTCGCGGTCAAGAATACGGGCGGCTTTAATCAGGTTGACAAAGCCGGGATAGACCCGGTTGTTGGTGAAGTTGTAGACCGTATCGGTGGTGGACACAAAGCTGTTATTGCTGTCGTTATCCACAAACGCCACGATCGGGATGGTGTAGCCCTGAATTTGCCCCGTGCCCGCCGGCAGATCTACCGCCACCGTGTAGGACTTCTGCTGGCCTGGGGTCAGGGTGCCAATCACCACAGGGGGGTTGCCGCCTTGGGGAGTAAAGACTCCCGCAGCAGTGTAGGTGTAAACGGCTATCTGTGCCCCAAACTGAATCGTCACCGTAGTCCCCACGGGAATATTGGCGTCAGAACCGTGAACGCCGCCAGTTAAGGTATTCGTAGCGTTGGGGGCAAAGGGCAGCAGCTTGACGTTATCCAGGTTGGTACCAATGGTGTTTTTAACTGTATTGGTAATAGTTACCGCCGCCGGATCGCTGGCGCTGCCCTGCACCCCAGGGGTAGGAACCGTGGTGGCCGCATTGGTAAAGTCGTCCTGAATGTTGGTTGGGCCAATGGCATTGGGAACGTTGTTGGGGCCATTCAGCAGGGCGCTGTTGCCGGGGGGCACGGGCAAAATAGCAATGACGTTAGATTCGCCCCCAGGGCCAACCCCGGTATTGTTGTTGTTGGTATCGGGGTCGTTAATGTCGGCTGCTCCCGTTTTGGGATTGGCAGTGAAGTTGCTGATATGGGGGTTGGGCGGGAAAACGCCGTCGTCGTAGTTGTTGGCATTCTGGTCACCCGATTCGTCATAGACCAGGTTGTTGTCGGGATCGTTGAAGGTTTCGCCAAAGATTTGACCAATGTTGGCGACTGTCCCCCCCCCGATGGGTAAGCCACTGGTGATGACGGTGAACTTAAAGCCGTTGACCGTGGTTCCGGGCGGCAGGGCACCACTGACCCCCGAGTTGTAGACAAAGCCAATCCGCTTGACGGTGGTGGAATCTACAGGCGGTGTGGTGGTCCAAGTCACCCCGTTGATCGGGTTTTCGGTGCCTACGTAGGCGTCATCGATGGAGTAGACCGGAATCCAGTTGCCGTTCGGTACGACTGGAGGGGTGCCGTTCCATACCGTGTTGGGAGGAACTGTACTGGATACTAGAATACGCTGCTGGTTTGAGCCATCGAGGTTAATCGTCGTGCCTTCTAGGCTACCGGCCGGGAACCCTGGCCTGGGATTGTTGGCAATGCGGAAATCGAGGTTGTAGGTAATGGTATCGTCGCGAGCATCGTTAGGGAGTGCTCCCGGCGCTGTGGTGGAGGTCATCAGCAGGGTGGTCTGGGCCAGGGGCCTGGGTGCTGTGGCCACGTATTCCAGGTGGGAGGCGGCGGCTTCTCGCTCGCCGTTGGCCGGAGCCAGGGTGCCATCGGCATCTAGGGTGTAGACATCACTGGCATTGGCGGCCCCATCGGAATCGTTGCGGATATTCTGCTGGTTTTGAGTGCCGTTGGCCGGGGCCACATTGTTGTCGAGGGTATTACCAAACTGCACTTTGACCACATCGCCGGCATTGGTAGCGGTGACGGCCATCGTCACCCGTACTTTGAAGTTTTGGTCGGCACCAACAATGCCTGTATTGGGGAAACCGGCCAGATTGTTGGTGCTATTACCCCCGGCTGGAACGGCGATCGCGGTGCCCAGGTTCGCGCCATTGATGGCGACGATTTCCACGCTAGTGATCGTTCCCCCCGTGGCGAGAGGACCAAGGGCCGTCGTCCCCGGAATGTAGACGAAGGCGTCGGCGTTGCCGGTGTTGGTGACCAAAAAGTCAAAGTAGAGGTTGTCGTTGGTGGCGATGCTGCCGCCGTTGGTATCGGTAAAGCCCGCATCGGTGACGGTTAGCCCCCGCACCTCTTCTACCTTGATGGTGACCGTATTAGAAATAGCATCAAAATTGGTGGTGCCATCGCTATAGGTCGCCGTGGCTCGGTTAATGATATCGGTACCGGCAGCGGTGCCTTCGGCTAAAACGGGAGCGAGGAAATGGAGAGCACCGCCAGTGGCGATCGCCGTGATGATCAGGGGCTTAAATTGACTGGCAAACGGATGAGAATGAAGCGGTAGTCCTGTGTTCTTCATAGCTAGTACATGGCGCAGTAAACTTTCCTGGATTACGCCAGGACTTTTATCTCGATCAACCTTACGAGGCGTTCAAGGATAAGCAAAAGCTATGAAGCACGCACTAAAATAGTCTTTACCAAGCCTAAAAGCCATTCGTCCTCCTAGTATTCCCTTACTCGCAAAGAGAGAAACTGGCTTTAGACCATTTACTGAAATTTATGCACAAAAGTTTTTAGTCTCGCTCACCTTTGACCAGCAGTTGGCGACCGAAAAGAGTACCAATACAAGGTATCAGGGCTTATTGGCACGAGTACAATAGCTTAAAAGCTGTGGTCTTCAGGGGTTATAAGCTAGAGGCGTATACACCTGATGTAAATTACATCGGCCACGCCTTGAAAAGACTTTCAAAAACACAAACCTTAATGCACTAGTCTTTTTTCCAAAGGGCATAACCAAACTATTTTTCTCCGTGAATCTACTAGTAAAATTCCTTTCTCTGGCAAGAACATAGGTAGAAATAACGATGTGATCTAACCATCCATAGCAGTTCTCAATTAAGTAGGTACGCAATGGCTAAGTTCTAGCTCTCCCCAGTTCATCGCCGGTTAAGTTTTCCTCTTTTACCCTTGCGAAGGGAGGCAGGGAGGATCTTCTGCTAAAGGGGTAGGAGGGACTATCCCGATGGACTCGACTCAATAAGCCCGCTACATAAGTTGCCGCTATTCTGTAACTACTGATGACAAAATAGCGGCAACGAATCGCCCGTGGGTAAGGGCCAACATTCTTGATCGGAGCTGATCGAGGTCTACGAACAGCCTACTTCGAAGGCCACACCAGCGTGGCGGTATTGTCGATCGCCTGGGGTTTGCCTTCGCTGTCAACCGAGTTGAAGTGGGCCAGCCGCTTTTGCACCTCGGGCGGTAGATGGGAGAAATCGATCTGGGTGTCGCCCGCCGCAATGCTGGGCCAGAAATGCTTTAGCTTAGGGGCGATCGCCGCGGCTTCTGCCTCTGCCAGCCCCACCGGCGGGCTGGTCAGGAACTTGGTCATAAAGCCCTCGGCGCGATCGCTCATCCACTTGTGCGACATGGTTTGCAGATCGTCCCAGGGGTCAACGGCGGTGAGGCGGCGCGATCGCACCTCTATGCGCAGTTCACTATCGCCGTGCTCAATCTCCACAATCCGGTAGGGGTGCGGATAGCTGACCAGCGACCCGGTCAGCACCTCGCACAGGTCACCGCGACGGGCCACATCCTGCACATGTAGATGGCCGGTAAACATCAGCCGCACCCCCGCCGCCTCCAGCCGCTGAATAATTGCTTCGGCATTGCTCACCATGTAGCGCTGACCCAGGGGGCTATTCGACTGACCGGGCAGGTGCTCCAGCACGTTATGGTGCAGCATTACCAAAATGAGATCGTCCCGATGCCGGGCCAGCGTCTCCTCCAGCCAGTCCAGCTGGGCCTGATCCACGTAGCCTACGCGGACCTGCTCGCCCGATGGCTCAAAGGCGTTGGAGTTGAGCGCTACCAGCCGCACCCCAGGTAAAATCTCGTGCTGATAGTGCAGCGTTTTGCCGTCGCTGTAGCCAAAGTCCTGGTACAGGCGAGGGAAGTCGTATAGACCAATGGCGCGATCCGTCGCGTCGCGAGCAATCACGTCGTGGTTCCCTGGCACCACGTAGGCCGGAAACGGCAAGCGCTTGAGGCGATCGATCAGCCACTGGTGGTTGACCCATTCGCCGTGCTGGGTGAGGTCGCCGGGCAGCAGCAAAAAGTCGAGATCCAGCGTTTCCAGATGGTCAAAAATTTGCTCAATACCCGGAATGCTGACCTCTACTAAGTGAAAGCGATTGGGGCCGTTGTAGATAGTCTCGGGTCGAGCGATGTGAGGGTCGCTGATGATAGCGAAGCGAAAACGCTGTCCCATGGAAGTAAAACGTTGATTTTTATGCATGTCCTAACAGCCTAGCCTTTAGGCGCCCAATTAGCCCAGGCAAAGTGGCATGATAGAAAGCCGTAATTCCAGCGAGGTTTGGGCTGTGGCAGTTGTTCGAGTGCGTCAGCACGTCAACCCCCTAAGTGGAAAGTACCAGGCTCCCGTTGAGGTGCCCAACTGGAGCGCAGCCTTTGCCACTCCCCGACAGCCCCTGCACATCGATATTGGCTGCGGCAAGGGCGTATTTTTGTTGTCTATGGCCGAGCTAGCGCCCGAGTGGAATTTTTTGGGCCTCGAAATTCGCAAGCCCGTGGTCGAATCGGCCCAAAAGCGGCAGCAAGAAACAGGGCTGAGCAATCTGCATTTTATGTACTGCAACGTCAACATTTCCCTGCGGGCGCTGCTGGAGGGCTGGGGCGACCAGAACCCGTTGCAGCAGGTGTCTATCCAGTTTCCTGACCCGTGGTTTAAGAAGCGTCACCAGAAGCGGCGGGTGCTGCAGCCCGAGCTAGTTAGTACCCTGGCTCAGTTTTTGCCCACTGGCGGGCGCGTGGTGGTGCAGTCTGACGTAGAAGAGGTGGCGGTGGACATGTGCGATCGCCTTACCGAAAATCCCCACTTTCTGCGCTCTAGCCCCGACTGGCTACCGATCAGCCCCTTTCCCGCCCAGACCGATCGCGAGCGCGTCACCCTAGAGCAGGAGCGGCCCGTCTACCGCGCCATCTTTACCCAGTCTTGAAGCCTCACCACTGGCCTAGGGTGTAAAATGGCGCAGTATCGGTAGTTAACCCCTGGGGCTGTAGCTCAGCAGGATAGAGCGGCCGCCTCCTAAGCGGCAGGTCGAGGGTTCGAATCCCGCCAGCCCCGTATCCCAAACCCCTTACCTCTAGGGCAATCGACCTCGATCGATGGGCTCGCTTGTCTGGGGCGATCGCAGCCTCGAGATGAGGCAGTTGCATTTGACCCCTGGGCAGGGCTAGCAGGACGTGCGTTGCAAAGCCGTCAAAGGGTGGCCAGTTTTGCCAAAAGCAGGGAAATCAGGTTTTCCTAAGGCGCGAATCACGCTACTCTTTTTAACTTGTCATTGAATCAAGCCTTAATAGGTGTTGAACCATGCCTGCAAAAGGTGAAATCGATATCACAGTTAAATTTAGCGGCATCCCCCTAGCTACGGCTGCTCCTGGTGGAATTACCAAACTCGAAATGTACTGTAGCGGCTATGTTGTCTTAGCCGATGTGAAAACCAAAACGTTCAAACGCTTTATTGAAAAGGCGATGGAGTATGACTACTGGGACGGTGTCGTCAGCGGCAAGCTTCACCATATTCAGGGCCATCAGCTCATCCTTACCCACGCTGGCATTCACTGCCGCGAAAAGAAATCGGGAGGATAGGAAAACGGCAAGGGCGATGGGTTAGCCTTGGTGCCTCAACGGAGCCAGGTCACCAGGGCGGGGCTGTCCTTGAGGTACTTACAGGCGCATGGAGCGAGCTGGCCAGTGCTATGTAAACAATTGTAAACAGGCCTGTCACATCACTGCGGCGCAGGTCACAGGTAACATGCACTGAGGAAAATTCTGGTGAATTAAGGCCCTTCTTAAAATTTTCTCGGGTAGTGTGTCACAAAAGCCTGGGCTTTTGTCACTGGTTCATAGGAGGACAAAATCCTATGAACGATTCCCTCACCCAGCTTCGTACGCTAACAGAGATCATTAAGGATGCCGTTGCGTCTAAGGAGGAAGAAGACTCAAAAAAGCTTGTTTATTTCATTAGGCGATCGCTAGGGCAGGTTGGACTAAGCGGGCAATATGAGGAGAGTGAGGTTCTCATTCAAGCCTACATTCGTATTCGAGATAAGATTTTGTCAGGAGTATACATCCACAACTTCTTGCCATATCTTAGTCGAGTCTGCTACTTGATTATTCTTGAGGAAAGCAGAAAGAGAAAATCTCAGATAAAATTAAGACAAAAGCTAAGATGTCTAGATAATATTCAAGCAGTAAGTGAGCAATCCTCTTACTCAGAAGCGTTTAGCGAGGAATTAATTGATTCTCTTTGGGATTCTTTCTCAGCCCTAACTGAAAGTGACAAAGAGATTTTGAGACTCCGCATTGTGAGTGGACTTTCTTGGCGTGAGATAGCGATCATTTTAGTTGAGCGAGGTGAAGAACCGAGTTTCCATAAGGGCTTAGAGCCCAAACTTCGAAAACAAGGCGAAAGAGCACTTGTGAAATTAAGGAACAAACTTTCTTCTGTAGATGAGTCCTAGTGAGCTGAGGTGATTTCACATTCAGAAAACTTGATATTAAAGGTAAAATCTGGTGGACACACAATCTCAGGAATTTTTTGAAGACAGGGTCTCGCTTAATTTATCCTCCGATGGATACAGAAAGATCCTGAGTGAATATTATAGATTAGCTAGCGCCAATGGACTCAGTGATTCACAAGCCGAAAGGCTGTATCAGCTGCTAGAAATAGCTGAGACAGATGACGTTTTAAGCCTATTGATGAATGAGATAGACGAGTTAATCTATCAAAATCTTGATTTCAAAAGCCCGGAAGTCATTAGCCATTTGGAAAACGAGGCTTCAAAAGTTCAAGAAATGATACCTGGCAGTGAAGAAGCAAATTTAATTGATTATTACTTCATATTGAGCGATAGACTTTCTGGCCTGGTTCATGCCCGCAAGCATGATCTTCAAAAGCCAAGAGTCGAAATGGTTGAAGATAGAACTCGAGCAGAGAAGATAAGGCTGGAAAATGCTTTTTCCCAGAATGTTTTTTCTCCACACATTTACTATCATGGCATTTACCTCGCCAGCGATCGCAGCGGCTATTTGTACGGGCCAAGATTGGGTAGGCGCTCCATAAGAGCTTTACTTAAAGAAGAGTCCGTTTCGATTTTTCTGGGGCTTTTATTGTGTTTTTGGCTCGCCATCATTTTTCTGATTTAGATGTCGCTGTTAAGTAGAGGCAGCGTCTAGGTCATGGGCAGCAGACTCTGGCCTATTCTTTGAGCCGGGGGCGCAGATGGGCGCTGACCCGCAGCACCTCAGCCACCGACCAGGCCTGGGCAAAGGCGCCGCGCGGCTCCATGGGCACGTCGCCGTCAAAAATCTCGCTGAGGGTGCCCAGGCAACCGCCGTGCAGGTGGTGAATCAGCGGGTCTAGAAAGCTATGGGCCAGGTCGGCATCTTGATAGACCCGCCAGTGAGCCTGCACAAAGGGGCCAATCAGCCAGCTCCACACGGTGCCCTGGTGGTAGGCCCCGTCGCGCTGAATCAGGTCGCCGCCGTAGAGGCCTTTGTAGCTGGGATGGTCGGGGTCGAGCGATCGCAGCCCGTGGGAGGTCAGTAGCCGCTGGGCGACCGCATCGACCACTGCTCGCTGCTGGTTCGGGCTCAGACAGGGTGCTCCCAGGGCTTGACTGGGCAGGGAGACGGCAAAGATTTGGTTGGGGCGCAGGGCCGGGTCTGCACCGTCGGGGCCGTCGAGAACGTCGTAGCAGTAGCCCAGCTCGGCATTCCAAAAGCGCTGAAAGCCCTGGTGGGTGCGAGCGGCCATCGTCTGATAGGCCTGGGCAGGCTGATCCAGCAGGCGGGCAAACTCGGCCATGACCAGCAGGGCGTTGTACCACAGGGCATTGACTTCGACCGGCTTGCCAATGCGGGGGGTGACGACCCAGTCGCCCGCTTTGGCATCCATCCAGGTGAGCTGTACGCCGGGCTCTCCCGCTGAGAGTAGACCGTCGGCAGGGTCGAGCTGAATGCTGTGGCGAGTGCCTTTGCCGTGCCAGTCGATCACCTCCCGCAGCTGGGGGAAGAGGTCTTCGATCAGGTTTGTGTCGCCCGTGGCCTGGTGGTAGGCACGCAGGGCCTCAAAGTACCAGAGGGTGGCGTCTACGGTGTTGTAGTGGGGGGCTTGGCCATCCTCAGGGAAGGCGTTGGGCAGCATGCCCCGGTCGAGGAAGCGGGCAAAGGTCTGCAAAATCAGCCGGGCCAGGGTCGGACGTCCGGTGGCGAGGGTGAGCCCCGGCAGGGCGATCATGGTGTCGCGGCCCCAGTCGCCAAACCAGGGGTAACCCGCAATCACGGTTTTGCCGGTGATTAGAGGCGCTGATTGATGGCTATCTATACTCTCCGTGGCCTCGCCCTGGGGATGAGCAGGGGTTTCTACGGTTTCTGGAGCGGGAGAATTTAGGGGGTCGCCGAAGTCGGCTGGATCGGCATCAACGCCCAGACCCGCGATTGCCCGGTTGACGATAAACTGATCGGCGGCCAGCACCAGCTGGTTTACCCAGGTGGGGGGCTGGTCGTCGGGCTGGGCTGCTTTGCCCTGGCCGATCAGGTGCTGTTCGTAGGCCAGGCGGCGCAGCAGGGCGCTTTGCCCCGAGCGATCGGCCTCAGCCTCGGTGGTGGCCACCAGGGTAAACGACTGGCCCTGCCCCAAAGTGGGGTTAAAGGTGGCGGCGTGCAGGTGATCGTCGTAGGGGTCAATACCCCGGTAGGCCTCGATCGCCAGAGCATAGCCGTTGTACCAGGTGTGGGCGGGGATGGCAGGGGCGGTTTCGCTCAGCAGGTAAAAGGGCTGGGCATCGTCTTTGGCCTGAATGCGCAGGCCCTGGGGGTGGTCTTCAATCGCCATTTTCCAACCCTCGCCCTGGGTGCTGTGGTGGTGCAGGCGGTGGTTGACCAGCACCTTGAGGTCGAGGTTCATCGGGGCGCTGGCGCGGCTGAGGGTGTAGCGCACGTAGGTGGTGTTGGCCCCAGGTTCCATCCAGACGCGCTTTTCGAGGCGGGCGTCGGCAATCGCGTATACCCAGATTGGAATGGTGCCCTCCAGCCGAAACGATTCAAGCTGTAGATAGCCTTGGGGGGTGAGGGCACCGTCGACCCAGCGATCGCAGTAGAGGGCGTAGGGCTGACCCAGGTAGGTGGCAGTTTCGTTCACCTTGGTGACCAGCAGCGTGCGCTCGACCGGCGGCTTCAGCGCCGCCACCAGCAGCCCGTGGTAGTGGCGAGTGAGCACCCCAGCCACCGTGCCACTGCCGTAGCTGCCCAGGCCATTGGTAATCAACCATTCCTGCTGAGTGGCGATCGCCGCATTGCCGCACAGATGACGACCAAAGGAGATAGTCATACCCTTAAACCTATATGTTTTCTTGGCCGTATGTTTTGCTGGCGACGATTTTCACTCGCCCGATACTATAGCCAATAGCAAGCGGCGCGGATCGCCAGCGAAAGGCGATTGCGCCCCTTTCCCCAAAGCTTTACAGGGATTTTGTAAATTGGCGTCTATAGAAAGCCAGAAAATCCCCCCTATTACCCCATTACCC
>PYGV01000208.1 GCA_003022385.1 filamentous cyanobacterium CCP3 | reverse complement strand
GTTCAGGCACATCGGGCGATCGCGCCAGCCACCACCAGCCCAGCAGCCCCACCAGCAGCACCGTTCCCGATACCGCCAGTATCCAGCGCGGCACGCCTCGCGGCGGTGCCGGTGTCGCTGGAGCCGCCACGTACTCTTCCTGGGGTGAGCTTTCGCCATAGAGCTTAGCCCCCGCTGACGGCACCGCTTCTGATTCGGCCCCAGCCGGAATGCCCTGATCGCCCGGCCCGGCAGTGGGGGTCAGGAGTTTGTGCTGCATCAGCACCACGGTGGTGTTGTCGTGGCCATTCTTTTGGTTAGCCAGCTCAATCCACGAGGCCACCGCCGAGTCGAGGGTAACGATGTCTTTGATAATCAGGCCAATGTAGTTGGCCCAGGCGTCTTCGATGCGGTAGTTGTCGCTGAGCCCGTCGGAGCAGAGCAGCAAAATGCCCGTTTCGTCAAACACAAAGCGCTGAATGTGAGGCGTCAGGTGCTCGCCGCTGCGGGTGCCCAGGGCCTGGGTCAGCGCGCCCGCGTCGCTGCGCTCCTGGGCTACAGGCCAGCTCTGGCGGCAGGCCATCACCTCGCGTCCGGCAATGTCGTCGTCCACGGTGAGCGGGTGACAGTAGTCGGGGGTAATCCAGTAGGCGCGGCTGTCGCCTACGTGGGCCAGATACACCTCATTGACCCGCTCCCAGCCCTGATCAGTCTGCACCCGCTGGGGAATGACCACCGCCATCACCAAGGTGGTGCCCATGCGCTGGCGACCCACCCGGCCCCGGTTGTCGTTTTGAAAGTTGATCAGCTCGTTGACAATGCGAATGACGGCCTCAAGCTGCTGAATAATGATCTGGGGCGGCAGCACCCGCAGCTCGTTTTGAGCCTCAGCCAAGAGCGCCTGGAGCTGAATTTGCAGCGACTGCACGGCTAGCTGGCTGGCGATCGCGCCGTCATCGTGCCCCCCGACGCCGTCGCACACTATCGCCACCTGTAGACCAGCGGCTTCGGTCTGCACACCCTGGGGCCAGCAGGCGTCTTCGTTGCGGGGCTGGGTTGGCCCCTGGGCGGTGGCCCCGGCCAGGGCAATGCGGGTCGAAACCGTGGCCGCCTGCCGCAGCAAAATCTGGTTGAGTTCGAGGGCCAGGGTGGTCGGGTCAGTATCGTTCGCGTCAATGCGGTTGACGATCGCCCGCAGCGGTTCTGAGATCGCCAGGTGCAGGGGAGAGAGCAGCGATCGCCACAGCTCCGCCAGATCAGCCAGGGTCGGTGGTTCTAGTTCGCCATTGGGCAGCAGTTCCAGCAGCCGCAGCCGCCAGCCATCCACCCGCAGGTTACTGGGCACCAACACGCTCCAGGCCAATCCCAGCTCACCCAGCTCACCCCACAGCTGCCACAGCTGCCAGAGCCAGTTGGCCTGCCGCAGCGGCGAGGCGCTAAACAGCCCCGCCTCTAGTTCTGGCAGCAGCGCCCCCGCCTGGGGATGAATCGGGGCATTCTCGAGCAGCAAGATAGGCGATGCCCCGGTGCGCTCCAGCACGCCGTAGAGACCGGGCACATGCAGTCGGTGGGGGTGAGCCCGCAGGTAGGGCTTCGCTTCTGCCGGAAAGGTATCTGGATCGCTGGGGCGTTGGTCAGGCTGGGTGTCAAGCCAGATGTGCGGGGCCACCACGCGGTACCGCTGCCCCACTAGCTCATCCACCGGCAGGGTTTCCAGGTCTGTGCCGACAGCCCACAGGTAGGGCTTGTATCGAGCGGGACGGCGTTCTACACGGTTCATAGGGCGATCGGCACAATTTAACGCCAGGATTCTCTTAAAACAACGTAATCAAGCCCCCATTAGGCTTGACCCTAAAGATAGATTAATCCTATGAGGATAGCGAAACTTTCTGACGGGCAATCTACCATCGGGCCGACCCGGTTGGGTTTAGCCCGACGCCAATGCCTCTGCTTTTCTACCGGGTTACCATGAACTATCCCTTGCTTTGGGCCATTCTGGGGGCCGTCTTTTGCCTGATGGAGCTGTTTTTGCCTACGGGTTTTGTCGAGTCGACTCTGGGCATCAGCGCGTTTGTTGTGGCCTTTTTTGCCCTGGCGGTACCGATCTTTAGCCTCCAGATAGTGCTCTGGGTGGCGCTGTCGCTGGTGTTTATCTTTCTGCTGCGGCGGTTTGTGCCCAAGCGTACGCCCTACAGCCTGCAGGAGTCTACCGAAGCTCGTACGCTGACGGCGATCGCCCCCGGCAAGACCGGCCGGGTGATCTACGAGGGCAACTCCTGGCAGGCCCGCTGCGACGACGAAACCATCACCATCGGCGCCGATCAGCCGGTGGTCGTCGTCAGCCGCAAGGGCAACACGCTCTACGTCATCCCCGAAAGCGCGCTGAGGGCATAGACGGCGAGCCCACTTTCACTCCACCACTATCGCAAACCCTTCCATCGCAAATCAGTTAAGGACTTATATCTATGGGCGGCTTTTTTAGTTTTCTAATCGTGCTGA
This sequence comes from filamentous cyanobacterium CCP3, assembly GCA_003022385.1. Classification (GTDB taxonomy): domain Bacteria; phylum Cyanobacteriota; class Cyanobacteriia; order Phormidesmidales; family Phormidesmidaceae; genus Nodosilinea. The sequence continues at coordinate 7,248 of PYGV01000208.1, read as the reverse complement.
TCTTTGGCGGATCGATCGCCGCTAGCTCCGTCAAAATCATCAACCAGAGCGATGAGGCCCTGGTCGAAACCCTGGGTAAGTACAACGGCAAAAAACTCACCCCTGGCCTCAACTTTTTGGTGCCCTTTCTCGACAAGGTGGTGTTTAAGCAGACCATCCGCGAGCGGGTGCTCGACATTCCGCCCCAGCAGTGCATCACCCGCGACAACGTGTCGATTACGGTAGATGCTGTCGTGTACTGGCGCATTGTCGATATGGAAAAGGCCTACTACAAGGTTGAAAACCTGCAATCGGCGATGGTCAACCTGGTGCTCACCCAGATTCGTTCGGAGATGGGTCAGCTCGAACTCGATCAAACCTTTACCGCCCGCTCTGAAATTAACGAACTGCTGCTGCGCGAGCTCGATATCTCGACCGACCCCTGGGGCGTGAAGGTCACCCGCGTTGAGCTGCGCGACATCGTTCCTTCTAAGGCGGTGCAAGACTCGATGGAGCTGCAAATGGCCGCCGAGCGCAAGAAGCGGGCCGCCGTGCTGACCTCCGAAGGCGAGCGCGAGTCGGCGGTGAATAGCGCCAAAGGCCGGGCCGAGTCGGCGGTGCTCGACGCCGAAGCGCGGCAAAAAGCGGCGATTTTGGATGCCGAAGCCCAGCAAAAAACTATTGTGCTCAAAGCTCAGGCCCTTCGTCAGGAGCAGCTCTTGCAGGCTCAGGGAACCGCCGAGGCCATGCAGGTGATCGCCAAAACCCTCGCCGCCGACCCCGGCACCCGTGAGGCACTCCAGTTTCTAATTGCCCAGCACTACATGGAAATGGGGCTAAAAATCGGCAGCAGCGACAGCAGCAAGGTGATGTTTATGGACCCCCGCAGTATTCCCGGTACTCTGGAGGGCATGCGCGCGATCGTCGGTGACGGACAGCCGTAGACCGTAGCGGTTCGAGTGCCGTAAGGTGCTGGTCTCTAGCCTGTGGATAGCCGGGATAGCTATCCTACAGAGCTTTTTCGAGATAACCCCAAAGACCTGAAAGTATCTCTCTTGTGGGATGGGCCTCTGGCCCGTCCTGCCCTAGCTGGCTTAGCATTAGCCGATCACTCAGCCTGTCTCAGTCTGGGTGATGGCCTAGCGTAGACTCATCCAGAGCCTCTACCACCTGGTCGTAGATTTCGCGGGCGTGGTCGGGGCTGGTGCCGATGCAGGTGAGGCCCACTTTGCCGTACTCCGATAGACAGCCCATCAGGTGAAAGGCCGCCCCCACGCCGCTGATGGAGTTGAAGTGCAGCTGCTTGGTGACGATGATATCCATCAGGTCGCTGGGCAGCAGGCCTTTGTAGTGGGGCTTTTGCAGGTTGTCGGAGGCGCGGTAGTAGCGCACCTGCTCCTGCTTGGTATAAAACAGCCCGTCGGCCTGGTGAAAGCGCCCCTCAGTGAGCATTTTCATCGCCATCAGCGGGTGGGTGGTGCCCCCTTTGCGCAGGTTGATTTCGATCGCCTGCAGGTCCCACTCGGGATGCTCAGGGTCGCCTTTGGCTACCGCAATAAAGTCAACGCCGTAGCGCTCCAGGGCTCCCTGGCGGGCCAGTTCTTCGCCAACCCGCTGGCCCATTTCCTGAATTGCCAGCCGGTAGTCGGGCCGGGCCGGGAACGAGCAACCCAGAAAGATTTGGCCGTCAGGGCCGCCCAGCTCCTGGTCGTGGGTGGAGAGAATTTCGACCTCGCCCAGGGGGGTGATGCGGCCCTGCACGCTGGGGGATTCTTTGTGGTCGCCCTCGACAAAGGCTTCGGCGATCGCCCCCAGCACCGGAATTTTGGCCGAGAAGTGCTCCCAGGTCTCGGTGTCGCACTGAAAGCTGAGGCAGGAGAACGCTTCGGCGATCGCCCGGACGCGATCGCCATGGTCGGCGCTGCCTGGAGCAAAATCTTGTATTTTGCGGAGGTCAAGCAGAGCGTTGCCCTCCCCCGAAAAGCCTTCGTTGAGCTTGATGACGATGCGCTTGAGGCTGGGGTCTTGCTCCCACACTTCGGCAGTAACGGCGGCTAGCTCAGCCTCCGAAAACACCAGCTCACTGCCAATGGGGTGAGGCACCCCGCAGCGCTTAAAGATTTCGCGGCTGCCGCTCTTGGTGCCCCAGTAAAGCAGGTCGGGGTCCAGCGCCAGCAGCGGCAGCCCCAGAGCCAGCGAGAGTTCGCGTTCCCAGGGAGTGGAGTTGTAGCAGGTCATGTAGGCCCGCTCGGGGTCGACCGCCTTGCGAATGCGCTCCAGCAGGCGGGGGCGCTCCAGCACCTTTTGGCTGAGGGGTTTGCGCGAGGCGTCGTAGGTGGCAAATAGCTTCAGGCGATCGCGGGCGTGGGAGCTGGGAATGCCCGGCAGCAGCTCCAGGTAGTAGTCGATAATGCTGGGGTGCAGCGGTTGGGAGGTGACGTAGACAATGTGGGTATTGGGGTTGCGCAGCCGAATCAGCGAAAACAGCAGCCGCTCTTCGTAGTGGTTGACCCCCTCAATTTTTTGCAGCTCTTCCTGGTCGAGGCTGAGGGAGGGCACCACCACAATGTGGCGCTCCTGGGTGTCAAACTCGTCGGTGGACAGCCAGCGATCGCGCAGCAGCTTCTGAAACTGCTGAAACCGCAGCGAATCGTCAACCTGAAATTTCGCCGATTCTGCAGCTGTTATTACCTCTTTTGCCGCCACCATGCTGACTACCTCGCGCGATCGCCAAATCGGTTCTGGAATGAATCGAGTATAGACGAATGCTCTTCCTAGCCCGCTCTCGGCCCAGAACAGAGGCAATCCCTACTCTAAGAATTCTATTTTCCCACCGAATTTCGGCCCTGCTATCCCCTCTAGGGCATAGGCCCGCCTCAGCACCCCTCGCGCAGCTGCGCCACCAGCAGTACCATGTCGTCAATTTTTCGCCGCAGCAGGCTGGCATGCTGGTTGGAGTGGTTGATCACAATAGTAAAGACCAGCGGCTCGTAGCTGGGCGGCTGCAGGTAGCCCGACAGAGAAACATTCCCCGTCAGCGCCCCCGATTTGCCCTGCAGGCGGCCCTCTAGCACCGTGCCCCGCAGCCGATTGCTGAGGGTGCCGCTCTGGCCCGCGATCGCCAGCGATTCGCGAAAGAACTGTCCCTGGGGATGGGCAGTCATCACCTGCAGGGTCTCCACCAGCGCATCGGGCGACACCAAATTGTGCCGCGACAGTCCTGACCCATCCCGCAGTCGCAGGGCCGCAGTGTCTACACCCAATTCAGCCAGGGCGGCTTTGACCGCTTCGCCCCCGGCCTGGCTGGCCTCAGCGACATCATCCCCTTCGGTGATATTCCCCCCCGCCGTCACCCCCATGGTTTTGAACAGGGCTTCGGCGTAGAGGTTGTCGCTGTCGCGGTTGGCTACCCGCATCAGGTCTCTCACCTCTGGTGATTCCACAGCCGCCAGTTCTTCACCGGCAATGGGAACTGAATTTTGATTAATGACCGTTTGCCCCACCGCGATCGACTGTCGCCGCAGCGCCTGCTCCATGGCCGCCGCAAACTGCTGAGCCGGGTCGAGCACCGCCAGGTTAAAGGTCTGGGGGCTGCTGCCCTGGGCCATTTGCCCGGTTACCCGCAACGTCGGTGTACCACCTGTGCGCCAGAGGGTCAGCGAATTGACGGTGGCTCCAGCCGCCACGGTTGCGGTGTCATTCGCTAAGGGCAGCGGGCCAGCGGGCAGCAGCTGAGACCAGGTCAGGCTCAGGGGATTGCCCACCTGGGTTGGGGCGACCTGTAGGGCGATCGCATTGCGGTTGAGAATCAGGCTATTGACCGGGGCGGCGTAGGCCCACTGGGCGTCTTCCCATTCCCAGGTGGGGTTAGTAGCAAAGCCGGGAAAATAGGAGTCGTCGATCACCAGGCGGCTGACCTGCCGCACCCCGGCCTGGGCTAACTGCTGGGCGAGATTGTCCACTTGCGCTGTGCTAAAACTCGGATCGCCCCGCCCCACCACTCGCAGGGCGGCGATGCCCTCGGCGTTGGGGCTGCCGTAGACGGAGGTGCGCAGGCGGTAGTAGCCGCCTAGCTGATGGGCAGCAGCGGCGGTGGTCAACAGCTTGATGTTGGAGGCTGGGGTAAAGAGGCGATCGCCGTTGCGGTCATAAATGGTGCGAGGATTTTGCCCCTGGGTTTGCAGCATCATCCCTGTGTAGGCCGTATCCAGCGGAGCCTGGTCGAGGGCGGCGTTGAGCTGGGTGGCCAACTGGGCCGGGCACAGGGCAGCAAGGGCCAGAGAGCTGGGCAAAATTGAGCCCAATAAACCAAAGCCCAAGACAATGCTCACCCGCCGCACCTGCCGAAGCACTGGCATAACACCCTCAACCATCTGCAACCATCCTCAATACCAACGCTGACTGAACTTTGTGGAATTGACCATGCTTAGTAGACCACAAGTTCCCCCAAAGACTACTCGGCTATACTCGGGGACTACTCGGCTAAGCTCAAAGACTACTCGGCTAGGCTTGGAGACTACTCGTCTAGGTTCAGAGACTACTCGGCTAAGCTCGGAGACTACTCGGCTATACTCAGGGACTGCTCGTCTAGGTTCAAAGACTACTCGACTAAGCTCGGAGACTACTCAGCTAGATTCGGAGACTACTCGTCTAGGTTCAGAGACTACTCAGCTAGACTCGGAAGCTACTCGTCTAGATTCAGAGACTACTCGTCTAGGCTCAAAGACTACTCAGCTATTGTAGGTTGGGTGGAACGAAGTGAAACCCAACAGCGGTAAGCTTTGTCGGGTTCCGCTAGCGCTTTACCCAACCTACAGATTTAAACTATCTACCGCAAATAACGTAACGAATCTTACTTGCACGGGGTAGTTAGATCGATTAGATTACTGAGCTATAGCTGTATGCGTGCAGCTTGTCTTCCCAAAAATTTGGTCAATCGGTACCGGAAGGTGTTGACGCACCAACCGGCACCTAACCCCTTCGACAGGTCACAGCTGTCTCGGAGGCTAGGGCTATTATTGCCCAGGCCGCCCCGAACTGCACCAGTCTGGGGCGGCCAAGTTTTTGGGCTTACCTACCCATCCGTATCTATTGGAGGAAGCCCAATGTTGTGTTTTACCCATCAAGATCCCCGAGTTCTGGCAGAACTCGGGGATCTGAATCCTCTGCGCCTTGCAAACCCCAGTCGGCAGCCGGGGCGCGAGCGATTGCGCCATCTGGTGATCGGTTCGCCGGAAGGGGTGCGAGGGGTGATTAACCACCTGCATTTACTCCGGTATGCCGAGCAGCGAGAGTGGAGCCGCCAGTTTACGATTCCTGAATCGGGGATTTTGATTACGCCTGAGCAGGGAGAGGTGTTTAGCTACCTGCTCAGGTACCGACAGTTGAGTTGATCTCAAAGGTACCGGGTGCCTTGTGCGACACCAGCATAGCGATCGGTACATCAGCGGGCACCCGGTACCTGGTTTATAGAGGCTCTTGTACGACAATAAGACTAAGCGCTAAAGGTTTCCCTATGACCCGCGAAGAGCTTCTATCCCGAATATCGATCAATCCCAACATCTGTTTTGGCAAGCCCTGTATTCGAGGCCATCGGATTTGGGTTTCGTTGATTTTAGACTTTTTAGCCAGCGGCATGACTATCGCGGAGGTGCTGGCAGACTATCCCAGCTTGGAAGAGGCTGATGTTTATGCCTGTCTGGCCTACGGAGCCGAGATGAGCCGTGAGCGATACATCGACATTCCCCTGGAGGCCAGCGCGTGAGGCTTAAGCTGGACGAAAACATTGGGCAGCGAGGTATCGCTATCCTCCAGCAAGCTGGGCACGATGTTTCGACAGTAGTAGAACAGGGTTTAACATCTACCCCCGATGAAAATTTGATTGAGGTCTGTCGGCAGGAAAAGCGTTGCCTAGTGTCTCTGGATTTAGACTTCAGCAATCCACTTCAGTTTAAGCCTTCCAATTACAGCGGAATTGCGATTCTCAGATTGCCGTCTCGCCCTGAACCACAGGACCTACTCGATGCGCTGCGCACGTTAGCAGGAGGGCTTGAGCGTGAGGACATCACTGGCAAGCTGTGGACAGTCCAAAGGGGAAGGATTCGAGTCTATCAGGAGGAGTGATTTCGACTACAACCATGAACTGTGTCATTGTAAGCAAGAACAAACCCAGGCTGGGCTGGTGACGGTCACCTTAGAACGGGAGGGGGCAATCGTCGTATTTAAACGGGTGCCTGATGATGTCTGCGAAAACTGCGGCGAATATTACCTCAGTGATGAGGTAACTGGGGAATTGCTGGAACGAGCAGAAAAAGCTATTACCAGTGGTGCAGAGATTGAAATTCGCCGTTATGCGGCTTGAGTTGTTTTACGGCTGTTGTTGATGCTTCTGCGTCTTCTGGGGTTGGGGCGCAGAGCGCCAGGAGCCGCATTCCCACGCGGAGCGTAGGAACGATAATTTACCTGACTGATCCCGAGATCAGGCTGTTTGCGGTATCGGTTGTCCAAGGTCGTAAAGAAACTCTGGAGCAAAGTCAGCACCATTTGGCCATTCAATCGTGTTTGTTTCTGGATTGAGAAAGACTTGTTTGAATGCCTCTGTATCTTTAAGAGACTCAAATATTTCTCCATAGAGTTCTCCGGACAAGTCAACTTCTCGTGTTACCTGATTGCTAAATCTTAGTTGAAGCCTGTAGGCTTCTAAATATTCAACAGATTCGACATGGAGAAACATTTCATACTCCTTCTATTGCAGGGGGTTAATCTCATTTAAAGCTTTGCGTTGTCTGGCGAGTTCCCAATTAGCCATGAGTTCTGCTTGGTGTAGATCTAGCCATTCCAGCACCATTCTTAGAGCGCGTTTTGACATTCTGCCTTCCACTGTACCTGTCTCGATCTCTACGATAATTTCTTGGTCTTGATAGCGGGCATGAAAATGGGGTGGCTGATGGTCGTTATAGTTCATAAACACCACGATTCCATAAAAGCGGCTAATGGTGGGCATTTCCCTAATCCTTTGATGCTGCGGTGGGGTCCCATGGTCCTACGACTGCTTCGCCGTTTTGCTCTTTGGCGGCCAGTTCGAGGTTGAGTGCTAGCAGTTTTTCGAGCAGGTCGTCGGTGGGGCTAAAGCCGTAGGCTTGCAGCACCAGGGCATCGAGCTGTTTGTGGAGCTTATAGAGCTGGCTGGCGGGTTCGTGGAAGTAGGCGTTGTAGAGTTTGGTGATGCCCCACTGTTTTTGCTCCATCTGGTCGCTGCGGTACTGGTGC
>PYGV01000207.1 GCA_003022385.1 filamentous cyanobacterium CCP3 | reverse complement strand
CCCATCCACCCGTCCACCCGCCTACCCAATTTCCCGCCGCCGCAGATTAACCCTTTCCCAGGTCTCACAATAGTGGATTTTGAGGATCAACAGGGGGCAAGACGCTGATACACTGTGTTTTGGTTTTCTTGTTGGATATGCAGTTGGAGCCCTCAGTAAACATGGGTTTAGAGATTGGCCAGAAGGTGAAAGTATCCCGTCTACGCGATCGGGTTTCTAAGGAAACGGCGACTTACCTCGGCAAGCGGGGCGTCGTGAGTCAGTTCAAAATGGTAGACGGCAGCGGTGTAGGCGTAGTAGTAGAGTTTGAAGACCGCTACACCACCTGGTTCTTTGAAGACGAACTGTCTCCTGTTCAGTAGTGGGCTTCACTAACGGACGCATGGCAATAGGGAGCAAAGGCCGTTCTGGGGCAGGTAGCATCGTCGGATTTGAGGTTCAAAGCTGCTAAAGTCCGGGCCAGGTTTGGCCGTTCCCTTCCGAAGGGGGATGGAGGGTTCCTATGCGGTCACTAAAATCTATGGGGCAGCCTGGGCAATTTCTGCTTGTCCCCGACGGGCCTGAGCCGACGAGATGCCTCTTCCCTTTAGGAATAGAGATAGCTTGGTGGCGCTATGGTCGGGGTCATCTGTCTGCGCAGCTGTGACCCAGGACAGCCATGACCTGACGGAACCTGTAGGCTCAACTTTCTATGGCATTAATTCTCACCTATTTGGGCAAGGGCGGCAGCGGCAGCACCACAGTTGCTATGGCTGTAGCTAAGCAGCGATCGCGAGCTGGCCAGCGGGTGCTGCTGGTGATTCAAGACGCTACCCCGGCCCCGGCGCTGCTGCTGGGTCAACCTCTGGGACCAGAGCCCGTGGAGCTGGAGTCTAACCTGTGGGCGATGCAGTTTCAGGCGGCGACGCAGCTAGAGAAAAGCTGGGATGAGGTGAAGGCTCTAGAGGCCCAGTATCTGCGCACGCCTTTTCTCAAGGCGGTCTACGGCCAGGAGCTAGGGGTAATGCCAGGGATGGACAGCGCTCTGGCCCTCAATGCGCTGCGGCAGTACGATGCCAGCGATCGCTACGACGTAATTATCTACGACGGCAGCGATGCCACGGCTACCCTGCGCATGTTGGGCATGCCCGAGATTCTCGACTGGTACCTGCGGCGGTTTCGCGGCGTGTTTCAGCAGTCGGATGTGGGCAAGGTGCTGTCGCCCTTTTTGCAGCCGATGGCCTCGGCAGTGCTGGCGGTTGACTGGTCTGGAGATGTGCTCGATCAGCCTACTGGGCAGGTGCGATCGCAGCTCGAAGCAGGCCGCGAAGCCGTCACCAACCCCAGCCGAGTCGCCGCTTTTCTAGTTACAACACCCACCCCTGGCTCAGTGGCCACCGCCCGCTACCTGTGGGGCAGCGCTCAGCAGATTGGCCTCACCGTGGGCGGCGTGCTGGTCAACAACGGCACGCTGGACGACGATCAGGCGGCAGCCTTTTCACCCCTACCCCAGGTGGCCCTGCCTCAGGTAGTTGAGCAGGGCTGGGAGAGCGCGATTTCGGCCCTGCCTGACCCAGCACAGTGGGCAGCGGCAGCCCCACGCCCGGTCAGCGTCGATGTAGCCGCCAAGACCGTGCGGCTGTTCCTGCCCAGCTTTGACAAGACCCAGGTCAAGCTCACCCAGTACGGCCCTGAGGTCACCATCGAGGCGGGTGACCAGCGGCGCAACCTCCTGCTGCCAGCGGCGCTCCAGGGTAAGGCAGTGGCCGGGGCTAAGTTCCAGGAGCAGCACCTGGTCATTTCTTTTAGCTAAGGACCAATTTTTGGAGGGCGGTTGTGTGGCAACCCCTCTCACCGCCCTTGATTGCAGAATCTGATAGCAGGATCTGGCGGTATCGAACCGTAGAGATCAGCAGTTCAGGGAGCGCAGTCGTCGAGTGGGTATAGGCATAGCGATTGGAATAGGCATTGGAGTTGCCCTTGGTGTTGGCATGGACAACATAGCACTGGGAACCGCGATCGGTATTGCCGCTGGTGTTTCACTGGGGGTAGTGATGAGCCGGCAGAAAGGGCGCCGAGATAGTTCTGATCAAAACTGAATCAGCGAATCCAGCCACATGTCATCGGTTCACAGTAAAACTATCCTTGCTATGGTGAGGGTTGGATTCTGAACTAAAAAATGTGGCACCGTGGGTTAAGTATCGCGCTGATCTGACGTTTCACCGACTCTTAGCAATTTCACAAATCATGGCTGAACAACCGTCCTCCATTCCAGTCAACGGCGCTCCGGACTCGACCTTAGCAGCTGAGGGTACCCTTGAGGCTGAATCCGCAGCGGCTGCCGAAGTCGCACCTAAGGCTCAGGGCAATGCGGCTCGTCAGCTCCTTGGCATGAAGGGGGCCAAGTCAGGCGAAACCTCGATCTGGAAGATTCGTCTGCAGCTGATGAAGCCCATCACCTGGATTCCTCTAATCTGGGGGGTGGTGTGCGGAGCAGCCTCCTCCGGTAACTACCGCTGGAGTTTGGAATACGTGCTGATTGCCGCCGCCTGCATGCTGCTTTCGGGGCCGCTGCTGACCGGCTATACCCAAACCCTCAACGACTTCTACGATCGCGACATCGACGCCATCAATGAGCCCTACCGCCCTATTCCTTCGGGGGCAATTTCGATTCCCCAGGTGGTGGCCCAAATTGGGGTGCTGCTGGTGGGCGGGGTAGCGGTGGCCTTTGCCCTCGATCGCTGGGCCGGACACAGCTTTCCCACCATCACGGCGCTCGCCATTGGCGGCTCGCTGGTGTCGTATATCTATTCAGCGCCGCCCCTCAAGCTCAAGCAAAACGGCTGGCTGGGCAACTACGCCCTGGGGGCCAGCTATATTGCGCTGCCCTGGTGGGCGGGCCATGCCCTGTTTGGTACCCTGACCTGGCAGATTGTCGTGCTCACCCTGTTCTATAGCCTGGCCGGATTGGGCATTGCCGTAGTTAACGATTTCAAAAGCGTGGAGGGCGATCGCCAGATGGGGCTGAAGTCGCTGCCGGTGATGTTTGGCGTTACCACCGCCGCCTGGATTTGCGTGCTGGCGATCGACATTTTCCAGGGCGGCGTAGCGGCCTACCTGATGGCTATTCACCAAAATCTTTACGCGGTGCTGCTGATCCTGCTGATAATTCCTCAGATCACCTTTCAGGATATGTATTTTCTGCGCGACCCCCTGGGCAATGACGTCAAGTACCAGGCCAGCGCCCAGCCTTTTTTGGTATTGGGCATGCTGGTGACGGGGTTGGCTCTGGGCCACACGGTGCTTTAGGGGATCCAGCAAATCAAGACCATACCCTTGAAGAAATGGTCGAAACCCCATACAGTTCTCAGAGGACGTGAAGGGCAACGGTGCTATGGCTCGATCTTGGTTAACCTGGCTGTCGTTTCCTGCGGGGAAGTCATCGCGTTCTGCCAGACGCAAGGCCGCAGGGCGCAAGAGCCCTAAAGGCAGCTCGACTGATTTTGCTAAAACGACCGCTTCGCCGCGATCGGCTGAAGCTCAGGCTGCGCCCGCCCGCGAGCCGGTGACTCCGCCGCGCAGCTACCGTCCGCTGTTTTTGCGGCCCTTGTTTTGGGTGGTGCTGCTGGCCGGGGCAGGCATTGCCGGCGGGGGTACCCGTGCCTACCGCGTGATTGAGGCGACCAACGCCGCCCTCCCCGATGCCAATACGGCATTGACCTACCAGCGCGATGGCACCGTGACTATGGTGTCAGCCGACGGCGTGATTCTGCAAAAGCTTGGCCCCGCCAGCCGAGAGACTATTAGCTACGACGATATTCCTGAGCACCTGGTAGACGCTTTTATTGCTTCTGAAGACCAGCGCTTCTATGAGCATAGCGGTGTTGACTACCGAGGCATTGCCCGCGCCATTTTGACCAATCTCCAGCGGCGTGAAACCGTTGAGGGCGCTAGCACCATCACGCAGCAGCTGGCGCGCATTGTCTTTCTCGACCAGGAGCGCAGCTACCAGCGCAAGCTCAAAGAAGCTCTGATGGCCATTCAGCTGGAAAAAAGCCTGACCAAAGAGCAGATTGTTGAGCGCTACCTCAACCTGGTGTACCTGGGTTCTGGAGCCTATGGCGTCGCCGATGCCGCCTGGATTTACTTCGGCAAAACCATTGACCAGCTCACCGTGGCAGAGTCGGCCATGATTGCCGGTATGGCCCCGGCCCCCAGTCTGTATTCACCAGCGGTGGATGTAGAGGCGGCCCGCAGCCAGCGTAACCGCGTAGTTCGCCGCATGCTGGCTACTGAGGCCATTACCGGGACAGAGGCCGAGGAAGCCATTACCGCCAGCGTCGAGGTCACTCCTAACCAGCCCAAGTTTCTCTACAGCGAGTTTCCCTACTTCACGATCTACATTCAAAAGCAGCTAGAGGCTCTGCTGCCCCCCGACCAGCTAGAAGCTGGTGGGCTGACGGTTGAAACTACTCTGAATGTGGTCTGGCAGCGCCGTGCTGAAGAAACCGTTGAAAGCGCCGTTGAGCGCTATAGCAACTGGCAACGGGTCGGCCAGGTCGCCCTAGTGGCCGTTGACCCCCGCAATGGTGAAATTAAGGCCATGGTGGGCGGCACCGACTTTACCAGCGAAAATCAGTTCAACCGCGTCACCCAGGCCCAGCGACAGCCGGGGTCAACCTTTAAAACCTTTGTCTATGCAGCGGCGATCGCGGGAGGCATGTCGCCCTACAAAAACTATGTCGACGCCCGCTACGTGGTTGATGGCTATGAGCCCAAGAACTACGGCGAAAACTACAGCGGCGGCATGGACCTGCTGCAGGCACTGCGCAACTCGGTCAACATTGTGGCGGTGAAGCTGCTGGTCGATGTGGGATTTGACCCGGTAGTGCAACTGGCTGGGCGCATGGGCATTGAGTCGCCGCTGTTGCCCGCCTACTCCTTGGCCTTGGGTACATCAGAAGTCAACCTGCTGGAGTTAACTGGCGCCTACGGTACCCTGGCCAATAAGGGCATACACCGTCCCAACCACGGCATTCGACGGGTGCTCAACAGCAACGGCGAAGTCATCTATGAGCGGCCCAACGAATCGGTGCAGGCCATTGATGCTGACTCTGCCGCGATCATGACCTGGATGCTGCGCGGGGTTGTCGAAGGCGGCACAGGCAGCAATGCCTATCTGGGCCGTCCGGTAGCAGGCAAAACCGGCACCTCTGAGGAATATCGCGATCTCTGGTTTGTAGGCTACATTCCTCAACTGGTGGCTGGGGTATGGATGGGCAATGACGACAATACGCCAACCCGAGGAGCCAGCAGCATGGCCGCGAGCGTATGGCGCGATTTTATGGCCAAGCTGACTGACGACATTCCCTCCGAAGATTTTCCAAGCCTGCCTCGCCTGGGCGGACGGGAGGCTACCATTACCCTTAGCCCGGTCAAGCCCGGTCGAGTAGTGGCCGACAGCGGACCGTCTCAATCGTCGGAGCCGGCTCAATCCAGCGGTGGCAGTCGTCAGACGGCAACCCGTTCGGAGAGTGAAAATAGGTCTTCGTCGGTTAGCGCTGAGGCACCTGCTGCTGCTAGCAACAACGACAGCAATAGCGGGCCTAGAAATGCCAATACCGCCGCTCCGGAACCAGCCGCAGAGCCTGCTCCTGCCATTACTAACGACCCGCCCGCTCCCGCGCCACCTGCCCCTGCCCCGCGTCCATCGGCCCCGGCTCCAGTAGCCCCGGCGCCGGTACCGATCGCTCCGGCCCCGGCGCCGCCGCCCATCGTGGCACCGCCGCCCCTAGAAGCGCCACCCTCCTCGGCAGGCGGGGAATAGTCCTAAGGGTATAGATGCACTGGTGAGTTGAGAGCCTCTGCGGCAGCAGGGTCAGACCTGAGGGTGATCCCCTCACCGACCGATCGTCGTAGGATAAAAGACAACTGATTTTGGAGATTTATTTAGCTATGGCACTTTACTTTGCGGTATCAGGTGAGGCAGCGACCTCTTCATCCTTTGTACTGGTCTATGTGGTAGGCTTCATAGCCGCAGTAACTCTGGGCTCAGTGGCTTGGTACAACTCCAAGCGCCCTGCTGGCTGGGAAAATAAGGAAAAGCCTGACTTCGTTCCTACCGTGAAGCCTGAAGAGGGCAAAGAGGGCTAGATGCCTTTGTACTCTGGCGATGGCGCGATTGCCAGAGTATTGCCCAAATGTAAGTGCAACATAGAGCTGCCAAATAGGTGTACAAGCAGTTTGGAACGCCACCAGCTGGTGGCGTTCCAAACTGTATGGCTCGAACTTTTTTGACTCCGCGTAGCTTAAAGGGGCAAATGCAATTCGCCCCTAAAAAGCAGGGTTATACAATGCGAAGCTGGCGCTATACTACGCCTACCTGGTAGCCCTGCGCTGTAGGGGCATTACATCGCAATGCCCCTGCTCACTTTGGTTAAAAGTTGCTCAGATCGAGTCTTGAACGACACCTATCGAGGGATAACCGTTGGCGGAAGGCCTAAACCTTTGCACCAGCGGGCGAAGAAAAGGCTTCTACACCTTCGGTAGGACCACCAATCGCTTTCCAGGCCGACAATCCACCCTGCAAAAGAGCTACTTTCTGGTAGCCTGCTTGGCGCAGCTGATTGACAACTTCTGTGGCGTCATCAGCACCGTCACCATAGACATAGATGTCCCGCTGATGTTCTAGAGACGCAGTTGCTTCATTGATCTGATCACGAGACATAGCGCCAGTGATGCGCTCTGCATTAAAGGATTGGCGGCTGCGAGCGTCAATGATTGTAAGGGCAGGTTCCCCCCAGTTCAACCGCCTTAGCAGTTCATCGGCCGTAGCCTGAGTACCAGACATTCCTGGAGGGGTAGGTAGCGGTTGGGTAACCGCGGACTTAGCGGCTTGAACCTGGTTGGAGGCTTGGTCAGAAAAATTTTCGGCCTGGTTAGCAAATTTGTCAGGGACAATGCCCGCCGCTTCAGTAGCAGCCTGGTCGGCGTCGCTTTCAGCCCGCTGGGCAACATTTACGTCTTGGGACGAAGCGCTTTGATCGGTCTGCCCAGGATGATTAGAAATACTCTCGTTTTGATCGCGAAAATTAGTCATCAAAATACCTCGATATAGGCATCAACAAAAACACAGTAGCAAGCCTTTACGTGCGGCCTTATCCATCAGCAGGCATAATTCAAGCCTGACTGCAGAATGAGATTTTGCGAACCAGGTGCACTGAGGTATTCACTAAAATCGCTGTTAACTCTCTTTTATTGCGTTCTTCAGAGAATACATGAAATGCCAAAACTGCTTCAAGAATGCTCGTAGGAGCTGGTTAAACGGTGTTGAAACCACGCAGCCTTATTATTCTCTTTTTACTGTAATTTAGGGTGACTTGAGAAACAATAACCCGGCCCATTATGTACTTATGGGCCGGGTCGATAAAGCTGTGGATGGTGCTCAGACGTTAAAAATGTTTGTTTGCAGGTTGCAATTTAGCCCAAAATTTTCTCTATCTAATAAGGTATCTCTTCAGCCGGGTGCGATCGATTTTGAACTCGGGCGACTAATCAATTATCCGCAACCGCCCCTGTCGAATAGCGTCAAACACCCGCTGCGCCGTGGCATGGTCCTGGTTGCTGAGCGTAGGCTGGCTGAGCAGCACATTCATCAGTTCTCGTTGTACCTGGCGGCTGATGCAGCGTTCGGCAAAAATTTGATCAACGATAGCTTTGAGTGACTGGTTGGTGACTTGGGACATGGTGACGACCTGAGCGATTTGAGGCTGTACTCAATATCGCCCGATACCCTAAATCTAACCGTGATGCGACCTCTGACTGGGCATGATCTTGATCTTGCCTGCCCGTGATTAACCGCAGGCTGAGGCGTGGTTTAAATCACCAAAACTTATACTGGGTTGAAATAAGCTGCCGCCCGGCTACCGATTTTGTCGAGTTGACAGAAATTTTTTCAGCTAGATGCTGAATTTTGACCGTTTGTTCCGTCAGCTCAATGGGCCATTCGATTGGGCAGATAGCGCGAGTGACTACAGCGTCTGCCGATGGCGATCGCCCCAGTAGCGTACGTACTCAGCCAGGCCCGCCAGCAATGCCGAGCCTAAAATGAGCACTACGCTGAGGGCATTGATGTCGGGTTTAACCCCTGTGCGTACCCGACTAAAAATCTCAATGGGCAACGGGTTAGCCCCCCCGCCAGCGGTAAAACTGGAAATCAACAAGTCATCCATGCTGAGCACAAAGGCCAGCAGACACCCGGCTAAAATACCCGGTGCCAGCTGCGGAATCAGCACCTTGATGAGGGCCTGGGTTGGGGTCGCGCCCAGATCTAGGGCGGCTTCTTCGAGGTTGGGATCGAGGCGCTGAAGGCGACTGGCCACCACCACCGCAATATAGGCCAGGCAGAACACCATGTGGGCCGCAATGATGGTGCCCAGGCTCAGCGGTATTGCCATCGATACCAAAAACACCAGAGTAGCCACCGCGATCGCGATGTCGGGCACAATCAGCGGCAGGTACGACACCCCCCGATACAGCCCTTTGCCCCGAAACCGATGGCGGGCTAAACCAATGGCCATCAGAGGGCCCAGCACCGCCGAAATGGCCACCGCCACGATCGCGATCGTCAAGCTGTCTTGCAGGGCTGACAGCAGGCGGCGATCGCTAAACAGGGCTCGGTACCAGCGCAGACTAAATCCTTCCCAGCTGGCGCTGTAGCGCGAGTCGTTGAAGCTATATACCCCCAGCACAATGATGGGGAAGTACATGAAGGCGTACATCAGGGCGGTGAAGAGGCTGGGCCAGGTGATGGGGCGGGGAGCAGGCATGGAGCGGGTAGGGTAGGGATGTGGGTGAGTGGATGGGTAGGAGAGTGGGAGAGCAGGGGACGTAAGGGAGATGGGTAGAAAGAGGGGGTGCGTAGGGTGTGGCCGCGCAGCGATGCACTATCTAGATCGAGCTAGATCAGGTCTCAGAGACAGAGCGTTTGTCGCCGTAGCGCAGGAGCAGGGCGATCGCCAGGCTGACCGCCAAAATCAGCACCATACTGAGCGCTGAGCCAAAGCCCCAGGCGCGGGTGGGGCCAAGAAACTGGTTGTAGATCAGTCGCGAAATATTCATTGACGAGGCTCCGCCCAGCAGGGTGGGCACCACAAAGTCGCCCAGCGTGCTGATAAACACCAGCAGACACCCGGCGGCAATGCCGGGTAAGGTTTGGGGCACGGTAATTTTCCAAAAGCCCTGAGAAGGAGTTGCCCCCAGGTCGGCAGCGGCCTCTAGCAGGCGGGTGTCGAGTTTTTCGAGCGAGGCATAGAGAATGAGCACCATGTAGGGCAAAAAGCTGTAGGTGAGGCCAATAAATACCGCTATGGGCGTATTAAGCCAGTTTTGGGTCGGTAGCCCAAGCCCAGCGAGCAGGGTGTTCAGCACGCCGCTGGGGCGCAAAATCGCTGCCCAGGCGTAGGCCCGCAGCAGCGACGAGGTCCACAGCGGCAAAATGAACCCCACCAGCAGCAGGTTGCGCCAGCGCCGAGGCGACATCAGCGCCAGCCAGTAGGCCACCGGGAACCCCAACAGCAGGCAAAGCACGGTTGAGCCCACCGCAAAAGCCAGCGATCGCCCGATCACCCGCAGGTACACCGGCTGAAAATTTTGTAGGTAGTTGCCTAGCCCGTACCCGCCGCTGGGCTGACCCAGGCGCAGCCCCGGTACTAAACTGATCTCAAGAATCAGCAGTGTGGGCAATACCAGCAGCAGCAGCAACCACACCCCCGCTGGCCCCAGTAAGACAACTGGTCCCAGCCAGCGCCGAGG
>PYGV01000029.1 GCA_003022385.1 filamentous cyanobacterium CCP3 | reverse complement strand
CCGCCGCCATCGCCCGTTGCAACGATAAGCGCTGAGATTGAAGGTGAGGAGGATGACTTGGCCTAGGGCGTGTCATCAATTCTGGCCAGAAGCCCTGTATGCCAAGCCATGCCACGCCCGACCCAAAAAACAGGCTAGGGGCTGTAGTCCTTGATTTTTAGGCATTCAGCAACTAATTGATGACAGCCCCTAGGATTGATCCATTGGACGCTTTATTCGTTGGATTACTCTTTGGATCACGCTAAGAAACCTCAAGCCGCAGTAACCCAGGTTGCTGCGGTTTCAGGCGTTATTAAGAGCTGTTCAAGCGGCATAGACAGCCAGAAGTTTCTACAATGGCTAGCAGGATCCATCTCAACTACCCCCAGCCATGCTTCAGCATCTCCTGTTTATTGGTTTTAGCGCTATCTACTACAGCCAGAGCACCGCTAATCCTCAGCGACGGCCCCACCTGTTTGCTTCCCTGGCGCTACAAGAGGCCGAGGGCAGTCGTACCGTTGCCCACATTCGCGCGGCCAAGGCGGCAGAGATTCCGCTCTGGCTTGACGAGCAAATGCAGCGCCACATCAGCGATGAGGTGCGCCATGCTCAAATTTTCACCAAAGCCGTTGAGCGGGAGGGTTATTTTATCGATCTAGACGGTGAAGCCGCTCAGCAGTCGCTCTCCAGCGTGGGCGAAGCCTCCATGCGGCGCTACCATCAGGTCGATGACTTGGCTGCAGCCCCCCTGCCCCACCTGCTGGCCAGCGTGCTGCTAGCCGAAGAAATGGGGGTGCGTGGGTTTCGCTGTATCCTGAACAGCTTGCCCGATGACCTGACGGCGACTCGGGCTGCGATCGAATCGGTACTCAAGGATGAGGAACGCCACGTGCGGTATCTCGCTGATGCGCTGCACCACTTTCGCGCTACCGCTGTAGTAGACGCCTACCGCCGGGATGTCGAAAACAAAATGTTCAAAGACCTGGGCAAAGTGGTGGAATTTATTACCAAACCAGCTGTCGATCGTCCTAGCCTGGTGCAGCCAGGACAAAAGCCCGAATTGTCGCTAGTGTAAATTACAATTTACCTCAGCCTAGGGCTCTCAATCACTGTTGGTGAAGTGGCAGCGGCCCAGGGAGAGATCGAACAGGTGAAACCCGTACTGCCGAGAGAGAGCTTCAAACACTTTTAGCCCTCGCACGCTGTTGCCATGGTTATCGAGCAGGGGCGAAAACACGGCAATACCAGCCTGATTGGGCACCACCGCCATAATTCCCCCCGACACACCGCTCTTGGCCGGAATGCCGACTCGAAAGGCCCACTCGCCGGCAAAGTTGTACATGCCGCAGGTGTACATCACGCTGAGAATATCGCGCACGTGCTCGGCCCCGACCGCCCGCTGCCCGGTAATCGGGTTGACGCCCTGGTTAGCCAGCGTTGCCGCCATCACCGCCAGGTCATGGGCTGTAACCAGCACCGCGCACTGCTGGAAGTAGAGGTCGAGCGCTTCCTCAATCGGCTGCTCAATCATTCCAAAGTTGAGCATCAGGTGAGCCATGGCCCGGTTGCGGTGGCCCGTCGTTTTTTCTGAGATAAAGGTGGACACATCGACAAACACCTCGCTGCCCACGTAGCGCTGAAACATAGTCAGCATGCGGTTGAGCCGCTCGGCTGGGTCGCTGCCGGTAATTAGGCCGGTGGTGGCGATCGCCCCCGCATTCACCATCGGGTTATCGGGGCGTTTGGAGTCTTCATCGAGGCGAATGAGCGAGTTAAACGGATCGCCCGTTGGCTCTACCCCCACCTTCTTGAGCAGCTTTTCGCGGCCATAGTCCTCCAGGGCCATGCCGTAGACAAACACCTTGGAGATCGACTGAATGGTGAACTTTTGGTCCACATCTCCCACCTCAAAGCTGCGGCCATCGAGGGTAACCAGGCTAATGCCAAACCAGTCGGGGTTGGCCCGCGCCAGCTCAGGAATGTAGGACGCCAGTTTACCAGCCGAGAGCCCTTTGAACTCGTGGTAAAGCTGCTCTAAAAAGGCCTGTACCTGAGACATAGGGGTGGGTGGGTAGATGAGTGGATGAGTAGGCAGGCGAGGAAGAACTATTCATGCCTCAATGTCCTTGGGCTCATCGCCTAAGAGTACTTCATCTAAACAAATATCTTCCCTGAAGTCGCAAACTCGGCCCGCCGGGCCTGTTGCCGAGAAATTTTGGATAAGTCTGGATAAATATTGAGCTGAAACACTCTAAACCTGAAGTAGGCCTACCAAACCAGGCCACCCACAGATTCATCCACTCATCCACCCATCCACTCACCACCCATCTACCCATCCCCTCATTCACTCACTCACCCATCTACCCATCCCCTCATTCACTCACTCACTCATCTACTTCTGCTCCGGATGCTGAGCCTCGGGGCGATGATCACCCAGATCGTTGAGCCGCCAGATCAACTGGTGCAGCTTGCCAAAGTCGCGGTGGTTAAAGTGCATCACCAGTCGGGGCAGTTCAGCGGTTTCGTCCTTGCGCTCTTCAGGAAGAGCCGCCGTTTTCTCAATCTGACCCTTAGCCAGAATGTCGCTAAATTCGTCGTTTAGCAAAGCAACAGCGCCATCGCTTAGGTCGCACTTGAGCCGAATAATCAGGCGATCGCCTGCATAGCGGCAGGAGTGGTACACCCGGTAAAAGCTGCTGATTGCGTGGCAGGCGTCGTCTACGTTGTCGGTGATGGTGTAAAGGCTGGGGTCGTCGGGGCTGATGAGACCACGGTTGAGCAGGTGGGTGCGAATATAGCTGTCCCAGCCCTGCCAGTAATCGCCGCCAGGATGGTCGACCAGCACGACGGGCATGGGGTCGGCCTTGCCCGTTTGAATCAGCGTGAGCGACTCGAAAGCCTCATCTTGAGTGCCAAAGCCACCCGGAAACAGCACCAGGGCATCGCTTTCGCGCAAAAAGAAGAGCTTGCGCGTAAAGAAATCCTTAAAGTTAATCAGCTTTGGGTCGCCCGCCATGACCGAGTTTGCCCCCTGCTCAAAGGGGAGCTGAATATTGAGCCCAAACGAGTGTTCAGAGCCTGCCCCGGCATTACCCGCCTCCATAATGCCTCCCCCGGCTCCGGTCATTACCATAAAGCCCAGTTCGGTAATCTGTTTGGCGAACTGCTCAGCCAGCTTGTAGTCGGGGCTGATAGCGCCGGTACGGGCCGAGCCAAAAATAGTGATTTTGCGGGTGTGGCGGTAGGGGTAAAAGATTTGAAATCCCTGCTCCATATCGAGCAGGGCGTAGTTCAAAATTTTCCAGTCCAGGCGGTCTGCCTCTCGCCCCGTCATTCTCAGAATGGTTTCTAACACCTGACGAATGAGCCTGCCATGCTCCAGGTTGGGCAACTTCTCCAGCACCGTAGCCAGATCAGCCTGAACACTAGCGGGAAAGTCGGAGGGGAGCGCAACCATACGCTGTTGGGTCCATAGAGGCAGCACTCTATTTTAGCGACAATTTCGCCCCTTACCTTGCAAGAACCCTCTAGGGAAAGATTAATGCATCCCTAGAGGGTTCCGGTTGTTCAATTTTTGGGTCAGCTAATCTAGATAGTCTTTCACCCTGGCGCAAGATGATCCAGGATTATTCGGTCTAAACAGACTAAACGAACAGGCTAGAGGTACTTTTCGAGGGTATTGGCCAGGGTCGTTTTGGGTACAGCCCCCACTACCATGTCAACCCGCTGCCCCTCTTTGAAGATCATCAGGGTTGGAATGCTGCGGATGCCGTACTGGCTGGCCACGCTGGGGTTTTCGTCGGTGTTGACTTTAACTACTTTGATTTGGCCGTCGTACTGCTCAGCAATTTCTTCTACCACCGGAGCCACCATACGGCAGGGGCCACACCAAGGGGCCCAAAAGTCGACCAGTACGGGAACGGTGCTTTCGAGAACTTCTTGCTTGAAAGTCGAGTCTGTTACCTGAGCGGCTGCCATGCCTAGTGTTCCTTGCCGTTGTTAATCACACGCAATCTTACCATAGCCAATCCCCAACAAACCTCAGTCCTTAGGTAGCTCTGATTTGCAAAACTACACTAACTTATTAGCAATAGTGTCCTGACAGCGATTCTAAGTGTTTGAGTCAGACTGAAACATAAGAAACCGCCCAGACCAAGGGCCTGGGCGGGGTGTGGTGTGAGGAGTGAACTCAAACTTTACGTTTGAGTGCCACTATATTCTACTGTGGACACTTGAAAATCTGCCACCGCTTGATGACATTTGCAACAAATTTATGGTAATCGCAAATTATTGTGGTTTTGGGGAACTGGCTGGGTTGCAGCGTAGTCCAGCCTGTTTAGGTCGCAGGAGGTGAGCGATCGCCTCACACTCCTGCACCCTATAACCAGCATACCGTTTTCGACAATGGAAGAGCGCTTTGCTACTCATGTGGAGTCCTCAGCCTATACCTGTTCTGTAAATACCTGTTCTGTAAAACAGCAGCGTGCTCAGGTGTTGCTGCGATCGCACTCCCAAGGTCTAAATACCGTAAAAGTCTTCGTCCAAAATCTCCTGGATAGAAAAAGGACAGTTGTTGGGCTAGAACAAAAAGTACCGCTGCGCCATGGGCAGCACCTCTGCCGGTTCGCAGGTGAGCAGCTGACCGTCGGCCCGCACCTCGTAGGTTTCGACGTTGACCTCCATGTGGGGCTGGTAGGTGTTGAGCTTCATGTCGGCCTTGCTAAGACTGCGGCAGTTGGCCACAGCGGCGGTCGCTTTAGCCAACCCAATCTGCTCAGGAATGCCCAGATCGATCGCGGCCTGTGAGACAAAGCTGAGGGAGGTAGTGGCGATCGCCCCCCCAAAGCTGCCAAACATGGGCCGCATGTGCACCGGCTGGGGCGTGGGAATGCTGGCGTTGGGGTCGCCCATCTGGGCCCAGGCAATGACGCCACCCTTAATCACCAGTTCAGGCTTGACGCCAAAGAAAGCGGGCTTCCACAGGCAAATATCCGCCAGCTTGCCGACCTCAATTGAGCCCACGTGGTTAGCGATGCCGTGGGTGATGGCGGGGTTGATGGTGTACTTGGCCACGTAGCGCTTGGCCCGGTGGTTGTCGTTGCGATCGCTATCTTCCGTCAGGGCGCCGCGCTGCACCTTCATTTTGTGGGCGGTCTGCCAGGTGCGAATGACGACCTCGCCCACCCGACCCATGGCCTGGGAGTCGGAGGCGATCATGCTGAAGGCCCCCAGGTCGTGGAGAATATCTTCGGCGGCAATGGTTTCGCGGCGAATGCGCGACTCGGCAAAGGCAATATCTTCGGGAATGCTGGGGCTGAGGTGATGGCACACCATCAGCATGTCGAGGTGCTCGTCGAGGGTGTTGCGGGTGTAGGGGCGAGTGGGGTTCGTCGAGGAGGGCAGCACATTGGCCTCACCGCAGACCTTAATGATGTCGGGGGCGTGACCACCGCCGGCCCCTTCGGTGTGGTAAGTGTGAATCACCCGGTTCTTGAAGGCGGCGATCGTGTCTTCCACAAAGCCCGCCTCGTTCAGGGTGTCAGTGTGGATAGCGACCTGCACGTCGTAGTCGTCGGCAACACCCAGGCAGGTGTCGATGGTGGCCGGGGTGGTACCCCAGTCTTCGTGCAGCTTGAGGCCCATCGCCCCCGCTTTGACCTGCTCTACCAGTCCTTCGGGCTGAGCGCTATTGCCCTTGCCAAGGAATCCCAGATTCATTGGAAACGCATCGGCAGCTTGCAGCATGCGCCAGATATTCCACGCGCCGGGGGTGCAGGTGGTGGCGTTGGTGCCCGTGGCGGGGCCGGTGCCGCCGCCAATCATGGTGGTGATGCCGGAGGCGATCGCGGTTTCAATTTGCTGGGGGCAAATGAAGTGAATGTGGCTGTCGATGCCCCCCGCGGTGACAATCATGCCCTCCCCGGCCACGACCTCAGTACCGGGGCCGATGATGATGTCAACGCCGTCTTGGATGTAGGGGTTGCCCGCCTTGCCGATTTTGTGAATTTTGCCGTCTTTGATGCCGATATCGGCTTTGACAATGCCCCACCAGTCCAGAATCAGGGCGTTGGTGATCACCATATCTACCGCGCCAGCGTCGCGCCCGATCGGCGACTGGCCCATGCCGTCGCGGATTACCTTGCCGCCGCCGAATTTCACCTCGTCCCCGTAGGTGGTGAAATCTTGCTCAACTTCAATGATAAGTTCGGTGTCGGCTAGGCGAAGGCGATCGCCCACCGTCGGGCCAAAGGTTTCGGCATAAGCACGGCGATCCATGCGATAGCTCATGGGCACTCCTCAGATGGGGCAGATTTAGCTAGAACCACTCTAGAATGCGGGATCTCCCCCATTTGGTCAATTGGGCTACGGTTGGCGGCGCTACAGCGAGGGATTCTGTGCCGTTATGTTGCGTTCGCCAAAAAGGTAGCCCAAGGGAAAAGTTCCCCCAGGCCATAGGTAGGTAGGATTCGCGCTGCGGTTCGGCGGATAGCGCCGCTGTTCTAGCTGGCCAGATACTCACGAATGTCAGACTGGCGCTTGCGGAGCTTGGTCAACGCCTCGCGCTCAATCTGGCGCACCCGCTCCCGGCTAATCGAGAGCAGGTCACCAATTTTGGCCAGGGTCATGGTTTTGCCGTCAGCCAGGCCAAAGCGCAGGGAGAGCACTTCGCGCTGCTGCGGGGTCAGATCACCCATGAGGCGCTCCAGATCTTGCCGCAGGGATACCTGGGTAGCAAAGTCTTCTGGTGAAGGGCCGTCATCTTCGAGCAGTTCCCCTAGCTCCGTATCCTGGTTGTCGCCCACCTTGAGGTCGAGGGAGAGGGGCTGGCGCGATTTTTCGAGATAATCGCGCACCTGCTTGGTGGTGAGATCGCACTCGACCGCTAGCTCGGCCACAGTGGCCGCTCGCCCGTGCCGCTGCGAGAGGGTGCGCTGAGCTTTTTTGAGCTTGTTGAGCTTTTCAGTAATGTGAATGGGCAGGCGAATGGTGCGGCTTTTCTCGGCGATCGCGCGGGTGATGGCCTGACGAATCCACCAGTAGGCATAGGTGGAAAAGCGATAGCCCTTGGTGGGGTCAAACTTTTCAACCCCGCGCTGCATACCAATGGTACCCTCCTGAATCAGGTCGAGCAGATCGACGTTGCGCTTGATGTACTTCTTGGCCACCGATACCACTAGGCGCAGGTTGGCCTCTACCATTTTGCGCTTGGCTAAGTTGCCCTGGCGAACGATCGAAGATAGCTCGGCCACAGGGAGCTCAACCGCCTCGGCCCACTGCTCCAGAGTCAGCCCGTGACCGACAATCTCTTCAGTGACCTGTCGCTTTGCTTCCAAGGCTGTCAGTCTTTGCACCTGCTTGCCCAGCACGATCTCTTCTTCGTGGGTAAGCAGGGGCACCTTACCAATCTCCTTTAGGTAGGTGCGCACCAGATCGGTGGAGTTTTGCACGGCTCTCATGATAAATCGACAACCTTAGGGAACAGCGTCGCAGAAACGATTAAACAATTGACCCAACCTGAGTGTGACCAGGCAGGCAGCAGCACTAGGTAGTAATCAGCCACTTATTAGTAGAAGCCCTAGGAAGTCACCTCTACAGGCCGCAGAACTTACTTCTCGTTTAGGGACGAGACCGCACAGGAACTGGAATTGGCTGGGCTTCGAGGGCTGCTTGCTCAGAACGCTGCTTGAGCACGGCACCGACTACGACTAGAGCGGCGCCAACCTCTAAAAGAATTTCAACAGGACTCATTGGTAAAATCTTATGAACGACTTTATGTAAACAACTGTAACATTTATTAAAGGAAGCGTGAATGGTCATTAATACTCAGGCAAGCCTCAGTGGCTTGGGCCTTGCTCCCTAGATTAAAGCCCTTGAAGTGGGTCTGTTGCATTCCAGAAGACATATTTTCGAGATTGTCCAGGCTGGGATTATTAAAATTTAGAAGGAATGTTAATAAAAATCTGAGTATCGACTCATTTCCTTAAGCATTGCCGAAATACGCCTCAGGCGGAGAGAGACAGCTGCGAGCCCTGGGCGGTTTTGGCCACATCGATGCGAGTCTGAAAGGCCGCTCGAAAGTGGGGAATGTGAGTGACGGTGAGAATGCAGGCGAAGTCGGAGGCGATCGCATTGATAGCGGCAATCAGGCGATCGCAGCCCTGCTGGTCTTGGGTGCCAAAGCCTTCGTCGATGATGAGTAGCTGTAGGGCCATGCCCGACCGCTGGGCCAGCAGCCGAGCTAGGGCCAACCGCAGAGCAAAGTTAACCCGAAACGCCTCGCCCCCCGAATAGGTTTCGTAGGGCCGGGTGCCGTGGGCGTCGGCGATCAAAATATCCAGGGTGTCGATCACGCCCTGACCGCGTTTGGTGGCCCGCTGGGTGACAAATTGCACATGCAGCTGGTGGGCACTGAGGCGACCCAGCAGGTGATTCGTTTCGGCCTCCAGCTGGGGCAGCAGGTTTTCGATCATCAGGGCCTGAATGCCGTTGCGGCCAAAGGCGTGGGCCAGCTCCTGGTAGACCCGCTGCCGCTGGCGCGCGGCGGCCAGGTCTTGCTGCCGCTGGGCCAGCCCCTGCTGCAGGCCTTCAAGGTGCTGGCGGGCCTGGTCTAGGGCACCCAGTTGCGCTAGCAGGGCATCGCGCTGGTGCTGACGGTCGGCGATCGCGCCTTCGAGACCCTCCAGGGCGCTGGGATCGTAGGCCAAAGCCTGGCTCTCGGCCTCTAGGGCCGCAAGGGTGGCGCTAAGCTGGGCCAACTCCTGCTGCTGGTGCTGGTACTGGGTATGCAAGCTGGCCAGCTCAGCCGTCTGGGCCGCGTGCTGCTGGCGGGCCTGCTCTAGGTCTTGCTGTCTCTGTCGCCAGACCTGAGCTGCCGATAGGGCCTGGCGCACCTGCTGGTGGCGATCGATGCAGTAGTTGAGCTGATCGAGGGCGGTTTGGGCCGCCGCCAGCGCCAGCCCCGGCTCACTCTGCTGAAGCTGAGCTAGGTCGGCCTCAAGCTGGGTCAGCTCGGCCTCCAGGCGCTGCTGCCGCTGGGTAAGCTGCTGCTGTCGTCGCTGCCCCTGCACCAGGTCGCGGTGTTTGATCTCGGCCCAGCGCAGGCGATCGACCTGACCCCGCACCAGGGCGTGGTCGCGATCGTCGTAGGCCAGCTGGGCCAGGGTTTGGTCAATATGGTGCAGCTCAGCGCGGCGATCAAGGGCGTACTGGTTTGTACTCAGGCACTGCTCCAGCCGCTTTTGCTCGGTTTCCAGGCTC
The DNA here is from genome assembly GCA_003022385.1 of filamentous cyanobacterium CCP3. Taxonomy (GTDB): domain Bacteria; phylum Cyanobacteriota; class Cyanobacteriia; order Phormidesmidales; family Phormidesmidaceae; genus Nodosilinea. The sequence goes on along the minus strand of PYGV01000029.1, from coordinate 19,826 downwards.
TGGAGCTGATCGTGAACCGTTGCCTGAGAGGCCATCTGAGCCGTCAGCTGGCCCTGCTTCTGTAGCACCGGGGCATAGGCCTCAAGCTCAGCCTCGACGGCGCGATACTCCTGGCGCAGCACCTGAATTTCGCGCTCTGAGACGGCCAGCTGTTCGCGAATCACCCAGATCTCTTCCTGTAGCTCCTGCTGCTCATGGCGGTGGCGACCTTCGACGATAGCGCGGTGGTGGGCGGTGAGGGGGCGATCGCAGAGGGGGCAGGCTGCTTCGGGCAGCCCCAGCAGCCCCAGCTTTTGGCCGATCTGGGCAATCTGGGTCTCGCAGCGGCGCTGGTTGGCCTGTAGCACCTCCATAAAGCTGCGCCGCTCTAGCCCTTTTTCGCGCACCTGCTCTTGATAGGCCCGGCGCTGCTCCAGGTAGCCGAGGGTGTCAGAGACCTCCTGGGCCGTGGCGACTAGCTGGGGGCGATCGCCCTGGTGCTGCTGCAGCTGCTGGGCGCTGGCGGCCAGTTCTTCGAGCCGGGTTTGCAGGCGAGTTTGGGCCTGCTGTAGCTCGGCCTCCAGCTGTCGTCGCCGCTGCTGTAATGGCTCGGCCTGGAGCTGGAGGGCATCGAGATGCTTGAGCTGGGCCTTGGCGGCTAAAAACTGCTGACGGCTGGCGGCGATCGCATCACTTTGGCTCAGGAGGTCGTTGAGATCGCTGAGCTGAGCCCGCACGGCGGCCAGCTGCATCTGGCTCTGGCTGAGGCGAGTGCGAAGCTGCTGGGAGTGAGCCTGCCAGGCGGCCTCCAGAGTCTGCCGCTGGGCCTGAAGGGTCTGGTACTGCTGAAACTGCTGGTTCAGCTGGGCATCTTCGGCTTCCAGCGCCGTCAGCTCGATGACGCCAGCTTCGATCGCGTCCGTCTGGGCTAGCAGGGCCTCTCGCTGGCGCTGTTCGGCGGTTCGAGTAGCTAGGGCCGTCTCCGTCTGGTGCAGCAGAGTGCTGAGGTGGCGCTGCTGCTGGCGCTGCATCTGAAGCTGCTGCTCGACGCTGCGGTGGCTTTGCGACCGGGCGCGCAGCTGCTGTAGCTGCTGGCGATCGCTCGACTGCTGCTGATTTAGCTCGTGCAGATTTCGCTGCAGCTGGGCCTGACGCTGCAGCGTCGGCTCATAGTCGGCCAGCGTGGCGGTCAACTCGTCAAGCTGGGTTTGGCGCAGGGTGGCTTCAACCTTAGCCTGGCGGGCCTGATCTTTAGCCCGTTCAGCCAGCTGGTCGTAGTGATTGAGCTTGAGCAGATCGGCCAAAATTTGCTTGCGATCGCCGGGCCGCTTCAGCATAAAGTCGTCGGCACCGCCCTGGCGCAGGTAGGCCGAGTTGATAAACGTATCGTAGTCAAGCCGGAGGTGGCGGCAAATCAGTGCTTGGGTGGCCCGCACCCCCCGCTGAGTCAGCACCCGCCAGCCCGCTTCGGTGTAGACCTGAAACTCCAGGCTGGTGCCCTGGCTGCGGTGTCGGCTGCGAATCACCCGGTAGGTGTGCTCGCCCTGCTGAAACTGAAAGCTAACGCTGGCCTCCGTCGCGCCCTGGTGAATGATGTCGTCATCGGCGGCAACCCGGCTCTGACCCCACAGCGCCCAGGCGATAGCCTCTAGCAGCGACGACTTGCCCGCCCCATTGGGACCGGCCACGCAGACCACGTGCAGCCCGCTAAAGTCGAGGCTGGCATCGCGGTAGCTGAGAAAATTCTTGAGGGTAATCTGCTTAGGAATCATGGGTACGTTAGCACCACTGCCCTAAGCCTACAGTACAAGCGAACCCTGAGTACACCTGTATGTTAAAAACAGTCGCTTCTACGACAAAAGCGGCTGAGACGGATACTCATCTCAGCCGCTTTTGTCGGTTCAAAATACGGAAGCGGTGGGATTTGAACCCACGAGGGAAGGTTTACTCCCCTACCTCCTTAGCAGGGAGGCGCTTTCGACCACTCAGCCACGCTTCCAAGAACAAGAAGTTCTTCGTTAGTTTAGCAGACACTTGGCCGAGACTTGATTGAACCGGACAACTTTTTTAGATGGCCTCTCTTTAAATGGCCTGCTGCTCCCGTAAACTCTGGTGGCTAAAACGGAGGCTTGCCAAAACCCTACGCAGCGCGGCGCGGCTGTAGCTGTGGCCAGAGATAGACCAACCCCGAAATCAGGGTGAGCGCCACCGCCAGCCAAAACAGGCCCAGGGCCGGTAGATCCCAGGCGGGCGGGTGAGGGGCAATCAGCAGCGCGATCGCCGCGATCTGCACCACGGTCTTGGCCTTGCCCCACAGATTGGCCCCCGGCACCGCGCCCCCCGCCTGCAGCACCGGATTGACGCGCCAGCCCGCGATTGTAACTTCCCGCGCCACAATGAGGAAGACGCCCCAGGCGGGCACCTGGCCCAGCTCTATCAGCATCAGCAGCGGGGCAAACACCAGCAGCTTATCCACCAGCGGGTCTAAAAACTTGCCCAGGTCGGTCACCTGGTTGAGCCGTCGGGCCAGGTAGCCATCGAGCCAGTCAGTGCCCGCCGCCACCACAAACAGCCCTGCCGCCCACCAGCGCTGGGTTTCCGTCGGGGCATGCAGCAAGATCAGCAGCAGGGGCACACCCAGCAGCCGCGATACCGTAATCCAAGTCGGTAAATTCATGGTTTTAGGGTATACCGAGCCCAGCCGCTTTTACATCTTCTTCTAGGCAGGTACTGACTGGACCAAACTGGCTGGGGTGACTATCCTTTTACCTTGCCAAACCTGCGATCGCGCTGCTGGTAGGCATAGATCGCCCGGTGAAACTCTGAGGCATCAAAATCGGGCCACAGGGTTTCGGTGACATAAATTTCGGCGTAGGCCAGCTGCCACAGCAAAAAATTGCTAATCCGCATTTCGCCGCTGGTGCGAATCAGCAGGTCGGGGTCGCTGATTTCAGCGGTATACAGGTGGCGGCCAAACAGGTCTTCACTGATATCAGCGGGGCTGAGCTGGCCCTGCTGCACCTGTTCTGCGATCGAGCGACAGGCCTGCACAATTTCCTGCCGACCGCCGTAGTTGGTGGCCACCGTAAACTCAATGCCGTGGTTGCCCTGGGTCTGAGTCACCGCCTGGTGAATCTCGCCCTGGAGCGATCGCGGCAGCGCCGCCAGGTTGCCCACAAAGCGAATACGGACATTTTCTTCCATCATTTCCAGCAGTTCCTGGCGCAGCACCCGCTCAAACAGCGCCATTAAAAAATCGACCTCTTCGACAGGGCGGCCCCAGTTTTCGGTCGAAAAGGCGTAGGCGGTGAGCGCCCCGATACCCCAGTCGCGGCAGCAGCGCAGCAGCGTTTTGAGGGTGTCAACCCCCCGGCGGTGGCCCATAATGCGCGGTAGCCCCCGCTGTTTAGCCCAGCGCCCGTTGCCGTCCATAATGACCGCTACGTGCCGAGGCAGGCGATCGGGCTTGAGGTCGGCGGGCAGGGCGTAGCGAACAACAGGCTTGGTGGTCATTTTTTCTCTCGGGGAGACGATGAGGGAAGACGGAACAAGCGCAGCGCGTAGGCAACCCCAAGGCTGCCCAGCCGCCGACCAAGGCTTCTGAGCTGAGGGGCCACCGCCTCGCGGTCTACCGATTTTGAAAATTTAGACCGCAGAATACTGCGCAGGCGGCTGCTAGTCAGAGGCCGATCTAGAATACCGCCTTCCGCCAAAGAAATAGACCCCGTTTCTTCGGATACCACCACACAAAGACAGTGCTCCACCCGCTCGGTAATGCCCATCGCGGCCCGGTGACGGGTGCCCAGCTGTCGCGAGGCTACTCGCTCAGAAATCGGCAAAATTACCCCTGCCGCCGCGATTCGTGCCCCCCGCACCAGCATGGCCCCATCGTGGAGCAGGGTGCTGGTCTGAAAAATAGTTTGAATCAGCTCTTTAGAGACCTCCGCATTGATGCGTACCCCCGGCACCGTAAAATCTCGCTCGTCGATGGGCTTGTCGATCTCAAGAATCAGGAGCGCCCCGGTGCGGTTCTGCGACAGTTCTTTGACCGCATCGACAATTTCATCGATCACGTTGTCGGGCTGGGGCATGGTTTCGCGGGAGGGGCTGAGCAGTTCCCACACGCGCCCCTGGCCCAGTAGTTCCAGCAGCCGCCGAAACTCCCCCTGCAGCATGAAGGCCATGGCCACCGCTGAGCCAATTACCAGCTTGTCGAGCACAAAACCCAGCAGCGCCAGGCCCAAAAACTTGCTCAGCGCCGCCGCTAGCATTAGAAAGATCAGCCCCCGCACCATCCACAGTGTGCGGCGCTCACCGATAATGACCAGCACCACATAGCTCAGCAGCAGCACCAGCACAATATCTAGCGCCTGAAGCACGAACCTAACCTGGTCAAGGTTTGTTAGCCATTGCTCCCAGAGGTAGTTCATGCAGCGTTAGAGGATGGTGCCTGAGCGGCTGTGCGATAGGGCGACCCAATCAGCCCCCGGCAAAACCCTGTCCAAGGCTGGCTGCTGGGCTTAGGGTGCCTTGGCTTTGGGCCGCAGGGCTTCAGGTAAGCAGTCCTGACGAAGCAAATCGGCTACGGTTTCCCGACGAATAATCAGGGTGGCATCACCCTCGGTTACCAGCACTGCCGCAGGCCGAGGCACCCGGTTATAGTTCGAAGCCATGCTGTAATTGTAGGCACCTGTGCCCGCAATAGTAACTACATCGCCACTCTTCAACTCGGGTAGCGCTGCATCCTTAATTAAAATATCGCCTGACTCACAGTGTTTGCCGGCCAGGGTGATGGTTTCGGCCAGCGGTGCAGCCATGCGGTTGGCCACCAGCGCCCGGTATACCGACTGGTAGGTGATCGGGCGGGGGTTATCCGACATGCCGCCGTCCACTGAGGCGTAGGTGCGCAGACCGGGGATCACCTTCTGGCTGCCGACCCCATAGGCCGTGACGCAGGCGGGGCCAACCAGCGATCGCCCCGGTTCGCACAGCAGCCGTGGCAGAGGAATACCCTGAGCCTCGCAGGCCGCAATCACGCTCTCGCACACCGTCTTCACCCAGGTGTCAATGCTCGGTGGGTCGTCGCCTTCGGTGTAGCGAATGCCCAAGCCGCCGCCCACGTCCAGCTCCGTCAAGGTGAGGCCGTAGCGCTGGGCTGTCACGATCCACTGGGCCATCACGCCGCCTAGGTCGGTGTGGGGGTTGAGCTCAAAAATTTGCGAGCCAATGTGGGCATGTACTCCCAGACAGTGAAGCTGCGGCTGTCCAGACAGAAACTCAAACACCGCTTCAATCTGGTCGGGGTCAAAGCCAAACTTGCTGTCGAGGTGGCCGGTGCGAATGTATTCATGGGTGTGGCACTCGATGCCGGGAGTAACCCGCAGCAGAACAGGCACGGTTTTGCCCGCGCGAGTCGCAACTTCGCCCAGGGTTTTTAGCTCTAGCCAATTGTCGACGACAATGCGGCAGCCCACCTCTACGGCCAGGGTTAGCTCTTCTAACGACTTGTTGTTGCCGTGAAAGTAAATATTTTCAGGCAAAGCTCCAGCTTCGGTGGCGGTCAAAAGTTCCCCCGCTGAGACCACATCAATGCCCAGCCCCTCGTCAGTCACGATCGCGCAGATCGCCATGCAGCTCCAGGCTTTAGAGGCGTAAAGCACCAGCGCCTCGCCCGGATAGTAGCGCTCAAAGCCCTGGCGGTACTGGCGACAGGCTGTCCGCAGGGTGCGATCATCCAAAATATAGAGAGGGGTGCCAAACCGCTCGACTAGCTCGACGACATCGCAGCCGCCGACGCTCAGGTGGTCGTCGGGGGTAACGGTGGCCGTCAGGGGCAAAAGCTGCTGGTTTGGAGACAGCGTTCCGGCGGGGTTGGCAGGGGGTAGGTACTGGCAGCTGTCGGCAGTCGAGGCCGGCACGGGGGAAGTCGAAACCATAGACATTGCGCTCACAGAAACAAAAGAGGTGGTCAGAATTTAAGGTCAAGGGGGTAATTTGAGACAGCCGCGCCTCTAAACTGGCAGGGGCACCGGGCCACGCTTTAGACCATCGCGCTGCGCCCCAACCCTCAGTGTACAATTAAGGGCTGTGCCGATTTATCGCCAATAAATTTAGATTTGGCCAATCAAGTTGTGGGCTACCTTTCCTGCCAGACCCCGAGCCACGCTGACATTGCTGCCCTAGTCGCGCTCGATCAAAGCGCTCTCGGGGGGCTGTGGTCGGCAGAAGCCTACAGCCGGGAGATTGATAGCCCCAACAGCCGTCTGCTGATGCTGGTTCATACCCCCTATGCTATCGGGGAGAAAGCAGCCGATCTATCGATTGCTTCGATAGCTAATGCGCAAACCAACCAGGGTAGAGGCTCAGCATCGGTCGATTTAAGCGAATCCACTGGCGCCATCGGTGCCGCTGCGGCAGACGCAGCAGGAAAACCCGAGGTAAACGTACCTAGGCTGCTGGGGCTGGGCTGCTACTGGGCCATTCTGGATGAGGCCCACATTACCGTACTGGCCGTCGATCCTCGCTATCAGCGGCGGGGCCTGGGCCAGTGGCTGCTGGTCAACCTGCTCTTCGACGCCTGTGACTACCGGAGATTGGAGCCGGATGACCAGCTTGTCCTCGCTCGCGCCACCCTGGAGGTGCGCCCCTCCAACAGTCGCGCCGTGGCCCTCTATGAATCCTTTGGCTTTGAGACCCTGGGCCGTCGCCGCCGCTACTACGCCGATGGCGAAGATGCCCTGATTCTCTGGCAAAATTCCTTAAAAATGTCTGAATTTCGCGATCGCTTGAGTCAGCGATACCGAGCAACTCGCCACCGACTAGAACGCCAGGGCTGGGAGATTGTCGATCAAAAATCACAAAAATCAACAGTGAACCGAACCTGAAACCGAACCTTTAAAGTTGAGAAAATTTACATTCTCTTAAGTCTCAACCTGTTGACAATCGGCGATCCCAAGCTGTTTTTACAGCTTTAGGAGGATGCCAACTAAGCGCGGCAAACCGGCTGTTTACTAGGGCACAACCGACAAAATTCGCTGTGCTAGAATTTGCCTATCCGGCACGCACCAGGTGATTAATACCATCATGTTTGAACGCTTCACAGAAAAAGCAATCAAGGTCATCATGCTGGCGCAGGAGGAAGCTCGTCGGTTAGGCCACAACTTCGTGGGCACCGAACAGATCCTCCTGGGGTTAATTGGGGAAGGCACAGGCGTAGCGGCCAAGGTCTTGAAGTCGATGGGCGTCAACCTCAAGGACGCGCGCATCGAAGTCGAAAAGATCATCGGTCGTGGCTCCGGCTTTGTTGCCGTTGAAATTCCCTTTACCCCCCGAGCCAAGCGTGTGCTTGAACTCTCCCTGGAAGAGGCCCGTCAGCTCGGCCACAACTACATTGGCACTGAGCACCTGCTCCTGGGACTGATCCGCGAAGGCGAGGGGGTCGCGGCCCGCGTTCTCGAAAATCTGGGCGTCGACCTGTCTAAGGTGCGTACCCAGGTGATTCGCATGCTGGGTGAAACCGCCGAGGTCTCTGCCGGGGGCGGTCAGGGCCGCACTAAAACCCCCACCCTCGACGAGTTTGGCTCTAATTTGACCCAGATGGCTGCCGACGGCAAGCTCGATCCGGTGGTGGGCCGCCAGAAGGAGATTGAGCGCGTCATCCAAATCCTGGGGCGACGCACCAAAAACAACCCGGTGCTGATTGGCGAGCCCGGCGTCGGTAAAACCGCGATCGCCGAGGGCCTGGCCCAGCGCATCGGCAACGGCGATGTCCCCGACATTCTCGAAGACCGCCGCGTGGTCACCCTCGACATTGGCCTGCTGGTGGCGGGTACCAAGTACCGGGGCGAGTTCGAAGAGCGCCTGAAGAAAATCATGGATGAGATCCGCTCCGCCGGCAACGTCATCCTGGTGATCGACGAAGTCCACACCCTGATTGGGGCGGGGGCCGCCGAGGGCGCCATCGATGCCGCCAACATTCTCAAGCCGGCCCTGGCCCGGGGCGAGCTGCAGTGCATCGGGGCCACTACGCTCGATGAGTACCGCAAGCACATTGAGCGCGACGCGGCCCTGGAGCGCCGCTTCCAGCCGGTGATGGTGGGTGAGCCCAGCGTGGATGAAACCATCGAGATTCTTCACGGTCTGCGCGATCGCTACGAGCAGCACCACAAGCTGAAGATCGCCGACGAAGCCCTGGAGGCCGCCGCCAAGCTCTCCGATCGCTACATTGCCGATCGCTTCCTGCCCGACAAGGCCATCGATTTAATCGATGAGGCCGGGTCTCGGGTGCGCCTGATCAACTCCCAACTGCCCCCGGCGGCCAAGGAGCTCGATCGCGAGCTGCGCCAGGTGCTCAAAGACAAAGACAACGCCGTGCGCTCCCAGGACTTCGACAAGGCCGGGGAACTGCGCGATCGCGAGATGGAAATCAAGGCCGAAATCCGCGCGATCGCCCAAAATAAGGCCACCGAAGACGCCGACGGCGAAGACCAGCCGGTGGTCGGCGAAGAGGACATCGCCCACATCGTCGCCTCCTGGACCGGGGTACCGGTGAGCAAGCTCACCGAGTCCGAGTCCGAGAAGCTGATGCATATGGAAGACACCCTGCACCAGCGCCTGATCGGCCAGGACGAAGCGGTGAAGGCAATCTCTCGCGCCATTCGGCGGGCTCGAGTGGGGCTCAAAAACCCCAACCGGCCGATCGCGAGCTTTGTGTTCTCCGGCCCCACCGGGGTAGGTAAAACCGAGCTGGCCAAGTCCCTGGCGGCCTACTTCTTTGGCTCCGAAGAGTCGATGATTCGCCTGGATATGTCCGAGTTCATGGAGCGCCACACGGTCTCCAAGCTGATCGGCTCGCCGCCGGGCTACGTCGGCTACAACGAGGGCGGTCAGCTCACTGAGGCGGTGCGCCGTCGGCCCTATACCGTGGTGCTGTTCGATGAGATCGAGAAGGCCCACCCCGACGTCTTCAACATGCTGCTGCAGATTCTAGAAGACGGTCGCCTGACCGACGCCAAAGGCCGCACGGTCGACTTCAAGAACACCCTGCTGATTATGACCTCTAACATCGGCTCTAAGGTGATCGAGAAGGGCGGCGGCGGTCTTGGCTTCGAGTTTGAGCAAGACCAGGCCGAATCGCAGTACAACCGCATTCGCTCCCTGGTGAACGAAGAACTCAAGCAGTACTTCCGCCCCGAGTTCCTCAACCGCCTCGACGAGATCATCGTCTTCCGTCAGCTCACCAAGGACGAGGTCAAGGAGATCTCCGACATCCTGCTCAAGGAGGTGTTTGCTCGACTCACCGAGAAGAACATCACCCTGCAGGTCACCGAGCGCTTCAAGGAGCGCCTGGTGGAAGAGGGCTACAACCCCAGCTACGGGGCTCGCCCGCTGCGTCGGGCGATCATGCGCCTGCTCGAAGACACCCTGGCCGAAGAGATTCTCTCCGGTCGCCTAGGCGATGGCGATACCGCTACCGTCGATGTCGACGACAGCGGCAAGGTGACCATTCAGGCCGAACAGCGCCGAGAGTTGATCTCCGCCGAGAGCTAGGTGCGGGTGGGGGACGACAGGGCCTAGCGCCTGCTTCCCCGTCATCCTATCGCCGTCACCTGCGCCATACTGACGTAAACTGCCGTTCTCCTTGGGGGGCGGCAGTTTACGTTTTACCCCCTGAGGTCATGCACTGGTGGCCCAGAGCCGCTATGCTGGCAACACCATTTGAGAGGTTTCACCATGGGCGACACCACCAACTGCGAAAAACTGGCGGGCGTGTTCAATCGAGCGAGCCAGCAGGGCAAAAGCGCCTTTTGCAAAATGCTTTGGGGTAACCAGCCCGAAACCGTTCAGAATCAGCTCAAGCCGTTGCTCAGTGCTGAAACCATCGATGCCCTGCGCAGCCAGGAGGACTAGCAGCCAGGGTTTCGTTAGGTCACGGGTTCCCCCATCGGTCGTTTCCCTTGCTACAGTCGATAGGCGGATTGGAACAGCATTGCAGGAGCACAGCCATGGATCAGTGGCAGCAGGGGGAAACAATTGACCTGGCGATTACCGACCTCAGCAGTAGCGGGGATGGCCTGGGCCGCTGGCAGGAGCGGGTCGTGTTTGTGCCCGACACCGTGCCTGGCGACACCGTGCGAGCGCGGCTGGTACAGGCTAAACCCACCTTTGGCCGAGCCAAAGTGCGGCAGCTGCTGGCGCCCTCGCCCGATCGCGTGCGGGCGGCCTGTATTGTGGCAGACAAGTGCGGCGGCTGCCAGTGGCAGTCGATTGACTACCCGGCTCAGCTGGTGGCCAAGCAGCAGCAGGTGCTCGATGCCCTAACCCGCATCGGTGGCTTTGAGGAGCCTGAGGTGCTGCCGATTTTAGCGGCTGAAGCCCCCCTGGGCTACCGCAACAAGGCCACCTACCCCCTGGGGCGATCGCCGGAAGGTCAGGTCAAGGCGGGCTACTTTCGCCAGGGCAGCCACAAGCTGGTGAACCTCAACCAGTGCCCCGTGCAAGATGAGCGCCTGAACCCGCTGCTGGCAGAGGTCAAGCGCGACATTCAGGAGCGGGGCTGGTCGATCTACAATGAGACCAAACATCAGGGGCGGCTGCGGCACCTGGCTCTGCGGGTGGGGCGTCGTACGGGTGAGCAACTGCTCACCCTGGTGTCTACCGCGCCCAACCTGAAAGATATCGAACTGCAGGCCCAGGAGTGGCGCGATCGCTACCCCGACCTGGTGGGGGTCTGCGTCAACCTCAACCCCGATAAAACGAACGCCATCTTCGGGGCCGAAACCCTGGTGATCGACGGTGTGCCCTATATCGAAGAAAGGTTTGCCGATCTGCGGTTCCGCATCCATGCCACCACGTTCTTTCAGGTCAATACTGAACAGGCCGAGCGGGTTTTGCAGGTGATCTTAGACGAGCTGCAGCTCACCGGCAGCGAAACCCTGATTGACGCCTACTGCGGGGTGGGCACCCTGACCCTGCCGCTGGCCCAAAAGGCCAAACGCGTTATGGGTCTGGAGGTGCAGCCCGAGGCCGTAGCCCAGGCCTTAATCAATGCCGGGCTAAACGGCCTTGACAACGTAGAATTTCAGGCTGGGGACGTGGCAGAACGGCTGTCGCTGGCGGCCGCTAGCCTCAGCGACCCGCTGGATGTGGTGGTGCTGGACCCGCCCCGCAAAGGCTGCGATCGCTTCGTACTCGACACCCTTCTCGAACTGCACCCGCCCCGCATCGTCTACATGAGCTGCGACCCAGCTACCCTGGCCCGGGATCTCAAAATTCTGCGGGAGGAGGGTGGCTACAGGCTGACCAAGGCCCAGCCCGCCGACTTTTTTCCCCAGACTCCCCACGTAGAATGCGTCGCATTTCTGGTAGCGTAAAAGCCAGACTGGTTTTTGCGCCCCTCCCCAGCTTCTATCCTCAGTGCCTATGAAGTTCAGCACCATTGCCGACAAAATTCAGATTACGACGGCCTCCAGTTTGGCCACAGACCCCGGCCACGACCCTGAGATCGCTGGGGTTGCCGCCGTTGACCAAGCTTCGACAGGGACGCTGAGCTACATTGAGGGAGACAAGTTTGCCGCCTTTGTGGCCAAGACCCAGGCCAGCGCCCTGATTTTGCCTCAGAACCCTGCAATGCAGGCCCAGGCAACCGAGCGCGGTATGGCCTGGCTCAGCACCCCCGACCCACGCCTGGCCTTTGCCCGCGCCATCGCCCTCTTTTACACCCCCTACCAGCCTGGCCCCGGCATTCATCCCAGCGCCGTGATTGACCCGACCGCCGTCTGTGGCGAGCAGGTCTCGATTGGGGCCAACGCCGTAATCCAGGCGGGGGTTAAGCTGGGGGCTGGCGTCTGCGTTCACCCTAATGTAGTGATTTATCCTGAGGTGCAAGTGGGCGATCGCACCGTGCTGCACGCCAACTGCGTCATCCACGAGCGAGCCCAAATTGGGGCCGACTGCGCTATCCACAGCGGCGCGGTGATCGGGGCCGAGGGCTTTGGCTTTGTGCCTACCGCCCAGGGCTGGGAAAAAATGGAGCAGTCAGGCATTGTGGTGATTGAAGACGGCGTGCGGATCGGCAGCAACACCACCATCGATCGCCCTGCCGTCGGCACTACCCGCATTGGTCGGGGCACTAAACTCGACAACCTGGTGCACATTGCCCACGGCTGTCAGGTGGGCGAAGGGGTGGTAATGGCCGCCCAGGTAGGCATGGCCGGGGGCGTAATCGTTGGCAACCGGGTGATTTTGGCCGGTCAGGTGGGGATTGCCAACCAGGCCAAAATTGGCGACGGGGCGATCGCTACCGCCAAAACCGGCATTCACAGCGACGTTGCCCCCGGTGAAACGGTGGCCGGTTCGCCAGCTCTGCCCTACAAAGTATTTCTCAAGGCGTCAGCGGTGTACCGCCGCCTGCCAGACATCTATAAAACCTTTCAGCAGCTGCAAAAGCGACTGCCCTAACCCAGGTTCAGACGCCCATGACCGCCGACTCTGCCAACCAGCCCGATATTCAGCAAGAGCTGCGGCTTAGCCGCCCGTTTACCCTGGCTGATGCGATCGCTCAGGAGGCCGGCAGCTTTATGAAGGGAGAGTCGCCGATTCCCCGACTGGTTCAGGCCAAGCACGGGGCTCAGCAGGCGCTGAAGGAAGCCTTGGCTGACGGTCCCGGTGCACTGCATCGGGTACTGGAGCAGTGGCTGTGTGATGACGAAACTCGCCTCAGCCAACATGTGCAAAACCCCGCCGAGGCCGTGAAAGATTTGCTGGAAGCAGTACTGCGATCGCCTGAAACCTTCTACGAACTCGTGCGCCAGGCCGATGTTACCTGGGGGCAGATCTATGACTGTCGGCCCCACTTTCAGCAACCAGGCCAGCCGCCTCACCCGGATGATGAGTACACCCACGAGTCAGTCAAAGAAACCTTAAAAAACTGCCTACAAGTACTCAATCATCCCCCTCAACGGTCAGTTGAGGGGGATGAACCGGAGGGTGAAGCATAGGCCCCTGACTTTGCCGCTTGCTAAAAAACCGCTGCAGCCAAAAGCAACAGCGGTAGTAAGCACTATGGAAACTGCCCCATATATGCCCTAAACAGCGAAGTCGGGGTCAATACCGCGCCATACGGCTACGAGCCGCCCCTGCACATCTACCAGGTCGGCTGGAAACTCCATCACGGGGTAGTTGGGGTTAGCCGGTTTGAGCTGCACCTGGTTGCCCTGGCGATGGAAGGACTTGAGGGTGGTGCCACTCTCAACTCGAGCGGCGACGATAGTACCTTCTCGAATGCCCTGAGGGTCTTTGACAGGGCGCATGATGACGACGTCTCCGTCCTGAATCATGGCCTCAATCATGCTATCGCCGGTAACTTTGAGAGCGTAGTCGCCCGACTGAATGGGTAGACCGTTGAGGTCCAGCCGCTCAACGGCGTCAGTAAAAGCTTCGTTGACAAAACCAGCGGCAATGGTACCCAGAATGGGCACGCCCCGCACGTCATCTCGAACGCGAATCGTGCGAGCTTTGCCCTCACTCCACTCAATGTAGCCTTTGTTTTTGAGGTGCTCTAGACGGCTTTGAATGGGGGCCGGGGAGCGCAAATTCATGGCTCGCATCATTTGGCGAATAGACGGAGAGTGCTGGTTGGCTCGGATATAGTCTATTAGCCAGTCGTAGAGTTCCTGTTGGGCGGTTGTTAAGGGTTCCATAGGGTTAGCCACAGCATCAACGTCATTCCATGGAACAAGTGTACCAGCTATGCGGCAATCTGTCCACTGTAGCAGTAAAAAGTTGATCGATCTACCCCTGGCTTCCCAGGTGCGCAGTCGCGCAATAAAAAAGGCTGCCGTGGGCAGCCTTTAAAGATTGATAGCGTTGTATCCGTCAGCCGTAGATGGCCGCAGCCCAAACGCAGCTTTAGCGGATGTACTCTTTTAGGATGCTGTTGCGGTTGGGGTGGCGCAGCTTACGGAGGGCCTTGGCTTCAATTTGACGAATGCGCTCGCGGGTGACGTTGAAAATTTGGCCAATCTCTTCGAGGGTCTTCATGCGGCCGTCGTCAAGGCCGTAGCGCAGGCGCAATACGTCACGCTCGCGGGGGCTGAGGGTGCCCAGCACGCTTTCGAGGTCTTCCCGCAGCAGGCTCTTGGACACCTGATCTTCAGGGGTTTCGCCATCCGATTCAATGAAGTCGCCCAGACGAGAATCTTCTTCTTTACCGATGGGCGTTTCGAGAGAGATGGGCAGCTGAGCCGACTTAGCGATGAACCGCAGCTTCTCGATGGTCATCTCCATGCGAGTGGCGATTTCTTCTTCGGTGGGCTTGCGGCCCAGCTCCTGGGACAGCAGCTTGGTGGTTTTCTTGATGCGAGAAATCGTTTCGTAGAGGTGTACCGGCAGGCGAATGGTGCGCGACTGGTCAGCGATCGCGCGGGTGATGGCCTGACGAATCCACCAGGTGGCATAGGTCGAGAACTTGTAGCCCTTTTCGTGGTCAAATTTCTCAGCCGCTCGAATCAGGCCCAGGCTACCTTCCTGGATCAAATCCTGGAAGGAAAGACCGCGGTTCATATACTTTTTGGCGATCGAGACCACCAGACGCAGGTTGGACTGCACCATCTTGTCCTTAGCGCGGCGACCGATGTGCAGGCGGTGGCGGAAACTGGCTAGGCTGTAGGTTTGTCCTTCGTCTTTGCTGACGGCTTCGGCCCACTCGGCATCGTAGGGGTCGCGCTCAAGGGCGTCGGCTAGCTCGTCGAAGATGCGCTCCAGCTTGAGCAGGTCGGCAATTTTTCGGGCTAGTTCAATTTCTTCTTCGGCTCGCAGCAGACGGATGCGGCCAATCTCTTGCAGGTAGAGACGAATGGAGTCTTCAGTGTAGTGGCGCTTTTTAGTTTGAGTTCGGCGGCGGGTTACTTTCCCCTTAGGCGCTTTGTCATCGGCGCCGGCCTCGTCATCTTGAGCAACAAAATTCTCGTCGCCATCGTTATCGTTACCGTCGATCAGTAGATCGAGCTCAGTATCAGGGTCGATGGTGCCGAGCAGATGATTTGCTTGGGTCATGCCGCGATCCTCGTGCTCCTTAAGGTTGAAAGACAAAGACTGTGATCAGATTAACAGCTCTTTTTGGCAGATGCCCACAGTTCCGAAAAAGTGCGGATCTATTTTCTGGCGATCGGGTGGTATGGACCTAAATCAATAGGCTACCTGTGGCCCTGATCTTGAGCTGATGGCTCAGCTCGCTACCGCTTCTACTAGGAGGAATACATTAGCGGAGCCGAGGCTTTTCAATTTTAACTGCAATATCAGGCGATGTACCACCCCAACTTTTAAGAGCAGCGGCTCAATCAGCTGAAAGGCTTAACTTTAGGGCATAAGGCCAGGATCAAAATGAGTGCTGCAAGTCGTCAAAAAGCGAGGCCATAGAACAAATAAACTACTAATTTTTGCCGCCTTACTCATCAAATTGAATATGAGTAGAGTGTATTTAACCGCTAGCAACTGAATCAAGGGCAGAGCTTTTGTCAGAGACGAGGGGCAAAACTACTCAAGACAAAGCCATTCTGTTTGTGACGGAATCCTTACATTTTTCAGGGCGCAGGCAAACAAAAATCAGTAAGGTTGCGGACATCTTAAAGCAATGAACTTTGGCTGAAAAATGGATCCGCTTCTGCTTAGAGAAAAAGCGGATCCAGTCGTGGC
This sequence comes from filamentous cyanobacterium CCP3, assembly GCA_003022385.1. Classification (GTDB taxonomy): domain Bacteria; phylum Cyanobacteriota; class Cyanobacteriia; order Phormidesmidales; family Phormidesmidaceae; genus Nodosilinea. The sequence goes on along the minus strand of PYGV01000029.1, from coordinate 4,154 downwards.
TGAGTCATTTGTTCTTTATATAGAGGATATAGAGGCAGGCAAAAGTGCGGGTGCTAAATGCCGCTACCGTCCAGGAATTCTTCGATGACGCGATCTTGTAGGCGGCAGTAGGTATTGTCTTTCGCCTGAGTTGCCCCAACCAGCACCGGCTGGAGGCGGGTCTGGCCAATAGCCTGTACCTCTTTTTCTAGCGATTCAATGCGATCGAGCAGGGCCCGAATCACCTGGGCTTCAGAATCGGGTAGGCTGCCGTGCTCTAGCGGGTCGACCCGTTCGCCAGCGCGGTAGACAACTCGTCCGGGTACGCCGACTACGGTACAGTCGGAGGGCACTTCTCGCAGCACCACAGAGCCTGCCCCGATTCGCACGTTGTGACCCACATAGATGTTGCCAAGCACTTTTGCCCCGGCCCCAACGACGACATTGTCGCCCAGAGTAGGGTGGCGCTTGCCAATTTCTTTGCCGGTGCCGCCCAGGGTAACACCCTGATAGATGAGGGCATAGTCGCCCACGATGGCGGTCTCGCCAATGACGACCCCCATGCCGTGGTCAATAAAGACCGCCTTGCCAATCGTTGCACCGGGGTGAATTTCTATGCCGGTTAGAAATCGAGCCAGGTGGGAAATTAAGCGAGGTATTAAGGGCAGGCCCAGGTGCCATAGCCAGTGGCTAAATCGATGCAGCGCCAGAGCGTGGAAGCCGGGGTAGCAGGTCAACACCTCTAGCCAATTGCGGGCCGCTGGGTCACGCTCGAAAACGATCCGAAAGTCGGCAAGCAGAGTCTTGAGCACGGGGAATGAGGTTAATGGCAGCTTCATCATCCTAGCGTGGGCGTGCCCTTGGCTAACACCTACTCTAAGGCAAGATTCTGGGGCAAGATTCTGGGGCTGACAGTTTTTAGCCGGATGCCGCTGGGTCAAACTTGTTCTTGCTGAACTATGGGCTGACGCTGAGGGAGTAGCTGTAGCGCTGCCCCTGGTTGTGGGAGCCCACCCAGATGCGATAGGTACCGGCTGCCCAACCCTGGTCTTGAATCAGGGCGTCGGGGTTACGGCGATCGCTATCTTCGCCGCAGCGAACAGTGCCATCAGGCCCCTGTACCAGCAAACTGGTGTCGTTGCCGCCGCTGTTGACCTGAAGAGTAAGCGCGGCGAGGTCTTGCTGCAGGACCATGGTGTGGTCGGGGTTGGTATCGGCAAAGCCGGCACAGACAATGCCGTTGCGATCGCGCCCAGCGATATTAGACAGCGCAGAGATGCCGTTGGTAAAGCCGCTAACGCTGGCGGTGGGAGTGGCCCCAGAGAGCGTAAATGACTCAAAGTTGGCCTCTTGAGCCAGAGTTGGCAGGGCCACTGCGCCCATCGCTAAGCCTGCTACCAGGGCCAAAGCCCTCTGCCGTTGAGTTGTCATCGCCGTGCCCCAGTCTTCTACAGTTCACTCTCTATAGTGCTGGGTAACGACGGCGATGGACGGCCATAATAGACAGAAGTTGAAACTGTCTCTAGCGACACCAACCGATCGGTTGCAGCTTATCTAGTGATGCCAAACGGATGAAGGAGGCACCATCGATGGAACTAATCCTGCTGCTAATGTGTATCGTTGGCACCTGGGCTGTCGCCCAGGCGGTCGACAACCTGACTCATATTGGTTGGCTGCTGGTGCCCTCGCCCTGGATGCTGGGCGGTATCGCCCTGGTGGCCGTCACCTGGCTCATGCGCGACTAGCGGCCCCAGGGCGAAAGTTCGGCTAAATTTCGGTAGTGCCGTAGAGTTCGGGCACCTCCCGGGCTGGGGGTAGCGATTTGGCATCGCGGGTCTCGATGTAGCCTGTGTAGTAAGCCCCTGGCTCTATTTCTAGGGCACCGGCCACTACGTCGCCCTCTAATCGAGCCGTGCGGCTGAGTGTGAGCTTGCCCTCGGCATAGACCCGCGCCTTGAGCACCCCCTGCACTACTATATTTTGGGCCCTGACTTCTGGCCCCTCGATTAACCCGGTCGAGGAGATCTCGAGATCGCCTTTGATGTCGACGGTGCCGTGGATAACGCCGTCTACCCGCAGCATTCCCTCGGCGTGGAGCACCCCCTCAAACTCGGTTTTTTGACTCAGATAGGTCAATAGCGGAACCGACTTACGTTTGAACATTAGACATTGCCCTCATAACTCCAGAGAACAGCACTCCCAGCCATAGCCTGAGCGAGATTGACCCTACCACAGCCCTGCCGTCAGCCTGACGGCTCAGCCGTGTAACTAAATCTTACATGTAACTAAATCGTAAAAGACAGTAGCTGCCGGACGGCCAACAATCCACTGGCTGGACGGCAATTCCTCATCTTGAGGGGGATACGCACCCCTGTTTATTCTGGCTAAGCTTTAAATCAAAAGAAACTTGGAAGAAACGCTCTTTATTCAAAAAGGGCAGGGATCAATATAAATAGACGGTAAAACTGATTGAATTGATCCCCTTCGGTCCTTGTTTTTTCGCTTCGACACCTTAAAGACACTGTTTTAGCTCCAGCAAATGAGAGCGGGAGGATCTACTCCTCGCGATCGCACCGAGTCCAACAGCGCATCTTCGGCTGCGCTGTCCCATGGCTCCTCACACCCATAACAAACCCCAAAGGAAACCTACCATGACCGCTACTGACGTTCGCCTTCAGTTTGAGCAAACCGTTCAAGCCTTTGAATCGGTTGATGTAGACTGCAAAATCGCCGTGCTCTGGCAGATCTACGACACCCTGGGACAGGCTTTTGCGGCTATTGCCCCGGTGGCCCTCTTTTCCCAGGCGGTGCAGCAGCTGCTCAGCCAGATTCAACAGGTCGATCGCCATGACCAGGCTGCCATTTTGCGCGATATTCTCTCTGGGGCCGATACTCGCTTTACCCACGTCTACCAGACACTCAATATCAACATGAAGCTGGCCTTCTGGCACCGGCTGTTTCACCTGATGCCAGCCAGCCGTCTGCCTCTGGCTACCTGTCAAGACGGCCTGGGTAGAACTCAGGCGCTGCTAACCCGTCTCAACACGATGGGGCTGAATGAGCGGCTTCACTTCTTGCGCCAAGTTGTCAGCTAGGTTTGCCCAGGCAGCGGGCGCCAGGTGCGAGCATCCCCTGTGCTGCTCGTTAGCGGCCTTCGTGGACTCGAGGGCTGCTTACTTCGCCTGCTTGATGGGCCAGAGAGGGGCCAGAGCAAAGGCAATGCCCGCAAGCAGAAGGTTGGCGGTAAAGTGAAATCTAAGGCCCTTTACGGGGGCCTTTGCAGGTCTATTTTCTATCTGCCGTCAACTTACACCCAGTTTCCATGCCCAGCATTGATGTCGATCAGCTCAGCAAGCGCTACCCCGTAGCTGTCAAAGAATCAGGGTTAGGGGGTACGCTGCGGCACTTTTTGCGCCGTCAGTACCGCATGGTAGAGGCGGTGCAAAAAATATCGTTTCACATTGAGCCAGGCGAAATTGTGGGGTTTTTAGGGCCAAACGGAGCCGGCAAGACCACCACGCTCAAGATGCTAACCGGGCTCATTTACCCCTCTAGCGGTACGGTGCGGGTGGGTGACCAGGTGCCCTTTCAGCGCCGGGCCGACTTTTTGCAGGATATTACCCTGGTGATGGGGCAAAAGCAGCAGCTGCTGTGGGATTTACCGGCCCTCGACTCGCTGCGCATCAACGCGGCTATCTACGGTCTCTCCGACAAAGAATTTCACTATCGGGTGGATGAGCTGACCGAGATGCTGGCCCTCCAGGGCAAGCTCAACCAGCCGGTGCGCAAGCTCTCTCTGGGCGAACGCATGAAGGCTGAGATGATGGCTGCCCTGCTGCATCGCCCCCAGGTGCTCTTTCTCGATGAGCCTACCCTGGGTTTAGACGTCAATGCCCAGGTGGCCGTGCGCGAGTTTTTGCGCGACTACAACCGCCGCTATCAGGCCACTATTTTGCTTACCAGTCACTACATGGCCGACATTACGGCCCTGTGTCGGCGGGTGCTGCTGATCTACCAGGGGCGGCTGATCTACGACGGCAGCCTGGAGGGACTGCTCGATCGCTTTGCCCCCTACCGGGAAGTAACCGTAGACCTCGCCACACAATGCGATGCCGCTATCCTCAGCCGCTATGGTGAGCTGGAATCTTTAGAGGGCTGCACCGCCCGGCTGATTG
>PYGV01000206.1 GCA_003022385.1 filamentous cyanobacterium CCP3 | reverse complement strand
GCACATGGAATAACATCATCAGCCCCGCCGTACCCAGGGCAAAGGGGGCCGCCACCCCCACCACCGCCACGATTGCCGCCTGGTAGCCCACCTTTTGCAGCTCTCGCAGGTCAGACTCCAGACCAATTTCAAACAGCAGAATGATCACCCCCAGCTCCGCCAGCACCGAGATCACCTCGCTCTGGCTGCGGAAGACCTCCGCCACCGCCTCAGGAGACAGCCCGCCCAGCCACTGCAGCAGCCCCATCAGCTGCGAGTCGGCTGCCACCGCCCCCGTTTCGGGAAACATAATCAGGTGCAGGGCCGACACGCCGACCACTACCCCAGCCACCAGCTCTCCCAAAACCGGCGGCAGATCGAGCAGCTTAGACAGCTCGCCCCCCAGCTTGCTGGCCACATAGATCACCACCAGGCTCAGCAGCACCCCGGCCAGCACCATCGGCCCAGTATCGGCCCCAGTATCGGCAGTGGGGGTAGCGGCCACCAGCGGCACCAGCCAAGGCGAAGCTAGGCCGGGCAGCCAAGCCAGTGCAGAAACAACGTCAGACATGATTGATACCTCCTAATCCAATCCAGATTTCAGGTCAGAAAATTCCCTGCCTTGTCAGGCAGGACTTATCGAGCCAGCGCCAGAGAAATACCGGCTGGTAATTTGGCACTGAGCCTTCAAAACTAAAGAGCAGATTCCGGTATGTGACAGCCTTCACCAGAAGGTTGATCTTGATTCGGTGGCGATCTGAGCGATCTCTACCGGAACCTGATGCTCTTATAAGGTCGCCGTGCCAGGCTCAACCGCAATGCGGGGCGGTTCAACGCCATCTTTAGTAGCCAGGATGCGCAGCGCCGTCTTCAGGGCATCGGTGCGAGTTTCAGCCAGGTGCTCAGAGGGCAAATACCGCAGGGCTCCCAGCTTTTCGAGCCGCTTCAGGGTTTTGCCCCGCGCCCCGGCCAAGACCACAGGCCGACCGTCATCGCTGGCATCTTGAATGGCACTTTCCAAGGCCAGGGCCGCTGTCACCCCCAGGTGGGGTACATCCTGCAAGTCGATAATCAGAACGTCGTGGGCCTCCATAGCCGTATGCTCTTGAGAAATCGCCCGCGCTACGCCAAAGATCATTGGCCCGCTGAGGTGAAATAACAGCACCCGCCCATCGGCCTGGTCCATCAGCGCCTTGTCTTCGCTGGTTAAGGGTAGGTCTTCATCAAAGTCAGTGATGGCCTTTACCTGGTCAGACTGAAGCTTGCTGAGGCGTTCGATGGTGAGCACGTTGGCGATAAACACACCGACACCGACCGCCACAATCAGGTCGACAAACACCGTCAGAAACATGACGCCATACATGATGGCGGTACCCTTCCACGACACCTGGTGAGCCCGCTTCAAGAAGCTCCAGTCGAGAATGTCGAAACCGACTTTGACCGCAATCCCCGCCAGCACCGCCAGGGGAATTGCTCTGGTCAAAGGCGCGGCCCACAGCACCACCACCAGCAAAATGCCCGCCCGCACCAAGCCCGACAGCGCCGTGCGACCCCCGGCCTGAATGTTGACCACCGTCCCCATAGTGGCACCGGCACCGGGCATGCCCCCAAACAGGCCCGACATCAGGTTGCCGATACCCTGGCCGATCAGCTCTTTGTTGGAGTCGTGCTGGGTGCGGGTAATGCTGTCGGCAATCATCGCCGTCAGCAAAGCGTCAATACAGCCCAGCATCCCCAACACCAGGCCGTCTACCAGCATGACTCGCAGCTGATCGGCACTGAACATAGGCAATTGCAGGGTTGGCAACCCGGTGGGAATCTCGCCAATCAACCGCAGTTCAGCACCGGAGAATACCGTCAGGGCCAGCAGCGTACCGGCTACCAGCACCAGCAGCTGGGGCGGCACCCAGCGGCCAAACCGCTTGGGCATGAGAAACAGCACCGCCAGAGCAAAGGCCCCCAGGGCGACCTCCGCCGGGTCGAGGGTGCCCACCATCTGGGGCAGGTTGGTGAGGGTGCCGACCACCCCGCCCCTGGGGGTGGCGTGGCCCAAAAACGGCCCCAGCTGCAAGATGATCAGAATTACCCCAATGCCCGACATGAAACCCGAAATCACCGGGTAGGGCATTAGGGTCACATAGCGCCCCAGCTTGAGCAGGCCAAAGACAATTTGAAAAAAACCGGCCAGCATCACCACGGTAAAGGCCATGGCCATACCGTCGTCGGGGTTGGAGGCGAATAGCTGAGCGATGACGGCGGTAAACACCACCGTCATTGGCCCAGTAGGTTCCGAAATTAGCGTCGGCGTGCCCCCAAACAGCGCCGCAAAGAAACCTACAATGACTGCCCCGTAGAGGCCAGAGGCAGCTCCAGCCCCTGAGGCCACCCCAAAGGCCAGAGCCATTGGTAGCGCAATGACCGCAGCGGTGACGCCCCCAAAGACGTCTCCGCGCACATTGCGGAAGTTAATACGGTTTGTGATGCCCATCGCCAGCACCTACGCTCCTTTATTGAGTTGTGTAAATGAAAAAGGTTTTGCCATCGATAAAAATCTATGGAAAAACTGTATCACTTCTGGTTTAGAAAACCCAGCGAGTGAGCAATTGGTTTTTCTAATCAGATCGACAAGCATTCGTTAGAGCTTTGGTAGCAACAGCGAGAGCCAGGGAATGGATGAATTCTCCATCTCCCTGGCTCTTGGCCTGTGGTTCTAGTTGTGGGCGTTAGGCGGCGGCGATCGCCTTCTTCCTCGGAAACCAGTGCTTGAGCTGCACGGTGGCCAGAGCGGTGATCAGCGTACCGACGGCGATCGCCACAATGTAAAGCCCCACATTCTCCACCGCGTTGGGTATGGCCAGCACAAACACGCCGCCGTGGGGAGCGCGCAGGGTGCAGCCAAAGGCCATTGACAGCGCCCCGGTTACCGCTGAGCCGGCAATACAGGCGGGCAAAATTCGCAGCGGGTCATTGGCCGCAAAAGGAATCGCTCCTTCAGTAATAAAGGAGATACCCAGCACCGAGGCCACCTTGCCCGCCTCCTGCTCCGCCTGGTTAAAGTGCTTTTTAGAGATCAAGGTGGCCAGGGCGAGGCCCAGGGGCGGGGTCATGCCCGCCGCCATTACCGCCGCCATCGGGGCATAGAGGTTGGTAGCCAGCAGACCCACCGCAAAGGTGTAGGCCGCTTTGTTCACGGGGCCGCCCATATCGACCGCCATCATAGCCCCCAAGATCAGCCCCAGCAGCACGGCATTGGTGCCGCTCAGCCCCTCCAGGTAGGTCGTTAATCCTTCCATAATGAACCGCACCGGGCCGCCAAAGACGTAGACCAGCAGCAGACCCACGATCAGCGTGGCCAGCAGCGGAATCACCAGCACGGGCTTCAGACCCTCAAAGTTGGCGGGCAAGTTCACCTTGTCGCGCACAAACTTGGCTACGTAGCCTGCCAGAAAGCCCGAAAGAATGCCGCCCAAAAAGCCCATGTTCAAATTTGCCGCCAGCATGCCGCCGATCAGACCAGGGGCTAAACCGGGGCGATCGGCAATGGAAAAGGCAATAAAGCCCGACAGCACCGGCACAATCAGCGTAAACGCTGCACCGCCGCCGATCGCCATCAGAGCAGCCCCAAAGGTGCCCTCTTCGGGGTTAATGCCAAACACAAACGACAGAGCGATGATCAAGCCGCCCGCCACAATCACCGGCAGCATGTAGCTCACCCCAGTCAGCAGGTGCTTGTAGGGACCCGATCGACTTTCGGAGCGATCGGCCTTGGCCCGCTTCACCTCGTCCAGGTAGCCGCCCGAACCGTCAGTATTGCTGCCCCCAGCCACTGGCGCATCCATCGCCGCCGTCACCACATTGCTACCGCTGTGAATGGCGGCTTTGGTAGAGGTTTCGTACAGCCGCTTGCCGCCAAAGCGCGACAGGTCTACATGGGTATCGGCGGCAATAATCACCGCATCGGCGCGGGCAATATCTTCATCGGTGAGGGTATTTTGGGAGCCAACTGAGCCCTGGGTTTCGACCTTGATGTCGTGGCCCAGCTTGGCGGCCCCCTGCTTGAGCGCTTCAGCCGCCATAAAGGTGTGGGCAATGCCCGTAGGGCAGGAGGTAATGCCCACAAAGAATTTATTTGCTGGAGTAGTTACTGGAGTGGATGCGGCCCCAGAGCTAACACCAGGAACATCTTCCGGCAGTGGATCGTGGGGATGGGGCGTCGTTTTGATCGGACCCAGGCTGGGGGTGTGTCCCACCAGGGCCACGGCGCTCTGAATCACCATTTCGGTGTTGCGAATGGCCTCGCTGGTGGAGACGGCGTAGACGGGCTTGCCAGAGAAGCGATCGCGCTCCACCGCCCCGTCGGCCCCCACAATCACGACATCAGCCTGCTGAATGTCATCGGGGCTGAGGGCTGTGACCACCGCGCCTCCCTGGGCCTCGGTGACAATCTCGTGGCCCATCGCCTGGGCCATGCGCTTGAGGGCCTCTGCCGCCATCTGGGTGTGGGCCTCGCCTGCGGGGCTAGCGGTAACAGCAACAATTTTTGTCATAGTCTGCTTGGGTAAAAGGGTTAAGAGTGGATGGGTCAAGGGTGAGAGGGCGTAGGGTGCATTCGCGAAGCAATGTACCGTTTGGAGACCGTGCCACAAGCCGTCAGCATTGCAAGGCGTGATTTGGTGCATTGCGGCTCGAAATTGGCCTGACGGATGCTTGGGTTAATTGGCCGCGAATGCACCCTACGGGGATCACCTCACCTCCTGCACGGTCACTAATTTCTGCATCGCCTGAATTTTCTCCATGGGGGGCAGCCTCGGCCCAATTTCGCCCAGCGCCCCCATAGAAAAAGCTGTGGCCAGAGTGGCGCAGTCCCGCAGCGATTCACTGCCCAGCAATCCCGCCACCGTGCCCGCCACCATGGCATCGCCCGCGCCGACGGTGCTTTTGATCTCAACGGCGGGGGGTTGGGCGTGAAAGGCCTGGGTGCGATCGATAAACAACGCCCCATCCCCGCCCATTGACACCACCACATAGCGAATGCCCGATTCAATCAGCTCGCGGGCGGCGGCCACGATCGCACTGTGGCTCTCCAGACGGGTGTTCAGCACCTCCTCCAATTCCGCCTGGTTGGGCTTGATCAAGTCGGGCTTGGCGGGCAGGCCAAAGCGCAGCGCGTCGCCGCTGGTGTCGAGCACCACGGTTTTGCCCTGGGCCTTGAGGGGGCCGATCAGCTCGTCGTAGATGTCGTTCGATAGCCCCGCTGGCACGCTGCCGGAGAACACAAACCAGTCGCAGCTCCCGGCCAAAGCATGCACCACATTTCTTAAGCCATCGACGTTTTGGTGGGTGGGCGACTGACCGGGATAGTTGATGTCGGTGACCTGGCCCTGAGCATCGTCCACAATTTTGATGTTGACTCGGGTTTCGCCAGGCAAATAGACGAAGTGGTCGTCAATGCCCTTCTGTTGAAAAAGCGTCTTGAACAGGGCGTTGTTTTCGCGTCCTAAAAAGCCCGTGACGCTGACCTTGTGACCTGCCTCAGCTAAGAAGGAAGCCACATTTACGCCTTTGCCGCCCGCATCATCCTGTTTCCAATCGACCCGGTTGACCGTATCAGCCCGAAAATTGGGAATCGAGACGGTCTGATCGATCGCCGGATTCAGCGTCACCGTAGCGATGCGTTGCGCTCTGGGGGGGTGGGTCATAGCGCCCTCACCTCCTCGGCGGTGCGACAGGCCAAAGCCTTCTGGGCCAGCCGCTTCATCTGCTTCATTGATGCCCCCCGCAGCCGCGCCTTAATCTTGGGAATGCTGGGGATGTCCATGCTCAGCTCTTTGACCCCCAGCCCGGCGAGAATCATCGCGCCCTGGGGATCGCCCGCCAGCCCGCCACAGACACCAACCCACTTGCCAGAAAGCTTCGCCCCCTGCACGGTTTGAGCGATCGCCCGCAGCACGGCGGGGTGCAGGGCATCGGCCTGCTTGGCCAGGGTGGGGTGGCCCCGATCCATCGCCAGCAGGTACTGGGTCAGGTCGTTGGTGCCCACCGAAAAGAAATCGACCTCCTGGGCAAACTCTGCCGCCATCAGCACGGCGCTGGGCACTTCGACCATCATGCCGATCTCGACCGGGGGGCCGTCGATCGCCGCCCGCACCGACTCCAGCACGGTTTTAGCGGCGCGAATATCCTCCAGGGTCGCGATCATAGGGAACATGATGCGGATGTAGCCGCCATCCGCCGCCCGCAAAATCGCCCGCAGCTGGGTTTCAAACAGATCGGTGCGCTCCAAACAGAGGCGCACGCCGCGAATGCCGAGGAAAGGATTCTCTTCGGCGGGCTGATTCAGGTAGGGCACATGCTTGTCGCCGCCAATATCCAGCGTGCGCACGATCAGCGGTAGGCCGTTGAGGGCCTCAGTCATGGTCTTTAGCGCGTCGTACTGCTCGTCTTCGCTGGGGGGCGCACTGCGGTTGAGAAAGAGAAATTCGGTGCGCAGCAGACCTACGCCCTCGGCCCCAGCCTTCATAGCCGGAGCGGCTTCCGCTGGCCCGCCGATGTTGGCAACCACTTCAATGCGGTGGCCATCGGTGGTAATGGCAGGCTGAAAGCGGGTCTGCTGCTCGACGTCGCGAAGCTGGGCGCGATCGCCCATCGCCTGCCTCGCCTTTGCCAAATCTGCCTCAGTCGGGCTGGCGTAGAGCTGGCCCTGGTCGCCGTCGAGAATCGCGATCGCCCCCTCTGGCAGATTTAGTAAATTGGCCCCGGCCCCCGCCACAGCGGGAATATTAAGCGATCGCGCAATGATCGCCGTATGGCTGGTCGCCCCCCCGGCCGCCGTGCAGAACCCGTGGATTTTGGCTGGGTCTAGCCCCGCCGTGTCCGAAGGAGCCAAATCATCAGCAATCAGAATCACGGGATGATCGGGCAGGCCCGCCCCCGCATCACCTTGGCCCACCAGCCGCGCCAGCACCCGTTGCCCCACGTCGCGCACATCCGCCGCCCGACCCGACAGCACCGGATCGGCCAGTGCCTCCAGTTCCTTGGCCTTGGCCTCAATCACCTGCTGCCAGGCCCAGGGCGCACTGTGGTTGGGGGGTATGCGGTTCAGCGCCTCCTGCTGTAGCTCAGGGTCGGCCAGAAACTCCCGGTGGGCCTGGAAAATTGCCGCCTTAGCCTTACCAGAGCGTTCTTTGATGGTGGTATAGAGGTCGGTGAGATCCAGGTCGGCCAGGGCGATCGCATCCCTCAGCCGCTCCTGCTCTGCCGCCGCATCCGCAGCGGTCTCGGCAAACTCTAGCTTGGTATGGCGGAAGCGGTGCAGGGGGGCAATGGCTAACCCCGGTGAAGCGGCGACACCTGCGATCGCAGGGCTCTCCAAGTTCAAGGCAGGCAATTCCAGTACCGGACTGGCCTCGGCTTCCTCCTCTTCCTCCAGCCCGTCTTCTACCGCCTGCTGCAAAGCATGCAGCGCCTGGGTGGCGTCGCTCCCCTTGGCCAGCACCCGCACCACGCCATCGCGCTCAACGCCCAGCTTCAGCAGCGACATCAGGCTTTTGCCGTTGGCCACCTGGTCGCCGTAGCGCACCCGCACCTCGGCACTAAACGATTTCGCCAAATCGGCAAATACTGTGGCGGGCCTGGCGTGGAGCCCGGTAGGGGCATCGATGGTGACATCCACAAACTGGTCAAAGCCCTCGGTATCCAGCCCCTTGCGGCTGGAGGAAGATTTACCGGTGAGGCGATCGCAAATCACCTGAGCATCGTCTGTCTCTGCCAGCAATTGAACCGCGGCGGGGTCGTCCAGCACGTGGGTCAAATTGGTGAGAATTTGCAGGTGCTCGTCCGACTTGGCCGCAATGCCCACCACCAGTCGCACTATTTCGTCGGGGTTCCACGCCACCCCGTCCGGCATTTGCAGCACCGCAATGCCCGTTGTCACAATCAGGTCGCGTTGGGCGGGCTGCCCGTGGGGAATAGCAATGCCATTGCCCAGGTAGGTGTTGGCCTGGGTCTCGCGGGCCAGCATGCTGTCAACGTAGCCCGGCTGAATGCGACCGCTGGTTACTAGCAGCTCACCAACCTGACGAATCGCGTCTTCTTTGCTGCGGGCGATCGCCTTAAGCCGCACATCCTCCGGCGTTAGGTTAATCATTCAACAGTCTCTCGATGGGGTAATTCGGTAGGGTAATCTAAGCCTGAATCCAAATTCAGCAGCGAAGTTTTACCAACAGAAAACAACAGATTCTAAGTGCGCTCTTAGGTCGACAAAATGTCAGCGAACCCGAACGCACAAAAGCCACCCAGAATCTCGACGTTTCCGGGGCAGGGATCAAGACCGTGGGGTGCTGTCCCAATGCTTTAATTGTTCAAGACCAAAGGCAGCCTGGGAGAGTTTGTTATATTTCCTTAGACATTGCCTAAAGTTTTGTAGCTGGCTCAGCCCCACCGATCTACAGCTCCAAAAGCGACGTGACGGAGTCAGCGGTTTTTGGATAGGCCCTATGGTTAAACAGACTACCCTTTCAAACAACGAGGCAGCCGTTACAGAACGTTATGTCGCGAGCGATCGTCCCAAACGAAATGTATCCTTGCATACAGTATGCATTTGTAGAGAATTTTATAAGTGGAGCTGATTGAGGAACGGGTAAAAGTACTCTGATTAGAGCTAATTTTTACCTTGTGAAATCAAGCTCTAACGTGGGGCCAACCATGCAAGATATAAAGACAGAATCGGTGCTTACCGTTGAGGCGGTGCCTGCTGATCTTCAGGCCGAGGCAAAAGGGGTCTCTCTGCGGGATGTTACTAAAAAGTACGGCTCCTTTGTAGCGGTACAAAACGTTACCCTCGACATTGCCGCCGGGTCTTACACCTGTCTGCTAGGCCCCAGCGGCTGCGGCAAAACGACCACCATGCGCATGATTGCGGGCCACGAAGATATTTCTGAAGGTGACATCTACATCGGTGACACGCGCATCAACGGCATTCCTGCCACCCAGCGCAACACCGCCATGATGTTTCAAAACTACGCCCTGTTTCCCCATAAAACCGTGTGGGACAACGTCGACTTTGGCCTCAAAATGCGCGGTATGACAAAGGAAGACCGGCACCATCGAGTGGGTGAAATGCTAGAGGTGGTGGGGCTGAGTGGGTTTAGCGATCGCAAGCCCGCCCAGCTCAGCGGCGGCCAGCAGCAGCGCGTTGCCCTGGCCCGCGCCCTGGTCACCCGGCCCCAGGTGCTCATGCTCGACGAACCCCTCAGCGCCCTCGACGAATCGCTGCGGGTCAAGACGCGGGGCGAGCTGCGCAAGCTTCAGCGCCAGTTTGGCATGACCTTCATTCAAGTCACCCACAATCAGGACGAAGCCTACTCCCTCTCCGATCAAATTGTGGTGATGGACCACGGTCGCGTCGATCAGGTCGGCACCCCCGCCGAAATCTTCTCTCGCCCGCTGTCGAAGTTTGTGGCCAAATTTACCGGCGACAACAATATCTTCGCAGGCACCGTCACCAGCGCCGTGCAAGATACCAGCGGCCAGCTGATTCAGCTCGATGTGCCGGGCCTGGGCACCCTACTGTGCCTGGGTGACTACGCCCAGACGGGCACCGAGGCCGCCTGCTGCATCCGCGCCGACCTGATGCAGATCAAATCTCTCGCCGAAGCCGAGCAAACCACCTGCGGTCCGGCTACCAACCGCGTCACCGCTCGCATTACCGCCGTCGAGTTCACCGGCTACGTCACTCGAGTGTCTCTAGTGCTAGAGCACGGCGGAATGGAAGTGCTTTACAAAGCCCGCACCCCCGACTGGCTCACCACCTCCTTCACCGAAGGTCAGGTGGTGGTGCT
>PYGV01000205.1 GCA_003022385.1 filamentous cyanobacterium CCP3 | reverse complement strand
TTGCCTACCTGTTTGGCGACGCCTCTAGCCCCCTGGTGCTCGAAAAGGCGCGGCTGCCCCAGGCCAAGGCGATGGCGATCGCCCTGCCCGACCCGCTGGCCACCCGCCTCACCCTCAACCGGGCGCTGAGCCTGGCCCCCGATCTCGATATTACGGTGCGCGCCCACGGCAACGCCGAGATCGACACCCTCTACCAGCTTGGGGCTCAGGAGGTGGTGCAGCCCGAGTTTGAGGCCTCGCTGGAGATGGGCGCTCACCTGCTGCTCAATCTGGGCGACTCGACCTTTGAGGTGCAGCAGGTGGTCAACCGCTACCGCACCGGGCGCTACCGCGATATTTTGCCCGAGCGCTCAGAGTACTGGGGCGCAACTGCCCTGGAGACGGCGATTGAGGGGCTACAGCGGCACTGGTATGAGCTACCGCCTGACTCGCCCCTGGCGGGCGCTAACCTGGCTGAGGCCAACATTCGCCGCCTGACCGGGGCCACCGTCATGGCGGTGGAGCGCCACAAACACCTGCACCGCTACCCCACCGGAGAAATGCAGCTAGCGGCGGGCGATCGCCTGCTGGTGGTGGGCAGTTTTGAGGCCCACCACCGCTTTGAGGCCCTGCTCAAGGCCGAGGGCTAAGAATTGGACTGAACCAGGGCGGCGATCGCCTCAACCAGCTGGTCTGGCTCAACGGGCTTGGTAATGTGCTTTTGAAACCCAGCCGCCAGGGCCTGCTGGTGGTCAATCTCGCCAGCGTAGGCGGTCAGCGCGATCGCAGGCACCTGCCCGCCCTGCTCCAGCGAGAGCGACCTGACCTGGCGCATCAGCATGTAGCCATCCATCTCAGGCATGCCGATATCGCTGAGCATAATGTCTGGCCTAAACCGGGTCAGCGCCGCGATCGCTTCGCCAGCGCCGGCAGCGGAGATTACATCGGCCCCCTGTAGCTCCAGAAAAAAGGCGATAAACTCGCGGGTGGTGCTGTCGTCATCGACCACCAAAATTTGGGTACCGTTCAAATCGATTGAGGGCTTAGCGGGCGGAGGCTGGAGTGTGGCGGCCTGATGCAGCGGCAGCAGCGGCAGTCGCACCGTAAAGGTGGCCCCCTGGCCCTCGCCGGGGCTGGCGGCCTTCACCTGACCGCCGTGCAGCTCAACCAGGTAGCGCACCAGGGCCAGCCCCAGCCCCAGGCCGCCAAACTGGCGGGTGGTGGTGGCGTCTTCTTGGCGAAAGCGATCGAACACGTGGGGCAAAAAGCTGGGGTCAATGCCCCTGCCCGTATCGGTAATCGTAATCTGGGCATGGGGGTCATGGTATTCAAGCCGTACCTCAACCCGACCGCCTTCAGGGGTGAATTTAACCGCATTCGACAGCAGGTTCCACACCACCTGCTGTAGTCGGTCGGCATCGCCCGACACCAGCCTCAAGGTTGGATCGAGCTGGGTGCAGATCTGAATCGATCTGGCCTCTACGGCTAGCTGCACGGTTTCCAAGGCGGCTTGAATGGTCAGCCCCAGATCGACGACGGTCTTGTTCAGGCTCAGCTTGCCGCGCAAAATGCGGGACACATCGAGCAGATCGTTGATCAGCTGCGCCTGAATTAGAGCGTTGCGCTCAATCACTTCCAGGGCGTAATCTCGCTTTTGATCGTCGAGTTGGCGAGTGCGCAGCAGCTTCGACCAGCCCAAAATGGGGTTGAGGGGCGACCTGAGCTCGTGCGACACCACGGCCAAAAACTCGTCTTTGATGCGGTTGGCGGCTTCGGCCTGCTCGCGGGCGGTGCGCTCACGGGCCAGCAGCTGTTCGCGCTCCTGCTCGGCCTGCTTGCGACTGGTGATGTCGGTGGTCGAGCCCACCACCCGCACTACCTTACCCTGCGAATTGTGAATCAGGTAGCCGCGATCCCAGACGTCGATCCAGTAGCCATTGGCGTGGCGCAGACGATACTCAAACTCGTAGCGATGGCCGCTGCCGTCAAGAATAGAGGCTACCTTTGCATCAATATCGGGCAAATCCTCAGGGTGAATGCGCGTTGCCCACCAGTCGCTGTTTGACGGAACATCTTCAGGATGGAGGTTAATTAAGCGATAGAGGCCCTCTGAGCGATAGACCTGCCCCGTCTGTAGATTCCAGTCGTAGACTACGCCATCTACAGCATAGGTCGACAGCCGAAACCGTTCTTCGCTTTCCTGCAGCGCCGCTTCGGCTTGAACTCGCTCCAGGCGCGGAAAGATCTGGTTTGACAATTCCTGAACCAGGCGAATTTCGTCAGAGTGCCAGTGGCGAGGGTAGGAGTCGTAGATGTTGAGCAGAAATTTCCACTCCCCATCTTTATAGAAAGGCACGCTCACAAACGCGTGAATATTGAGGGCGGCATACTTTTCGGCTACCGTGCGCGGGTCGGTCTGCGTATTGCCGACCACAATCGTTTCCTGATTGCGAACCGCCCGCAAAAACTCGTCGGTAACAAACTCCGAGAGGGGTAAGACGTTGATGACGTTGTGCGCCTCTGGTCGATGCCAGGCGTAGTTAATGACTGCGTTTTGCCCGACGGCATCGATTTCGGCAAAGGCACAGATAGACAGGTTTAAGTAAGCGCCAATTTTGGCCCCGACGGTCTGCATGATTTCATCTGCCGCCGACAGCTGAGCAAAATCGCCCGCAATATCGCTCAAAAAAGCGGCATTGGCTTCGCGGCGTTTGCGCCGGGTCACGTTTTGAAAGATCACCGCCACCCGGCGGCTGTTTTCGTCGCCAACTTTAGAAATATAGAAGTCGTACCATTTTTGATTCAGCTCGACGTATTCTTCTAACCGCTCGCCTTTGCCCGTGCGCACCACCTGCCCAAAGATGTCGTGCCAGCGCGGCCCCTGGGTAAGGCTAACCTGGCTGAGCTGCCGCCCGGTAAAGTCTTCGCCGACGATTTCGATCGCCGCTGCGTTGGTTTCTAAGCAAATAATATCCACCGCCCGATCGGCTTCATCGAAAATGACATCGACTAAAAAATAGCCCTGATCAATCGAGGCAAACAGCGTGCGGTACTTTTCTTCTGATTCGCGCAGGGCCGCTTCGGCCAGCTTGCGGTGGGTAATGTCGCGGGTTGAGCCAGCGACGGAGGTGACTGCCCCGTCGGCCCCCAGCAGCGGGGTAAAGATGTATTCGTAAATGCCGCTGACTCCGGTCAGGCTGGTATAGGCCGCTTCATCTCTAACCGGCTGAGCGGTGGTCAACACCTGCTCAATCTGCTGATGCAGCCTGGCCGCCAGCGCCTTAGGATAGTTGAGGTCGAAGAAGTTTTTGCCCACGACCTGGGCCAGCGTCAGGCCCCACAGGTCGAGCAGGGGCTGGTTGACAAACACAAAGCGGCCCTGGCGGTCAAACAGGTAGACAAAGTCGATGATGGTGGAGAGTACCGCTTCAAAGATGCGCGATCGCCGGTCAAGCTCATCGAGGCTGTTGTCTAGAGCCACCTCTGCGGCCTGGAGCTGCTGCCGCAGGCCAACGCAGTTATCGTTCAGCGGTATGGCCGTCTGTAGGGCGATCGCCAGCGTGTCGGCGGTCACCTGCTCGCGTACTAAGTAGTCGGTTGCCCCCGCCCGCAGCGCCCGTTTGGCCAGGTTGGCATCGTTGTCGCCAATCACAATGGTGGGCAGGCCCCGAGCGGCCAGCGCTCGGAGCCGATCGAGCAGTTCCAGGTCGCAGCGATCGGGGGCATGGGTCTCTAGAATGACGCCATCGACCCCCTGACGCTGGCACAGGTCTACAATGGGGCCGTCACAGCGCTCGGTCAAAATGCGATCGCCCGCCCCATGCACCAACTGCAGCAGGTGCCGATAGACATTGGCCCGCTCCGCATCGGGACCGATGATCAAGATAGTGCGAGCCTGGGGCAGGTCCGCCGCCGAAGCCGGGTTTGGAGCACGGTGGGAATCAGAGTTAGCCATAAAAAAGAGTTAGCTGCCTAGGCTCCCATACTTGACCCCATACTTAGCTAAGAACCCCTGACTGCCGCCAGCCAATCCGAGGACACAGAGGCGATCGCACCCAATGCCAACTCAGACTCTATAGCGTCTGCTAGGGCGATCCAATCTACCAGAAGATAGAAGGCACAGCGCAGCGGCGGCTATAGCCCTACTGCTGCAGGGGCAGACGCACCGTAAAGGTGGCACCCTGACCCTCGCCGAGGCTGGCCGCAGTGACCGTGCCGCCATGCCGCTCGACCAGGTTTTGTACGATCGCCAGGCCCAACCCCAGACCGCCAAACTTGCGGGTGGTGGTACCGTCTTCCTGACGAAAGTAGTCAAACACGTGGGGCAAAAACGCGGGGTGAATGCCTTTGCCGGTGTCGCTCACCTGCACCTGGGCCTGCGTCCCCACCTGCGACACCGTCACCATGACCTGCCCGCCCTGGTCGGTAAACTTGACCGCATTGCTGAGCAAATTCCATACCACCTGCTGCAGGCGGGTGGCGTCGCCCCACACCTGCAATTTTGGATTTTGGATTTCAGATTTTGGATTCTTGCTTTCCTCCCATCCAAAGTCTAAGTTCGTAAATCGCAAATCGATAGATTTGGCCTCTGCGGTCAGCCGCACCGTCTCCAGGGCGGCGGCAACAATGCCCACCAGGTCAACGGAGGCCAGGGTCAGCCTCACTTTGCCCTGCATAATGCGGGTCACATCCAGCAGATCTTCAATTAGCTGGGTTTGCAGTTTGGCGTTGCGCTCGATAGTTTCTAGGGCAAAGGCCGTTTTTTCGGGGCTGAGATTGCCGCTGCGCAGCAGGCTGGCCCAGCCCAAAATGGGGTTGAGCGGCGTGCGCAGCTCGTGGGACAACACGGCTAAAAACTCATCTTTGATGCGGTTGGCGTGCTCGGCCTCCTCGCGGGCCACCTCAGCC
The DNA here is from genome assembly GCA_003022385.1 of filamentous cyanobacterium CCP3. Lineage (GTDB taxonomy): Bacteria > Cyanobacteriota > Cyanobacteriia > Phormidesmidales > Phormidesmidaceae > Nodosilinea. The sequence continues at coordinate 4,996 of PYGV01000205.1, read as the reverse complement.
TGGTGCAGGTGTTCGGTCCGCTCGCGATCGCGCTGCGACAGTAGCTCAGCCGCTAGCTCTAGCGATCGCCCCAGCAGCACGAGTTCTTTGATCGACAGCGATCGCATCTGCGGATACTCGTTGTTGGCCAGTGCCTCTGCCGCCTGGGCCGCCGAGGCAATGCTGCGCGAGAGCTGCCGCGACAGCAAAAAAGCCCCCGTGCCGCTGAGCAGCAGCAGCGCCAGCCCCGAACTTACCACCAGCCCCATGGCTCGGCGGGCCGGACCTTGAATATCGTTGACGGGCACCGTGACCGCCGCCGTCCAGGAGGTCTTGCCAATGCGGCTAAAGGCGACATAGACCTCTACCCCTTCCAGCGTGCGATCGGGATAGACGCCCTCGCTGGCGGCGTTAATTCGCTTTAGAAAAGACGGCGTGCCCCGCTGCCCCACAAACCGCTGAGGGCTGAGGGTGCGCGTCACCACTACGCCCTGACCATCGACAATGGTGCGCGTCCATTCGCCCTCCACCGGCTGCTGCCCCTCAACCACAGTGGCCAGCGTCTCAGGGGTAATCACGGCGGTTAGGGCGTAGCGCAAGCTGCCGTTTTGAATGACCGGAACCCGAACCGGGAACGCAAAGTTTTTGCCCGTTCGCCCCTGACTCAGATTGCCAACGATGGGCTGGCGCGTTGCGACTAATTTTTTCAGGCTGGCGGGTTCGTTGTCCAGGGGCAGCGTTGGGCCTAAGGGCTGCTGACTGTTCAACAGCTGCTGACCATCAGGCGACAGCAGCAAAACGGTTAGCCAGGTAGACTGCGTTGCCGCCACTCGCTTGGTGTCGCTATAGAAGCTCTCCAGGTCTCCCTTGTCAAGATGCTCAGAGGCCGCCAGAGCTTGAAGGGTGCGAGTTGTATTTGAAAACTCGCGCTCTACCGTTGAGGCTAAGTTGCGAGCCTCTCGCAGCATGCGCCGCTCAGCTACCCCCTGCTGCTGCTGCGCCAGCCCAACCACAACAGCCCCCGCAAACGCCCCCACCGGCAGAAGCGTTCCCACGACCAGCAAAATCAAATACCACTTCAGCGAAAGCAAGCCACGATTAGACTGAGCTGAAAGGGGCGGCTTGAACATCGCAGTCACTCGCTGAATAAGCGCATTCAAAGCGTTAAACCCTACCGGCTTTTCTGCCACCGTTCGCGTCTCAACTATGACGTGTGGGTGCACTGCGGACGCTCTTTCGTCCGGTGTAGAAGAAGAGTGCCATTGCTCTACCCCAAAAGTTCTATACTACCTGCCCCAGCTATCGGTGCGATAAATATCCTAATCAGTATTTAACTGGTCTTTCTACGCCCTGGTACCGATATATTGCGCTCAGACCATCGGCAGTCGTCATTGGCGAAAACTCGAGCGCCACGGCAAAAAGGGGTATGCCAGAGTCAACTCTTTACCCGTTTCCCTAGGGGACAAGGGAGCGGACGCACCATGGTCGCCAGCAGGTGTTCGATCACAGCCGATGGATCTCTACACAGGCCGCTCGCGATAGTGTTGGCTATTGGTAAACGGAGAGCCCTCCAACAGCCGCGGCTCTGGAATCAGGTTGACAATGTGAGTGATGACATCGGGCATTAGCTGGGCCGTCATGGTGGCATCAACCGCTTGCAGCTGGCTAGCAAACCGCAGCAGGACGTGATCTTTGATGCCGACCCAGACGGCCCAATTGAGTAATAGACGTAACCACCATCTGAGGCAAAATCAGTCATTATTAAATAAGCGTAGTAGTGTCTTTGTACCTCTGGTTGATCTATGGGCGACTTCAACATTCAGGCTCCCTTTGAACCCACGGGAGACCAGCCAAAGGCGATCGCGGGCCTGACCAAATTTCTGCAAGACAACACCAAGTACCAGACCCTGCTGGGGGCCACGGGCACGGGCAAAACCCACACCATCGCTCGCGTTGTCAACAATATTGGCAAGCCCACCCTGGTGCTGGCCCACAACAAGACCCTGGCGGCGCAGCTGTGCAACGAACTGCGCGAGTTCTTCCCCGACAACGCCGTCGAATACTTCATTAGCTATTATGACTACTACCAGCCCGAGGCCTACATTCCCACCACCGACACCTACATCGCCAAAACCGCCTCGATCAACGACGAGATCGACATGCTGCGGCACTCGGCCACCCGCTCCCTGTTCGAGCGCCGCGACGTGATTGTGGTCGCTTCGATCAGCTGTATCTACGGTCTGGGCATTCCATCCGAGTACCTGAAAGCCTCGATTCCGCTGCACGTGGGCATGGAGGTGAACCAGCGCCAGGTGCTGCGCGATCTGGCCTCGATTCAGTACGCCCGCAACGATCTAGACCTGGGCCGGGGCAAGTTTCGAGTCAAGGGCGACGTGCTGGAGATCGGCCCCGCCTACGAAGACCGCATCATTCGAGTCGAGTTCTTTGGCGACGAGATCGACGCCGTGCGCTACGTCGACCCGATTACCGGAGCGACGCTGCAGAGCATGGATGGGGTCAGCATTTACCCAGCCAAGCACTTTGTCACCCCCGACGATCGCATTGAAGAGGCCTGCCAGGCCATCCAGGATGAGCTGAAGGAGCGCCTGGAAGAACTCGAAAAAGAGGGCAAACTGCTGGAGGCCCAGCGCCTAGAGCAGCGCACCCGCTACGACCTGGAGATGATTCGCGAGGTGGGCTACTGCAACGGGGTGGAAAACTACGCCCGCCACCTGGCCGGTCGCCAGGCGGGGTCGCCGCCGGAGTGTTTGCTCGACTATTTCCCCAAGGACTGGCTCTTGGTCATCGACGAGTCCCACGTCACCATTCCGCAGATACACGGCATGTACAACGGCGATCGCAGCCGCAAAATGGTGCTGATCGACCACGGATTTCGGCTGCCCAGCGCCGCCGACAACCGCCCCCTGAAGGCCGAAGAGTTTTGGGACAAGGTGAACCAGTGCGTCTTTGTCTCGGCCACCCCCGGCAACTGGGAGATGGAAATCTCGGGCGGCAAGGTGGTCGAGCAGATCATTCGCCCCACCGGGGTGCTCGACCCCGAGATCTTTGTGCGCCCCACCGAGGGCCAAATCGACGACCTGCTGGGCGAAGTGCGCGAGCGGGCCGTCAAACAGGAGCGGGTGCTGATCACCACCCTGACCAAGCGCATGGCCGAAGATTTGACCGAATACTTTGAGGAGCACGGGGTGCGGGTGCGCTACCTGCACTCCGAGATTCACTCGATCGAGCGGATTGAAATTATTCAGGACCTGCGGGAGGGGCTGTACGACGTGCTGGTGGGGGTCAACCTGCTGCGAGAGGGGCTGGATCTGCCGGAGGTCTCCCTGGTAGCAATTTTGGATGCCGACAAAGAGGGATTCCTCAGAGCAGAGCGATCGCTGATTCAAACCATTGGTCGCGCCGCCCGCCACGTCCAGGGTCAAGCCATTCTCTACGCCGACAATCTCACCGACAGCATGGCCAAGGCGATCAGCGAAACCGAGCGCCGCCGCGCCATCCAGACCGCCTACAACGAGGCCAACGGCATCACGCCCACCTCGATCATTCGCCGCAATAGCAACTCGATTCTGTCGTTCTTAGAAGTGTCGCGGCGCCTCAACGCCCACGAGCTAGAGGAGGTCTACGAGCACAAAGACGAGCTGCCCCTGGAAGACATTCCAGAATTTATCGGCCAGCTCGAAAAGCAGATGAAAGAAGCCGCTAAAAACCTCGACTTTGAGGAGGCGGCCAAGTACCGCGATCGCATCAAAACCCTGCGCGACCAGCTAATCGGCAAGCGATCGTAGACCCAGCTATATCGGTCTCTAATTCAGCTAAAGGTGCCCGTTTGCAACGCTCGATTAGGAGCCACGACGTCGCACCTACTTGGCTCTGTACATATTACGACTGGTCAAGTCGCAGCAAAGCGTTACAGCCTGAACCATAGAACTCTGGCAATAATTTACCCAAGCGGGTAATAGTAGAACCGCCGTTGCGCAGCCAACAATTGTAGAGAAAGACAAAACATTATCGATCGCAAAGGAACGCAACGAGCGCTTCGCAATTGATCGCTCACATAGCTCTTTAAACCGGGAGCATAACTCTGAAAATCTTTCATCAAGGGTGTTGTTATGCGCTGGCGATTATTTTCCCTTACCATTGCAATCGGTGGGTTCGTAGCCTGCGGTGCGGTTGTGCCGCTGAGGCTACTGTCCGCTGTACCTGATATTCCTGAAGCTGAAGCCACGGCTCAACCCAAAGCCTTTTCAGATACCCATGGCCATTGGGCCGAGACAGAAATCAACGCCCTGGATAGCCGCAATATTATCAGTGGTTTTCCCGATGGGAGATTTAAACCCAACGCACCCGTCACGCGAGCTGAGTTTGCAGCCATGGTAAACCAGGCCTTTCGCAATCGCGACTCCACCCAACCTGCGCGAAACTTTTCAGATGTGCCCAGCAACTATTGGGCTAGCGAGGCTATCCGCAGAGCGGTAGTGCTTGGATTTATTGCAGGCTATCCAGACGGTACATTTCGCCCCGAAGGTAACATTAGCCGGGTGGAAGCAGTAGTCGCCCTGGCCAGTGGATTGCAGTTAGCAGGCAGCACCGACCCAGGTAGTCTCTATAGTGATGCGGCCCAAATTCCCAGTTGGGCCCGAGATCAGGTCAGCCGTGCTACCTACAATGGCATCCGCATCAAGGGGCCAAACGCGAATCAATTTAGGCCTATGCAGTCGGCCTCTCGGGCCGATATTGCCGTATTCGTTTACCAGGCCCTACAGCGCTACCCCATCGCCGGAGTAATCACCCACCTAGACCCACCAGCGGGAGCAATTACCCTGGATGAAGCATCAGCCAGAGAACCTGGATTTGCAGTTCGCCTGCAATTGATGGAGCGGAACACCCAGGTACTTAGGGTGCCAACTCGGGCCATAGCGAATATTGGCTTTCGCCCTGCGATTGGCAGCGGCACTATTTCCCACTCCGACTATCTAGTCCAGGCAGGGCCTACCGC
>PYGV01000028.1 GCA_003022385.1 filamentous cyanobacterium CCP3 | reverse complement strand
GAACAGGCAGGGGGCGGCAGCAGCAACGCCAGCCACGGCAGCGGTCAGAACAAGGGCAGAAACAGCCGCCAGGGAGAGCCTCTTAATCTGAGGAACTTTGAGCATCGGAATTGACCTCTTTGGTAAGAATGGTGAATCAAACGGCCTCTTGACGAGACTTTCCATAAGGTAAACCCTGAGGTTGGCTTGAGAGTCAACCCCCCAAACTTGCACTAAGCTAGCTCTAGCGACAATGGTCGCGCATCCCCAATCGGTCTTTTTCTAAAAGGATGGCCTGCTCAGACAATGAAGAAACTCCTCAAAATAGGCGAGCTGGCCAAACAGGCCCACGTGACGGTAGCCACCATTCGCTACTACGAGTCGCTGCACCTACTAGAATCGGTGAGCAAAGCTGAGAATGGCTATCGCTATTACGATGACGAAGCCGTTACTCGTCTGCTATTCATTAAGCAGGCCCAGACATTGCAGTTTTCCCTGGCAGAAATTCAGCAGGTGTTTGATGTTCGCAAGCAGGGGGAGCCGGTCTGCACCCTGGTTAAAACGCTAATCGACTGCAAAATTGCGACCCTGGAGCAAGAAATTCAGCAGGCCACCGCCCGTAAAACCATGCTAGAAACCTACCGCACGAGCTGGGCCGCCCGTCCTCTAGACAAGCCATCCGACGTTAAAATTTGCAGCCTGATTGAAGAAGTGGGCCTGGCTCTGAATTGTCTAGAGGCTATTTGAGAAACTGTCCGATCAAGCCTAATTTATTACAAATAAGCTTAAAGCCATGAACTATTATAGTCCCTCGAATTGGCTAAATTTACCCGAGGTCAATATTGCCATATTCTCTTATCTGCTGTCTTTCTTTTGGGAAATTCAGCAAATGCGGTTTTACCAAATTCCGGCTGGATACTCCCACTTCGATATAGTCAGAAATTGCACCCTCGCTACAGTCGGAGATGTCGTAATTATATTGATTGCATTTTGGGCCGTTGCAGCTCTATCGAAGTCTCGTCAATGGTTACGTTACCCAAACCGTAGCCAAATGGGTGTTTTTATCCTCGTAGGAGTGGTTATCACCGTTGTTGCCGAAGCCTTGGCTACTGGCCCCCTCAATCGGTGGACTTATGCCGAGTCCATGCCAACAATTCCGATTTTAGGCACTGGGTTAGTGCCATTGTCAATGTGGTTTCTAGTGCCTCCGCTCACCATTTGGTTTGCCAGGCGTCAAATTCAGCCTGTAAGGTCATAACATTCAGATCCAATCGTTCGAGATTTAACCAGAGCGAAGGATAACTAATACTGTCCCAGATTCATGGTGAAGTACATAGTTGCTAACCTTTCTGGAAGAGAGTCGCTGAGAATATTACAAGGCTCATGATAATGAGGTATACAGGTTTCTTTGCTATGGGGAATCTTACGCGTTATGGTGAGACTCCTGTAGATGAGATAGTTTGGTCTGAGTGTTGCGATGACCCCACGGGAGAAATGCAGGAGTCACTGCGGCATAATCACTAATCGACCGCAAAATTGCAACCACAGATACCCTAACCATGACCTGGTTTGAGCGATCGCAGCCCCTGCTAATTCTGCTTTCGGTGCTACTGGGGCTAGGTCTGGCGCAGATTGGCGACGTTGCTGCCCTGGCAGACCATCTCATTACACCGCTGTTGATGGGGATGCTGTACGCGGCGTTTCTGCCAATTCCGCTGCGGCACCTGGGTAGAGCTTTTGGCAACTACCGTGTGACCCTTGCCAGCCTGGCGGTCAACTTTGTTTGGACACCCCTGCTGGCTTGGGGTTTGGGGGCGCTGTTTCTGCGAGATGCGCCCGATTTGCGGGTGGGCCTGCTGATGTTGATGGTGACCCCTTGTACTGATTGGTATCTGGTGTTTACCGGCATTGCCAAGGGCAATGTCAGCCTCGCGACGGCTCTACTACCGCTGAACTTTGTCTTGCAGATGGTGCTGTTGCCCGTCTATCTGGCCCTATTTGCCCAGGCGCTGGTCTCACTCGATCTTGGGGTATTGGCGGGCAAAATAGCCACCGTTCTGCTGATTCCGCTGGCATTGGCGCTGCTGTCTCGCTACGGCATAAGCTGGCTAAGGGGGCCAACCAGGCCCCACCAAAAGCTGCCGCAGGTGGCGATGGTACAGCTCCTCTGTTTGAACTTGGCCGTTGTGGCTATCTTTGCCGCCGAAGGCGAGGCGTTACTTCAGCGTCTAGATCTGCTGCTGTGGTTGCTGCTGCCTATTGGTTCGTTTTTTGTGATTAACTTCGTGCTGGCTCAATGGCTGGGGCGGCGGTTGCGGCTGGCGTATCCAGAGGTAGTTTGCCTGACTTGCACGACCCTAGCGCGGAATTCTCCGGTGGCGCTGGCGGTGGCAGCAGCAGCCTTTGGCGATCGCCCTTTGATTGCCCTAACCCTGGTAATCGGCCCGCTGCTAGAGCTGCCGATTATGGCGCTGGTGGCCCATCTGCTGCTGCGCTCTCGCCCTGGCGATGGTTTGCCCCGCAGCAGGGAGAGTTGAGAGCTAGAGCGATCGCTGGGCGTACTGCAAAATGCCTGCGGCAATGCCCTGAGCCATGCGGCTGCGCCAGGCCGGGTCGTTGAAATTACGGGCATCTTGAGCCCCAGTGACAAACCCGGTCTCGACTAAAACCGATGGCATAGAGGTGTTTACGAGAACATGAAAACGAGCCTGGCGCACCCCGCGATCGGGCATGGTCACCAGACGCAAAATAGATTGATGAATCACCTGGGCGAGACGATTCCCTGAGCTGTGGTAGTAGGTCTCAAGCCCGTTTACCTCGGGCCTACTCAGGCTGATGGAGTTGGCGTGAATGCTGACAAAGAGATCGGCATTGGCCCGCTCGGCAATTTGCACCCGAGGGGCTAAGTCCATCTCCCGATCGTCGGAGCGAGTCAGAACCACCTGCGCACCGCTTTGTTCTAAAATTCTGGCGACTTCGTAGGCAATCGCCGAGACCACATCTTTTTCGCGCAGGCCACCCACGCCGATCGCCCCCGGATCTCGCCCGCCATGGCCTGGGTCGATCACAATGGTGACCGCCTGCTTGGGAATGCCGCTACTCGGTGGGGGCACCGCTGGGGTAGCCGGTATCATGGGCTCAGGCTGGGGGGGCACCACCGGAGCTTGAGACGGCGGTTGTACGGCAATGGGGGGCGACACAGCTGCGGGTGCCTGAGCCGATGCCGCGACTGGGCTGGCTGGGACAGCGGCGATCGCGACTCCCCTGGGCGGCAAAATCACAATGCCGCTGCCGTTGCTCACCGAGGCTTGCCATTCGGCACTGTTGGCGGGCACCGTGAGGGTAATTTGCAGAGTCGGCACCGCTGCGCTCACCGGCTGAATATCCCAAGCGGTGACCCCAAACTGATTGGCGGGTAGAGTTTGCCCGGTTAGGGCTGCCGCCACGGCAGCATTTTCGAGCTGAAGCACTACCTGAGTGCCACTGCTGCGCACGACCGTCAACCTTGGGCTTGCCCCAGAGGTGCGGATGAAAAAGCCATCGGGGGTAGTGCGTATGCCTTCAACCTGGGTAGCGGCTCCAGCGACTGGGGTGGCATTGACTTGGCTGGGGGTAGCCTGAGGAGGCGTTACACCTTGGGGCGGGGGCAGTTGCACTACCCACTGCTGTGGCGTTTCCCCCCGTACCACGACCTGGTCTGGGTTAAGGGTGTAGCCAGGGGCTAGCTCAATAACCAGCCGGGTAGTTTGAGCATCAACCTGCCCAATGCGAATAGCTTTAACAGCGCCGCCAACGGCCTGGTTAATCGTCCGCTGCTCTAGGGTGGTGCCGGGCAAGTCCACCACAATGCGGGTGGGGTTAAAGAGAAGCTGCGCCCTGGGCTGCACGGCGGCATCGGTCGAAAACTCTAGCCGGTTTTGCTGAGGGTCAAAGCGCCAGGTTCTAAACTGAGCGGCTTCGACTGGAAGCGCCAGCAGTAGCCCACCTACCATGCCGATTAGGCTCACCAGAGGTCGGTATTGTTTCATGCAGCATCTCACAGTGCGCTGGGTCAGCCTTTGATTTTGCCTGATTTTACGGCATCACGATCGCCCCTTTCATCTTGTTTCAGAGAAAATCTCATCCTCAAAACGGTCGCTACACTGTAGGAGGCAGGCTCTACCCCAAGCGTGAAGGTTCGCCTCAGAAACGCCATAGGCTCGGATTCATGGGGGCTCGGATTCATGGGGTTAGCTCAGCTTGTAAAGCGTCACAAGGCGCTGGTTTGCAGTCGTGCCTGGGCCTTACGGTACAGGCTCACGGTTAAGACCCATAGCTCAGTCGTGCGGTTAGGAGAGAAGCCATGCAGATCCAAAGAATGTTAGCGATCGCTCTAGGAATGGCCGTTGTGGTAGCCCCTGGAAGTGCTGTGGGGATAAGGCCTGCCCACGCGGTAGAGCAAGTTGCCGTCAATCTCCTGAATCAAGGCCGCCAGCAGGCGGAGCAGGGGCAGCTAGAGGCAGCGATCGCCACCTACAGCCAGGCGATTCAAGCCGATGCCAGCAGTGCTGATGCCTATTTCCATCGCGGCATTGCCTACCACGACCTGGGCGATTATCAGCTCGCCATCGCTGACTTTTCCAGAGCGCTTCAGCTTCGCCCCGACCATCCAGAAACCCTGTACAACCGGGGAGAAGCCCACGCTCACATGACCAATGCCGAGGCGGCGATCGCCGATCTGACCCAGGCCATTGCGCTAGCCCCTGATGTTGTCCAGCCCTATCTAGATCGCGGCCTTGTCTTGGCCGCCACCGGCAACTTACCCCAGGCCCTCAGCGACCTAGACGCCGCAATTGCCCTGGCCCCCGACAACGCCGATGCTTACTACAACCGAGGCAAAATTTATACCGAGCTGGGCAATGGCGAAGCCGCCCTCTCAGATTTCAATACCGCGCTCCGCCTCAACCCTGAGCTAGCTGAAGCCTACGGCAATCGCGGTATCTTGCAGTACCAGCTCGGCGACTCCCAAGCCGCCATGGCCGACTTGCGCCAGGCGGCGGCGCTGTTTCAGGCCCAGGGCGATCGCCAAGGCTATCAGCAAACCCTGTACTTCATGCAGCAGGTGCAGCAGGGGAGTGAGCAAACCCCGTGAGGTCAACGCCCTCAATCCTCTGAACAGATGTTCAGTGGTAACGATTCTCAGTATCATAGAGAAAAAGCCAGGAAACCTAATCGATGGCTCATTCTCGCTCTACAGAGAACTCTACAATTCAAGCCGTTGATGCCCCCAGTTGTGACGTCAGTTGTGACGAGTCGCTGGTGCATTTAGACAACGTTCGCCAGGTTCAGCCCGAGGTGCTCAGCACCGCAAAGGCCCAGCGGATGGCGGAGCTTTTTAGCGCCCTCTCTGACCCCCACCGGCTCAAGCTACTGTCGGCTCTAGCTCAGCAAGAACTCTGTGTGTGCGATCTGGCCGCTGCGGTGAAAATGGGTGAATCGGCGGTGTCGCACCAACTGCGGGTGCTGCGATCGCAGCGTCTAGTCACCTACCGTCGCCAAGGCCGCAACGTCTACTATGGCCTGGCTGACGATCACATCATGTCCCTCTACCGGGAAGTCGCCGCGCACCTAGATGAGTGACGTAATCCCTCTTTTGAAGGTTATCGAGTCACGGTGACTTCACTACGATCTGTAGGCAAAAATGTTCACTCTCACCCCCAAGCAAGTATTCATGTACTACATAGTCGAAACGACAAAACCCTTTGAACAGGCCGCCACCGATCTTGAATTGGCCGTTAAGCATCATGGCTTTGGCGTTCTCCATATTCACGACTTGGGGGCAACACTGCGTGGTAAAGGCATTGAGTTTGAAGCGCAGTGCAAGGTGTTTGAGGTTTGCAATCCGCAGCAAGCCGCCGCCGTCATGGCAACGGATATGCGACTGAATATGGCATTACCCTGTCGGATCTCGGTCTTTACCGAAAAAGGTACAACGAAGATCGGTTTGATCAAGCCTGCCCAAATGCTTGCAGCTCTGTCTCAGGATCCGGAATTAACTCGAATTGCTGAAGAGGTTGAAGAAAGAACTATCCAGATGGTTGATGAAGCAAAATAAGTAAAAGTTAAAAGTCCTCTTCCATAGTTGTTTGAATGCGGAAGAGGGGTGATGAAAACAGTTTTAGGCAGGCTAGCGTGGTCGGTTAAACCTCAAGTGGTTAACGTTCCAAGGACTGGTCTGCCCACGAAACCGGGTCTTCTGAAGGTTCTAGATGGGTGAATATAAATGTGCCGGGTAGAGAGCGGGCGATCGCCAGCTCAATTACTTCACAGAGGTCATGTCCCTGTTTGACCGTCCAACTACCTGGCACCAACACATGTACCGAGACAAACCGCCGGGCACCAGCCACCCGAGTTCTTAATGCATGAAATTGAATTCCCTCAGCCTCAAAAGGCTGCAAAGTATCGGCAACAATTTGACGCTCCTCAGCCGGTAAGGCCGTATCTAAAAGACCCATTCCCGTTTCGCGCAGCAATCTCAGCCCCGCCCAAACAATATTTGCCGCGACAACCAAGGCAATAATCGGGTCAAGAATTAGCCAACCCGTAGTGGGAATCAGAATTACCCCCACCACGACCCCTACCGATGTCCAGACATCGGTCAGTAGATGGTGTGCATCTGCCCGCAGAGTAATAGAGCGCAGCCGCCGACTGGCCCGCAGCATAACGATAGCCAACGTCCCATTGATCGCCGTTGCCGCCAGCGATAGGGCTAAGCCAATGCCCACCTGCTCTAGGGGTTGCGGGTCAAACAGCCGACCCCAGGCAGCAAAGGCAATGCTGCCCGCCGCCACCAAAATCAACACACTCTCGACGCCGCTAGAAAAATATTCCGCCTTGAAATGCCCAAAGGCATGGTCTTCATCCGGCGGTTTAGCCGCAAACGTCACGGCCCAGGTCGCGACGATCGCAGCCACCAGGTTCACCACCGATTCAGCAGCATCAGACAGTAGTCCCACCGAACCAGTCAGCAGGTAGGCCGTTGTTTTCAGCAAAATTGTTAAAACAGCAGCCCCGATGGAGAGCAGCGTGTAAAACCGAGCCGAGCGGTTTCCCATGGTAAATCTTGAATGCAGCAGAGAAGCCAAGCTCTACTGAGTAAGCCTACAGCAGTTAAACGCGTTTACGCAGCAGTAGCGATCAGGATCTGTCCTATGCCCCTTTATCTGTTGTAGACGCTCTAAGCATGAGTACTAAAACTAAACGAAGTATCGTTGCTTAGGGCTATCTATAGCTTTTAGGGCCGAGTCAGATAGCAGTGGCAATCTGGCTTCTCAAGCAGTGTTTCGATTAAGGCGTTCAAAGTTACAGCAGCCAAGAGCCCGCCGCCAAGGCTTCCTTGAATCGTAATGTAAGGGATGGATGTTGCCATCAGTCGCCGCTTGGCAGCAGGGGCGTGATTAAAGCCAATAGGCATACCAATTACCAGAGCCGGTTGAAAACGCTGTTGCTCTATTAACTGACAGACGGTGAGCAGCACTGAAGGGGCATAGCCAATGACCAGCACACTACCGGATAGACAGTCATGTAATGGTTGCTGCCAGCGTTTCTGGAGCCAAAAAGCCTGTTCAGCCTCGTTGGCGGCGGTAATGTGAGGATCGTCAATCAAGGTTGTAACCGGACAGCCCAAAGCGGCTAGCCGAGTTTGATCAATCGCCGTGGCTACCACAGGCACATCGGTAATGATCTCACACCCACTGCTGAGAGCGGTGCGTGCTGCGGCGATCGCATCGCCACTAATTTGGATGAGGTTAACTAAGCTCACATCACCGCAGGCCAGCACCAGCTGTTGGATCAAATGCTGGGTAATTTCAGAATAGTGCGAGAGGTTAGGCAGCAGGCGCTGAAGCGATTCCTGAAAGGCTTCGGGGTGGGCGGTGGTTTCGGCATCGAGGCTAGCCCAGAGCTGATCGATCTGGCTTAGACCCGCCTGGGTGTCTACATCGAGCTGCTTGAGCTGAGCCAGAGCTTGAGCCTGGGTGCGTTGACAATCTAGATCGCGCCCCAGCAGCCCCTCCAGGGCCGAAGCGGTATGGCGCAGGCGGGCAATCTGCTGCATCACAGCCTGATACTGCTGCTGTAGCTGGGTCATTAGGCTCGCGTCTGCGGTGGCTTCAGAGTCACTCTCTAGAATTTGCCCAATGTGAGAGAGCTGAAAGCCCTGCTGTTTAAGCGCTATCACTCGCTGTAATCGCTGTATATCCCGCTGGGTGTAAAGTCGGTAGTTGCTCTCTGAGCGGGGAACGGGAGGCAGTAACCCCAGGGTGTGATAGTGCCGCACCATGCGAGGGGTGACGCCTCCGCCTACCGCATCAGTGAGTTCTTTGATGGTCAGAAATTCAGTCGTCATAGGCTTAGCTTACGCTAAACCTTGACATTGGTGTCAATGTCAAGGTTTAGCCTGACAGAGTGAAGATTTCTCAGGTTGGCCTATGGTGTCTACTGCCCCGTTGAATGCTCTGTCGAAGTCTCGATTCGGCCACCTGTGCAAAGGTTTGTTTGACGAGCACCCCGAGGCGGTGGCGGCGATCGCCTGTGCGGTTTTAGTGGGGTTGGGCTGGCAAACCCTGGCCCTGGGCTGGGTGGGGGGTGCCCTGCTGTTTCTAGCGGCGGCCTACGTCATTGGTGGATTTGAGAGCGCCCGTGAGGGCTTGACCACGCTGGTGCAGGAAAAAGAGCTGGATGTAGACCTGCTAATGATTATCGCTGCCCTCGGGGCCGCCAGCCTGGGTCTGTGGCAGCGGGAGTACAACTTAATTGTCGATGGGGCCGTCCTGATTCTGATTTTTGCCATTAGTGGTGCCCTAGAGGGCTATGCCATGGGACGAACGGGGCGAAATATTCAAGGGTTAATGAGCCTGACGGCTGACACCGCAACGGTGATTCGCCAGGGGCAAGAGCAGATCATGCCAATCTCAGCGCTGCAAGTCGGCGATCAGGTTTTGGTCAAACCGGGGGAACTGGTGCCTACCGATGGGGTCGTGGCCGAAGGCTTCAGCACGGTGAACCAGGCGTCGATTACGGGGGAATCTATTCCTGTAGAGAAAACCGTGGGCGACGAGGTTTTGGCGGGCACCCTCAACGGCTACGGTGCGCTGCGCCTAACGCTCCACCAGCCGCCGGAAAGCAGCTTGATTCAACGCGTGATTCGCCTAGTGCAGCAGGCCCAAACCGAAGCGCCTCCCTCCCAAAAATTTATGGAGCGGTTTGAGCGTCGCTACGCCCAGGTGATTGTGACGGTGGGCGTTTTGCTGTCCACGCTGCCGCCCCTGCTGCTGGGCTGGGGCTGGGAGGAAACAATCTACCGCGCCCTGGTGTTTTTGGTCGTGGCCTCCCCCTGTGCGCTGATGGCCTCAATCATGCCGACCCTGCTCTCTGGTATTGCTAACGGGGCGCGACAGGGCATTTTATTCAAAAATGGGGCGCAGCTGGAGCAGATGGGCCAAATCAGAGCGATCGCCTTTGACAAAACCGGCACCCTCACGACCGGACAGCTCGACGTGGTGAATGTGCTGGCTGACGATCCGGATGAGCTGCTCACCGTGGCCGCCGCCCTCGAGAGCCTTTCGGAGCATCCCATTGGTGCGGCGATTGTGCAAGCGGCGCAGCGCCGAGCCCTGACCTGGCCAGCGGCGATTAACGGACAAGCCCAGGTAGGTCAGGGCATCACAGGGGAGGTAGCTGGGCGGTCTGCGGTGGTAGGTAAAGCAGCCTTTGTTAGTGCCCAGGTTCAAGCTCGTGGGCAGGCCGTTTCCTCTCATCTAGCGAAGCAAAGCCAGCAGTGGGAGGCAGAGGGCAAAACCGTGGTTTGGGTGGCCCACGGCGGCCCAGTGCTGGGCTTGATTGCGGTGGCCGACCGAGTGCGTCCAGAGGCGGCCAGGGCGATCGCCCGCCTTAAGCACCTGGGCATTGAGCAAGTGGTAATGCTAACGGGTGACAATGCCCGCACGGCTCACAGTATGGCCCAACAGCTGGGGGTAGATCAGGTGCATGCCGATTTAATGCCTGAAGATAAGGTCACGGTTCTACGGCAATTGCAGCAGCAGTATGGCAGCGTGGCGATGGTCGGCGATGGCATTAACGATGCCCCCGCCCTGGCTCTGGCCACGGTCGGCATTGCCATGGGCGCTGCGGGCAGCGATGTGGCCCTAGAGACCGCCGATATTGTGCTCATGGCCGATCGCCTAGAAAAGCTAGAACACGCTATTGGCCTAGGGCGGCGGGCACGGGCGATCGTGCGACAAAACATCGGCTTTGCCCTTGGGCTGATTGGGGTACTCATCGCGGGTACCTTGAGCGGGCATATCACCCTACCAATGGGCGTGTTGGGCCATGAAGGCTCTACTGTTATCGTCACCCTCAGTGGTTTGCGCCTGTTGAGAAGTTAAGCAAGTAAGCTAGCTTCAGTGCCTAGATCAAGAGGTCAATGCTAATTTACGTTTTAGCTTCTTTTGCTCGTATAGAGGCAGTTGTACTATCACCACGGTGACAATGTTGCGAAAGTAGTCAAATAGCAGCAGTAGCGCCTAGCCATTGAGAACTACTAGAGGGAGGGGCAATCCCCAGAGACTTAGACGCAGCAGGCGAGATTTCCAGCTCATGGTGAGTTGAGATATTGGTAGGCAGTTTTGCAGCCGTTCATTCGGGCAAGCCCAAACCCCAGCGGATTTTATCCTGCTCTACAATCGGCAGAGCCCAGGCCCACGGGCGGTAAGAGCACAATAGCGAAAGCCTCATCGGGAAGCGCTTGGAATGTACCGAATACCAGCGCTAATCAGGGCAAGAAACAGAACTCCCATTGCTCCGGCTAGCGGGTTTTGGTTCAGACCCGTCACCCATTCCGGCACTCGCCCGGTGTAGATCGCTAAATCGCCCACATCGATCAGGTAATAGCCCGCCACCAGCCCCCCATGCAGCCCAATGGCCAGCCCCAGGCGTCCGGCAGTGCGCTGGCGTGCCCAGCCCAGGGTCAGCCCCAGCAGCAGTAGGCCCGGAAAGCTAGGCAGCTCTTTCACAATGGCCTCCCAGGGTTTGATAAAGTGCAGCGCCGCATAGATCGTGCCGCTGGCCCACAGTGCCGGAGTAAAGCCCCAGTCGTAGCGCAGTTCATCCAGCAGCCAGCCACGAAAGAGCAGCTCTTCGGCCAGGCCAACACCCAGGCCCACCAGCAACCCCTCCAGGGCAATTCGCCCTAGGGTGGGCGGTGCCGGTTGCCAGGTCAGCCAACCCAACCCGCCCTCTAGGGTAAATAGCAGCCCCAGGCTCACCAGGCCCACAACTACCCCAATTGCCAGCTCTCGCCCATAGCGGGCCGATGCCCCTAGACCGTGGGTGCGCAGCGGTTGAGCTTGGCCATGCACGCGGCGACCCCACGGTACCAGCCATACCATAAACAAGACGTAGAGCAAAACTAAGGGAATAACGCTCAGGGAGCCATCAGTGCCCAGCCACGCGTAGAGAGGTAGGGCGATGGGCACCCAAACTAGCGCTAGCAGTAGCAGAAAGCAGAAAATCCTCACCGGGGCAGGATAGTGAACCAGCTTATGCAGTTGAATCATGCCAAAGGTGCCCGTTTAACCCGCTTGCTGAGCGTCATACATGGCCCTTAGCACCAACCCAGGGTCAACCCAATTGCCGTCGTATTTCAGCATCCAATGGAGGTGTGGGCCGGTGGTGCGCCCCGTCATGCCGACGCGGCCCAGTCGTGCCCCAGTGGACAAGTCTTGCCCCTGCTCATAGCGAATGCCCCCGTCTGGATCAACCAAATAGCGCTTGCCATTTGAGACTTCGACCCGACCGCTCATATGACAATAGCGATGCTCCCACTGGCCCGACCGAATGACGGCAGAGGTGCCACAGGTGGTGTGGTCAGAGACTTCGATCACCTTGCCGTTCCACCAGTTGCGCACAAAGCTGCCCTGGGGTGCGGCCAGGTCTAGCCCGTAGTGAAACTGAGATTCCCCGCCGCCAGTGGGAGAAGTTCTATAGCCAAATGCGGAGGTGTAAGCCTGAAAATTTTCGACGGGGAAGGACGCCTGCCGCCAAAACGCAACCGTGTCTTGGGCGAAGGCAGGAGCCGATGAACCAGGCCAGTGCAGGGTCAGAAAGAGCCCCAGGCCGAGGCAAAACGCTATCCGTAAAAACCTCGCACGACGCCAGAGATGACCCAGTTTGCTCAATGCTGTCACGACATATCTCCTCTGCACAGGCACAGTCAACGGCCTATTTATCGCCCAATTATGCATCAAGTTGAGTCGGTGTCTCAGATCCTCGACAGTTTGTCTCTCGATGCCTTGGTTTTCGAGGCAGACTAAAGTTCTTGTACTGGGGAAGCGCTCAGAGCCGCTACTGCCATCAGGCCCCAAATTACATCAAATCGCACTCGTTGAGCACGCGATATACAAAATTCGGCATTTTCTAAGAGAGTGTGCAGTTCAGCCTCGCTATAGCATTGCTGATGGGCCGGGTCAATTCTTTGCAGTACCCAATCACACAGTCTGCAAAACCAAAAGTCTCTACACCAGTCTAAAATTACTAGCTTTCCTTCTGGCTTGAGCACGCGCTTCATCTCAGCTAAAGCAGCCTGTGGATCTGAAAAATAGTGAAAGGCATTGGCAGAAACTACAACATCGAACGACTGAGCTGGAAACGGTAAATCCGATGCTGATGCCTCTTTAAAGGTAATGTTTGGATAGCGTTCGAGTTTTTGCTGGGCTTGAACCAACATTTGCTCAGAGATGTCGATGCCAGTGATGATTTGAGTTGGGTTGTTTTGTAAAAGCAAACGCTCTAGCTCACCTGTGCCACAGGCAATATCTAATACTGCTGCCGTCGGGGCAATCTCAGCCCATGCCTTGAAAAAGTTCAGCGTATTCGTGACATATCGCTTCCAGCGCCGATCGTAGACATTGGCGATCTGGTTGTACTGGTCTGTAACCGTTGACTCAATAGAACTCATCGGGGCGTACAGAAAATTTTGTGGGAGACACTCGCCAGTTAATCCTAACGGCTGGTGGGTCTACGTCAGATGTTTCCATCCCTGCCGGGAACGACGGGTGCCTTACCTCTAAGACTAGCCTTTTGCAAAGAGCATGACAGCGTACGATACTTACTGTACCATCTGAATAGTCTTTCAGATGTTCAATAGCTTTTCAAAGGTGCCGCTATGGCAGACTCTCACTCCCAGGCTTGTTGCGACAGCCCCGGCCCCACCCCTAAAGCTGCGGTAAACGCCCATGACGACTGCTGTGGGTCTGACCACGGCCACAGCCAAGATTCAAGTGACTTCAGCCTGCGGCAAGAGTTGACGCCGATCGCGATCGCCACCATTCTCTTCCTCATCGGGCTAATTTTCAACGAGGCGCTGCACAACACCTCCTTCGCCATCGCTGAATACGCGGTGCTGATTCCGGCTTATCTAATCAGCGGCTGGACTGTGCTGACCACGGCGGGGCGCAACATTTTGCGGGGGCGCGTCTTTGACGAAAACTTTCTGATGACGATCGCAACTCTGGGGGCGATCGCCATCCATGAAATTCCCGAAGCCGTTGCCGTGATGCTGTTCTTCCAGGTGGGAGAACTATTTCAGGGCTACTCGGTGGGGCGATCGCGCCGCTCGATCAAAGCCCTGCTAGAGGTGCGGCCTGACACCGCTAACCTCAGTGTTGACGGCGACATCCGTACCGTTGCCCCCGAGACCGTGCGGGTTGGGGATGTGATTGTGGTGCGCCCCGGCGAAAAAGTGCCCCTGGATGGCGACATTCTGGAGGGCAAATCCCTAGTTGATACCTCCGCTTTAACGGGCGAATCGGTGCCTCGCACCGTTGCCCCCGGTGAAACTTTGCTGGCCGGGATGATCAACCAGTCGGGGCTGCTCACGGTACGGGTGACCAAACCCTTTGGTGAGTCGTCGATCGCCAGAATTTTGGAACTGGTCGAAAACGCCAGCAGCAAAAAAGCCGACACTGAAAAATTCATCACCCGCTTTGCGCGGTATTACACCCCTGTAGTGGTGTTTCTATCTCTGGCGGTGGCGATTTTGCCGCCCTTGTTCATTGAGGGGGCTACCCAGGCCCAGTGGGTCTATCGCGCCCTGGTGCTGCTGGTGATCTCCTGCCCCTGCGGGTTAGTGATCAGCATTCCCCTCGGCTACTTTGGCGGGGTGGGCGGTGCCGCCAAACGCGGCATTTTGGTCAAAGGCTCCACCTATTTAGACACCCTGGCCCAGGTAAAAACGGTTGTGTTCGACAAAACCGGCACCCTCACCCAGGGCAACTTTCGCGTAACGGATGTGGTGACTCACAACGGCCTGAAGAA
This sequence comes from filamentous cyanobacterium CCP3, assembly GCA_003022385.1. Lineage (GTDB taxonomy): Bacteria > Cyanobacteriota > Cyanobacteriia > Phormidesmidales > Phormidesmidaceae > Nodosilinea. The sequence goes on along the minus strand of PYGV01000028.1, from coordinate 15,147 downwards.
GCACCAACTACTGGAGTTAGCGGTCCAGGTCGAGTCGCAGTCTAACCATCCGGTGGCGCAGTCGATTCGTCAAGCCTACGGACAGACCGTCGATACCTCCGGCGTGCAAGACTACGAAGAAATTGCGGGTCACGGCATTCGTGCCACGGTGAACGGTCGGGTGGTGCTGGCGGGCAATGATCGGCTCCTGCACCGCGAAGCCATTCCCCACGATGTCTGTGTGGTAGACGGCACCGTGGCCCACCTGGCCGTGGATGGCGAATATAGTGGCCGCATCATCATCGCCGATGAGCTGAAAGAGGATGCTGTCGAAGCTATCCGGGCGCTCCATGCCCAGGGCATTGCCACTGCCATGCTCACTGGCGATAGTCAGTCAGTGGCCGACAGCATCGCCAAAAAGCTCGGCCTCGACGAGTATCGAGCCGAGCTGCTGCCGGAAGACAAAGTAGAGGCATTGGAGGCGTTTCTCCATCAAGCCAAGCAAGTCAAGGGAAAAGTCGCTTTTGTCGGTGACGGCATTAATGATGCCCCAGTGATTGCTCGGGCCGATGTGGGCATTGCCATGGGCGGGCTGGGCTCCGATGCGGCGATCGAAACCGCCGACGTGGTGATTATGACCGATGCGCCCTCAAAGGTGGCCGAAGCCGTTCAAATCGCCCACAAAACCCGGCGCATTGTTTGGCAGAACATCAGTCTTGCCATGGCCGTCAAAGCCCTCTTTATTGCCCTGGGGGCGATCGGCTTGGCCACCCTTTGGGAGGCCGTGTTTGCCGATGTAGGCGTTGCCCTGCTCGCCATCTTAAATGCGGGTCGAATTATTCGGAACCCTCGATAACGGGTTGAGATGAGCATTCTCCGGAGAATTGCAGCGTCCCCCCGTTACCAGCACCCGCCGTGGTGGTGGCCGCCGTGAGTGCCGTTGTGGTGGTTGACTATCACAGTATCAGCGATGTCTGAGGAGTTAACCGCAGCAGGATTACCCTGCCCCCATGCAACAGCTTGCATAGAAATCGCGATCGTAGCGGCGACAACTGCACTAACCATAGAAATCCGTGTCATGGCATCCTCCTTATGTGCTGAGTATTTATACTCTAATCTTAGCTTTCAGGTGGGGGCAAAACCCTCATCTGAGCAATTCGTCACAGGATGTCACCCTAGTTCATGTCCTGACCGAGACCCATTTCTAGTTATGTCTGCCTCCCTTCAAATCGTGCTGGGCACCTTAGCCCTGAGCCTGATTCATCCGCTAATTCCCAGCCACTGGCTACCGTTCGTAGCGTTGGGCAAGGCCGAAGGATGGTCGCGGCAAGAAACCCTATGGATTACAGCCCTAACCGGCTCGGCCCACACCGTTAGCACTCTCCTAATTGGGGTGGCCGTAGGGCTATTGGGCTACCAGTTTGCCGACTACTACGACATCGTGACGCACCTGGTCGCTCCGGCGGTGCTGATTGGGTTGGGCTTGGTTTACCTGAGTAAACCGCTGCGTCAACGCTGCGTCCCATGCTGCTCTCCGGACGAATCTCACCCTGTTGTAGCCACAGTTAGCCCCTCTGGCCGCAGTAAGGTAGCAGCGGTCGTAGCCATTGCCAGCGCGATGTTTTTCTCACCGTGCCTCGAAATTGGTGCATTTTACCTATCCGCAGGGGCGCTCGGATGGCAAGGCATTGCCCTGGTCTCCGGGGTGTACCCCGTTGTTACGGTACTGGGCATGGTGTTGGTCGTGAACTGGAGCTGGCAGCGGGCAAAATCGTTGTCTGCCGCAATCCCTACCTGGAATCTCAGTGGCCATACCTCAACAGGTCTAGTCCTCGTAGTTCTGGGTTTTTTGACGTTTTTTATTGATGTGTAGTCATGCCGCGTAAACAATCAACTCCCTGGATTCATCGCTATGCCCGCCCTCTGATGGCGGGGTTAGCGGCGGTTGGCGCTGTCGTCACCGCTTACTTAACGATCAACAAGCTCACGGGTAGCGCCACGGCCTGCCCTACCAAGGGCTGTGACATCGTGCTCTCTAGCCCCTATGCCACGGTGTTTGGCCAGCCGCTGGCCCTGTTTGGATTTTTGGCTTACGTGGGTATGGCAGTGATGGCGATCGCCCCCCTGCTGGTCAATGGGTCTGGGCAAAAAGACCTCAGGGATAAACTCACCCGATTGACCCAACCCCTGCTGCTGATCGGCGGCACCGCCATGATGGTCTTTAGCGGCTACCTCATGTATCTGCTTACCGCAGAAATCCAGGCGGCCTGTCTTTATTGCATCGGCTCAGCGCTCCTCTCTACCAGCCTGTTTTTGCTTGCCCTCATCGGCCAAAATTGGTCTGATCTATCTCAACCCTTCTTTATTGGCAGCATTACAGCATTTCTGGTGGTGGTGGGCACCCTGGGCGTCTATGCCAATGTCAACAACCCAGTTGCCGAGGGCTCGGGCGATCAGCTGGGGCCTGCCATCACCACCCAATCTGGCCCGGCTGAAATGGCTTTGGCTCAGCACCTGGCCGACACTGGTGCTATTTTCTACGGAGCCTGGTGGTGCCCCCACTGCCACGACCAAAAGCAGCTGTTTGGCCAAGAAGCCAGCCAGGTTATGCCCTACGTAGAGTGCGCTACCCCCGAGGGGCAAGAGCAAACCCCCGAGTGTCAGGAAGCTGGCATTACCGGCTATCCCACCTGGGAAATCAATGGTGAGCGCCTGTCGGGGACACAAACCCTAGAGGAACTTGCCCAGCTCTCGGGCTATACCGGCCCCACCACATTTCAAAATTCAATTTAGCGCGAAGGAGAATCCCTTGAGAGGTACAGGTAAACTATTGGGCCTGGCGGGTATGGCGATGGGAGGGCTGCTAATAGTGGCCACTCCGGCGGGTGCTCACAGCCCCGGCCAGGCGTTGAGCGAGCAGGCCCAGCGCGATGAACTGGCCGACTTGCTAGAGTCGGGGGCAGAGCTAGTCGAAGCCGGTGATCTGGCTGAGGCGCTCGCTCGTTACCAGCACGCGGCTGGTCTAGCTGAGGACAATGCCAAAATCTTCTCGGCCATTGGCTACCTTCAGGCTCGCCAGGGCAATTTTCAAGCGGCGATCGCCGCTTTTCAAACCGCTATTGGGCTAGAGCCTAACAATCTGGCTGTTTACTTTGGTTTGGCCCATGCCCATAGCAACCTGGGGGAGTATGAAGCGGCAGGCAATGCCTACCGGCAAATCCTACGATTGCAGCCCGATAACCAGGCGGCTCAACTGGGGCTAGGCGCGGCGCTGTTTCAAACCGCAGCCTTTGAAGAGGCTCTGGCGATCTACACCAAGCTTTTGCAGCAAGACCCCAACAACCTACAAGCCGCCGAATCTATCGGCCTGATTTTGCTCCAGCAAGGCAATACCGATGCGGCGATCGCCGCCTTAGAACGAGCCGCTATCCTGGCCCCCCAGGCCAGCCGAATTCAGCTGAACCTGGGCATTGCCCACCTCAAAGCAGGGAATATGGCCTCGGCGCTAACTGCGTTTAGAGCGGCAGCGGCAGAAGAGCCCCGCAACGCCGATATTCGCATGCAGATTGGCTACCTGCTCTGGCAGCAGGGGAATCTAGACGCCGCCCTAGAAAGCTATCAGCAGGCAGCCCGGCTTCAGCCCGACTCGGTGATTGCCCACGATGCGATCGCCGATCTCTACTTCGAGCAGCAAGAGGTACTGATGACCATCGTCGCCCATCGCGAGGTGCTCGAGATGGCCCCCGACCACGCCCCTGGTTACTACCATCTAGGCGTTGCGCTAGAGGCGCGGGGCCGCCGGGCAGAAGCGATCGCGGCGCTGCAACGGGCAAAGACGTTACTCCTGGAGCAAGAAAACGGTGAAGACGCCCAGATTGTTGACGAGCTGCTGCAAAAACTCCAATCGTCGTAGCCTGCCCAAGCTAAACAGACTGCACTTTCCACAAACTCCGCCGATAACCACATTGCTGCACTACGGAACGTTGAACTATGGCGACTGACAGTAGCAAAAGGGAATTTAACCCGTTCTTGGGGTACAGCTACTCTAGGCGGCTGGTAGAGCTAGGGCGTGTTGTCCTGCTTGTGGGTGGGTTAAGCAGCGGGTTGGCGGTTGTACCAGCCCTGGCCACAACTGAGATAGACCCATCAACCCCCATTTCAGCAGAGTCGTTGCTCCCTGCCGCAGCCAGTCCGTCCGGAGTCGAAAGCGGACCCCAAGCTCCTGCTCCTGCTTCAATACAGGGTTCGGTAGAAGCGTTACCCAGTGCAAGCGTTAGCGCACCTGCTCAACCGCCCGAACGGACTGTACCCAATCAAGTGCCTGCTAATGACTCTGTTCCGGCTGGTTATAACAGCGTCTTTATTGACCCAACTGATTACAGCCTTGGGGCGACAGCGGCTCCAGGAGGGGCTTCTCCTAATCTCGTGTTTGCAGAACGAGCAACGGGCTGTCAAATCACCGTAGCAGGGTCGCAAACCCCTCCCCAGTCTTCCTGTCAAGCAACCGCCCCAAACTCTACCAGCCCACCTGCGGATAGTGGCTATGGCATTCAAATGGGGCCTGTTACTATCAGCTCGCGCGGTGTTAGCTTGGGCGATACCACCATCGTTAGCCGAGCCCAGTTAAATGAAAGACTGCGGCCCTTAAACATCCTCCGTCGCGGCAATGAGGAATATGTTTTCCCCCTGTCTATTCCAGCCCCAATCACCTCGCTGTTCGGCTGGCGGATGCATCCCGTCCATCAAAACTGGCGATTTCACGCTGGCACCGACTTGGGGTCTCCTGCTGGCACCCCGGTTTTAGCCACCCGCTCAGGCAAGGTTGCGGTGGCCGATTACCTTGGTGGTTATGGCCTAACGGTAATTCTGCGCCACGATGATGGGGATTTGGAGTCTCGCTATGCCCATTTGTCCAAGCTGGCCGTGCAGGCTGGAGAATGGGTTGAGCAAGGGGAGGTTATTGGTCTGGTGGGCAGCACCGGCACGGCGACTGGCCCAAACCTGCACTTTGAAATCCGCCAGCTAACTAGTCAGGGCTGGATAGCAGCAGATGCCAAAGATATCTTAGACGACGGCATTGCTGACCTGCTCAACGTTATCAACAACCCCTTGCAGGCATTGGGAGCGGGTACCGCTGGTGAAGCCAGTGGCGCAGCGGCTCCCGCCGACTATCCCTTCCGCCCGGCCCAGCCAAACGCCAGCTAGTGCCCTGGCTACAGCATCTGTCATGTCCAAAAGCCCTTTCCCCTTTGCAGCGATGGCCACCCCTAATCGTGCTTCTGCTCGGCGCAACCAGAGACTAGTTCAGCAACGTCAACTGTTGGCCGCCAAAATGCAGGTGGTGGCGTGGCGGCGCATCGTTGTCGTCTGGCTGCTGTTGGTGCTGGCCTTAGTCGGAATTGGCGGGCGGCTGGTCTACTTACAGCTGCTGCAAGGGGAGACCCTGAGCGCTCTAGCCGAACAGCAGCGAACACTACCGACGCTGATTCGCCAAGCTCGTTACCCAATTGTCGATCGTTTCGGTGGCGTGCTGGCGACTGACCAGGTTGCTTATACCCTTTACATGCATCCCAAGCTGTTTAAGCAGTCTGTCGCCGAGGTAACCGAGGCATTGGCCTCTGTGGTGGCTATGCCACAGAATGAACTCTTGGCTTTACTTAACCAGCAATCCACCGGTATTCGGTTTCCGGGTCAACTGTCAGAGGTGGAGGGCGATCGCATTCGATCCTTACGCATCGATGGCCTAGAGTTGGTGCCTCAGCAGCAGCGGTTTTACCCCCAGCAGGAACTCTTTGCCCCGATCCTAGGGTTCATCAATCTCGATGGGAAACCCCAGGCCGGGTTAGAGATGGCCTACGCCGAACAACTCGCGATCGCCGCGCCCCCAGCTGTCGATCCAGCGGTGCCGTCGTTAGCGCGTGGGTCATCCCCAAACGCAAGCTTACGCTTGACGCTTGACAGCCGCCTACAGCGCATTGCCCAGCAAGAACTAGAGGCGGTGGTTCAGGCATACAACGCCCAGCGAGGCACCGTAATGGTTATGGACGCCCCAACTGGAGAAATCTTAACCCTGGCCAGCGTGCCCACCTATGACCCCAATCGCTACTACGATGCCGACATCAGCGCCTTTCGCACTTGGCCAGTGAGCGACACCTACGAACCCGGCTCGACTTTTAAGCCGATCAATGTTGCGATCGCCCTAGAAGATCAAGTGATTTCCCCTGATGACGTCATCAACGACAGCGGACGTATGCAGTTTGGTAAGTGGTTGATTAAAAACAGCGACTACGGCGAGGTCGGTGCCCGAGGCCCCATTTCAATTACCGATATCCTCAAATATTCCAGCAATGTAGGCATGGTGCAAATCATGCAAAAAATGGCGGCTTCCAACTACTTTAGCTGGCTAGAACGCCTGACCCTGGGGCAGCCTACAGAGATTGACTTGCCGTCGGAAGCCTCTGGGCAAATGAAACCCCGAGACAAATTCATCAACAGTCAGGTCGAAACGGCCACTACTTCATTTGGTCAAGGGTTTGCGCTGACACCGGTAAAAATGCTGCAACTGCTGGCCACCTTAGCCAATGGTGGGAACCTGGTAACTCCTCACATTGTCGAGGGTATGGTGGCAGAAGACGGTACCTATCTGTGGCAGACCGAACATGCCGATCCTAAAGCCGTCTTCTCCCTACAAACCACCCAACAGGTGCTCGCCATGATGGAAGCAGTGGTCGCTGAGGGAACCGGTAAACCTGCCCAAATTGAGGGCTACCGGGTTGCTGGAAAAACGGGCACAGCCCAAAAAGTTAACAACTCAACCGGTTATAGTTCTGCCCGCATCACTAGCTTTGTAGGCATTGCGCCCGTAGAAGCCCCCCGCTATGTGGTGTTAGCGGTCATTGATGAGCCCACTGGCGAGAACGCCTACGGCTCGACGGTAGCAGCTCCTCTGGTTAAACGGGTGATGGAGTCGCTGTTGGTGCTCCAGGGAGTATCTCCGAGTCGCGCTGGAGAAGTGCCGTGAGGCACAAAGATTTTAGTACTTGCTCTCACCATGTTTGCATCATTGACGTGCTGTAATCAACTTCCCAAGGGGGAATTCATCATGTGGCCAGTCAAACACGGGCAACCCTATGCCAACGAAATCGAACGGTGGATGTACGCCAACTTTGTAGCAGCATTCTTTGAGAAATTTGACGAGCTGCGCGACCTCGACGTTGACGATCCGTTTGAGTGTATCGATGCCACCGAGCAGTTTGATGCCCTACCTAGCGAAACAAAGCTAGCGGCAGTCTGTGAATCGGCTATCGCGATTATGGATCCGTTGTCTTCCCTTGGGGGGCAAAATGCCCTGCTTGCCGAAGCGGGGGCGATTCCGTTTGAGTGCATGAAAGGTCTCATTGTCATGGAGATTGAAACGACCCAGGAGCTTGAGTCTGTGGAGCCTGGCCTCTCAAAATGGGGCGACTTCTGGCGGCGGCAGGTGCTCCTCTTTTTCTACGCTCTCCATGGCTTGTCGTTGGTAGACATGGTTGAGAGCATTCTCTATGAAGAGGCCGGTGAGCCGGGTGAACTGTCTGAAGCCCTGATTCAATCGTGCAGTGCTCGGGCGCAAGAGGCGATTGACCAGAAAACCTATCTAGACTTTCTGCCCTGGATCCCGAAGTCACCCCAGGAAACGGACATCGAGAAATGGGAAGACTTGATTGAAAGTTACCTGATGGATGATCGCCTGTTTCAAGATCACGACTGGCTGATCAGTCTGCCTTCTTCCCATCCTGAATTGCCCGATGCGGCGGTTCTGGAGTTGCAGTTCAAAAATCAGGAAATCCAAGCAACCGTCGGCATTGCTCCAGCCTACTTTGACATGGGGCTAAGCCAACGACAGCTCAAGCCCTGGAAGGATCTCAGGCGAGAGCTGGAGACCTATTGGGTCGCGCCCCACTTACAGACCCCGGCCATTGCCCACAGAATTGTGGAGGCTCTGGGGCAGGGGCATTTACTGGGGGCACATCCAGCCGAGGACAGCGAACCAGAAGCGTGGCGCTCAGGTGCGCCCAAACGAGTGCAGGACTTGCTGGAGAAAATTACCTTTCGCGAAGGCTGCCACCTGGCGCTGAATATCGCTGAGCCGGGCGAGGTCGATCAGCTGGTTCCGATTACCCACATCAGCGTGCTGGAAGCGGAGGCGGGCTATGGCGTGGGAGGTAAAATCTGCGAGTTTGAGACTGAAGCCGGTGCTGCTGCGATCGGGGATGCGCTGAACCCTGAGGCGATCGAGGAGGTGGTTGTCTTGGCAGTTGAGGGGTTGGCGTCCTTTTTTGGGCCAACGGATGATGCGGCGGGGTGAAAATCGTTTCCGGTGCCTGGGTTACCAGGGCGAAGATCGACATTTGATGGGAAGAAATCTTCTGGGAGAGGATATACCTAGGGGGTAGCTCTGGCACAGGCTAGACAGATCGAGTGAAAAGCTACTGGGAAATACCCCGGAGAGCAAAAAGCACTGATAGGCCCCAGAGGGTGACGAACTGCTGCAACACTGCCCTGTCAAGCTCACGGCTGGGGTAGGAAAAATGACGCTCAGCCTGCTGCGGTGAATTTCTCCTGGAATAGCAAGTAACCCAAAATCCTAGCTTAGTCATTGCCATCGCTAGTTGAAAACAAAATGCCGAAAGAACTTGGTAGACCTTGTATCTCGGCATAATCGTCCCCCGTCACTAGCGTGGGGTCTTCTTCATAGTCATCAACAGCTTCCCAAAGAAATCGGTTACAAAGCCACTTAGCCAATTTGTCAAAATCGCGGTCAGCATCCAAAAACAGTACCCCTACGACCGCCTCAAACATTTCTCCCCAGACGCCAGGTTCATCTTCAGGAGGTTTCTGGTTTTTCCGATTCCAAGAAGAGCTAATCTCGGGTAGGCCAAGGGCGATCGCAAAGTTAGCCAAAAACGGTCTATTCACTAAATTTTGCCGATAGTTATCAAAACCTTCGTGAGTTAATTCGCGCCTGGTGCCATAGAGAAAATCCGCCAGAATAGCGTCTATCAGCATGTCACCTAGAAAAGCAAGACGACGGTATTCTTGCTTGAGTGTGACTTGTTGGCTGGGCGGCAGTCCCAACTCATTGATAGTGCAGGGATCCGTAAGGGCGATCTTAAGTAACTCGTCACTGTGAAAATCAGGAAACGCGATCGCACGCTTAGCCTCTTCAAGCTTGATCATGATGGCAGGCATCGATAAAAGTCCTTGCTGGGTTTATCTAGCCATTCTTCCCAGCGGACTCCCTTGCCTCTAACGCCTCCCTCAAGAGCATTTCAACCACGAACGTAAACGATCGCTGCTCTCTGTCTGCGATCGCCTGAATAGCTTCCCTCATCGGGTCTGGCAGGTAAATGCTGGTCTGACGCTTTTGGGTAGTCATAGCCGCTCTATTTAGCTCTAGAGCAAGCCTAGGTGAAGCATTGCGCTCAAGGGTAATCTACTCTAGGTTAGAGTAGATTAATCTAATACAGATAGATATATTCGCTAGTTCAAGCCACCTCAGCTTTTTTAGCGGCCAGGCTGACCTTCGCCAGCGCCCAGGAGGTGCTATCCCTATGGCTCAACCTTTTCCAAAACAGCGATCGCGCCAGCTTCAGGTCATCTATCGAGCCTTTGGGTACGCCCTTAACCCTGGCCACTTGCACCTCCCACCAACCACTAACCTGCCCGCCGCCTTCCCCCAGGTCGAAGCGCCCCGCTTTCACTACGGCGATCGCCTCTGCTGGATTCCCTATGGCAACGCGACCGATTGGGGCCTGGTTATTGGCCAGTTCTACAGCTACGCTCCCCACAGCCGCCGCTGGCAGTGGTGCTACCTGATCTGGCTCGATCTTGCTTCCCCCAGTGCCACCTGGGTCAGAGCCGATATCGCCTGGGAAGGCGACCTCGAACCCCTTGATGAGGAGCCTATCCGATGAATCCTCGCCCCCTTTCTCCCCGCGAGCAGCGCCTAATCGAGCGGTACAGCTACTGCCAATTGGGCATGACGCCCCAGCGTTTTTACGCCAAGTGGCAGGTGAGCCAGGAAGACATGGCGGCGATCTGCTCCCGATCAGTTTCGACGGTGCGGGGCTGGTTTCGCAAAGGTCGCAGCTATCGTCGCCCCACCCCTGTAGACCTGCGCCATTTGGCCCTAATGGATTTTCTGCTCGACAACTTTGACCAGATTCCGGCAGACCTACGGCAGGCCCTCTGCACCACCGAGCAGGAAGACGATCACACCTAACCCGAAATTGTCAATATCACCGTGCTCTGTTTTGGTAAATCTCCCCCAGATAGGGTGGCATCAACTGCACTGAATCGAAGCATCAGGGAGGACAGTCAAATGAGCCAAGGGCACCGAATCATGGCCGATATCAAACGTATCCGGGCGGCGCTGGCAACGCCAGGGCAGGGCTCGTACCGTCTGCAAAAGCTTCCTCGGCAGGCTGTTTGGCTAGTTCACTGTAGAAACAGCAAAACCTACCGGCTAACCTTCCAGCCTGCCCCGATTAACGCTTGGACGCTGCATCCCCCAGATCGAGAAGCTTCTGAACTGTTGGGCAAGATTGAGCAGGCATTGAAGCCCAGCGCGGCCAGTGCCGGAGAGAGCGTGCAGTCTTACCCAATGGATGCTGTCAGCGAGCAGGAGACTCACCGTTTAGAGCGCCAGCAGTACTCTTCATATGCGGCCTACGAGGTGGAAGCTCCTACGGCCTACAACCAGCTGCTCCATCCCTGGTGCGTTGTTCAACTCCTCCCCCACATGCAGCGGCGCACGGTGGCGCGGTTTCGACGGCGCAATGATGCTGATGCCCATTTGAGGGCTATGCAGCGGCTGAGCCCCTCAGCTCAGTACACCGTTATGTTTGATCCAGCTCCATCCAGCCACTGCTTCACTCCCGAGGGGCATGGGGAGGTGTTTGCCTGAGGGGAGAGAAAAGCACCATACCGTTCTCAACCCTATCTAATGGCTTAGACCTGGATAGTGAGAGTAGGAACCACCGCTTCTTGTCCCATTTGTAGAATGTCTTTCGCCATTGTTTGAGAGGCCACATTCGCGATGCCCCTCTGGGGCGGCTACGCCAACGCTCTGCCAGTCTTCTGTAGTGAACATCTGAGCGAGTATAGCGATCGCCTCAGCCCGAACCCCCTTCTGTTCGTTGGGTAACGCCTGCTCTTCCTCTGCCAACAGCGCCTCAATCCATGCCGTTTGTTCGGGGGTGAGATACCTCAGGTGACCGTATAAGCATTTTTGCGCCTCCATGTAGACAGCCTCTAGACTCCGCCCGAGCTGCCACGACTCTAACCACCCCTGCAACTCCGGTAACAAAATGGATAGCACTCGCACAGTCCACCGCTGCCGCTGCAGAGCTTCCGGCGAAACCTCCTTGAGTAACTCCACATACGGCTGTAGACCTAGACCAGCCTCAACCTTCCCTTCCTCACTGGCGCGATCGACATCTGCCTCCCGAACCCAATCCTCATCATTGAGCAAGTCCATCAGGTTGCCTGTTCTGCTCAGTTGTTCAGCTAGGATTGCATCATTCATAAGCTGTGAGGACGTTGTGAATCGAATAGGATGTTAAACCCCCACCTATTCTTCCAACTCACTAGGGTCGATACCCAGTTCCCGTAGTTTTTCCATAGCCCGATCTAATTTGCGCTGGGTCTGGTTCCGTTCCTGGTACAGCTCCTCAGGGTCTTTGAAGCGCTCCCCATTGGGATAGAACAGCGCCAGTCCATCCTCAAACATGTCAAATGTGACCCCTAGGGTCGGGGATGTCCAGGGCAAATTGAGGCGGGTTAGTAGCACTAGCCGTTCATCTGGGGCCTGGCGCGTCAGTCCCCAAAACTCAAAATTGTCGGGGTCGTAGAAGACCATTTCCAGCACCCCATACCGGTCATAAAACGCTTGCTTTTGTGAAATCTCAGTGGCTGAATTACTGGGAGAGATAATCTCAAAAACTACCTGGGGCGGGATGTTGTCCTCTTTCCACTGCTTGTAGCTGCCACGGTCAACATCCGGACGCCCCAGCACCACCATGGCATCAGGGGCCTGGGAAGGAACGGGGGGAGCATCCACCTGAACCGGATACCAGAGCAAATCCCCTGCGACAAAAGCTGTTTGGCCCTGCAAGAGATTTCTTAGATTGCTGACCAACCGCACAATCCAACGGTATTGCTTCGTGTTATCAGCCATGGGCTGACCATCGGAGTCGGGATAGATATCCGTGGTTACCGTTGCTTGAGTCATGGTCAGGTGGCCCCATCATCATATGGCTAGCGAACAAGGTGCTGAGCTCTTTGAGCTACCTCTCGTCTGAGTTGTTGAGGCCCTCGATCGTACTCAGGCGGCATTGACGCCTGATGGACGGGTTCCGCTAAGACCTCTAACAACTGAACCATGACCTCCAAGCTTGTTCTGAGGCAGATGCTCAATCAGGGAAATCGCTCGTTGCCGAATATCCATAGAAGACAGGACGAAAGGTTTTAGGCAAGCTTGCCTCAATTGTAGCAGTGGGCAAGTGTGGCGCAGCTTGAAGGTCGTTGGATCAGCTCCTATCCAGCAGACGACCGTCAGCACCCCAGAGATAAGGTCGTAGGAATTCTTAACCATGTCCAAATCGGGGTAAGTTTGGGGTAACGCTAAATTCATGGCCTTGAAACCCTTGCTGAATAAGAAGTGATTCACAGCTTCCCAAGCTGAATGTCGACGGTTCGAGTCCGTTCACCCGCTTTCCAGTGTTTCAGCCTCAAGCGCTCTTCCAGAAAGGAATTCAGCCATCAAAGTGTTGATTACTTTTTGGCAAAGTGGCCGTGACGTTGGGTCACTTCGGAGCAGTTTGGGTGCAAAAACTGGTACAAAATTGGTATAAACTTCCGGGCACGAAAAAAGGAGCGCTATCCGTCATGACCTGGAACACCAATTTTGGCAAGCGTGTGCTGGAGGGGGCAGAGGCTAAGTTTTACCTACACATTCTCCAGGCGGCGGTTGAGTTCAGCCAGGACGCGGTTGAATTCGACGAGGTAGAGGTTATCACTGGAGACCGCATCTTCGACAGCGCCAGCTTTGAGCAACGGGTGGTGTTGTGGCATCGGTGCCTGGAGGCGTTACTCAAGCCCGAGGTGCCGGTGCCACCCCTCACCAATGTGCTAGAAGCAGCAGCCTATTTCCCTTTCGCCTGGTTGACCCAACGGGTGGAGGATGAAATCGCCTTCGCTGACTGTATTGAAGAGGATGACGATCCGTTTTACTGGCGAAGACTGATCTGGGAAACACTGAACGCCCTGGGAATGCTCAAGGTTTTAGAAGCTGAGTTTGAGGAGGAGGAGGACATTCCGCCCATTGAGGTGGACTGTGAAGACTCGTTGGAATGGGAGAACTGCATTGATGAACTGGCCGACCGCATCTTTTGGGATCGCGACTGGCAGGTCACCTACAACCATCCTCAGTTGCTAGATGGCATTGAGGAGGAGTTTGCCAATCAAACGGGAATTTCAGAGGACTATGTTCAGAATCGTCTGCCTAAGGTGACCCAGGCAGAAGCCGGTACTGCGTTGCAGAAAATTTTAGATTGGCAATAATGTCTGTCTCTATAACCCTCCAGGGGGCTCCGTCGCGATTTTGAGGTAAGCACTGTTGACGCCTCAGGCCAGAAAAGACTCGCGTCAATAAAGGCAGTGCCGTGATGATTGGGGTAGAAACCTGGTTGGCTTGTGGCTCTAGGTTGCTCCCAAAAATGAACTTAAGTTTTGAGCAAGGTTAGGACACAACGGCATCTAGAGAGGCCAGCGGGTCGGGAATCGTTTCAGAGGGGGCCTCAAACTCCCCGGTGCCCACGTACTCAAACCGCAGCTTCACCCAGGTTATAAACTGCTTACTGGTCGACACCAGCGCCACCGAGGGCTGCGGGCAGCGGGCCTTTACGCTGGCTAGCTCCGGCGCTTCTAGAAAAGCGGGCGATTTGACCAGCCAAAAATTCACCTCCTGCTCCTGCTCCTGGTAGTAGCGACGGCGCTCTTTGAGGCATTCCTCCAGAGGCTCTTCTTCGAGTAAAAACTTCTGGCTAGCGACGGCGTAGTAGTAGGTGGTCATAGGGGGAATCTCCTTTGTTGTAGAAAGATGAGGTGGGGGCAGGGAATGCAAAGTTCAAAGTTCAAAATTTTGAATTTGCAATTTTGAATTTTGCATTCTCTCAAATCAGCGCCTTCATCTCGCGAACGGCGCGCTCCAGGCCGACCAGCACGGCGCGGCTGATGATGCTGTGGCCGATGTTGAGTTCCTCCATGCCGGGGATGCGGGCGACGGGGGTGGTGTTCCAGTAGGTGAGGCCGTGACCAGCGTTAACCCGCAGGCCGAGGGCTAGGGCCTGGGCCGTACCCTGGGCGAGAATGTTGAGTTCCTGAGCGCGATCGCTCTCCTGCTTGGCCTCGGCGTAGGGGCCGGTGTGCAGCTCAATAAACCGGGCTCCGACCTGGGCGGAGGCTTCGATTTGATCTGCCGCCGCATCAATAAATAGACTGACCGGAATGTCGGCCCTCTGTAGGGTGCTGACCACGGCTTTAATGCGATCGCCCTGGCCTGCTATATCTAGCCCGCCCTCGGTGGTCACCTCTGCGCGCCGCTCGGGCACCAGGGTGACGTAGTCGGGCTTGATATCGAGGGCAATCGCCACCATTTCATCGGTGGCGGCCATCTCCAGGTTGAGGTGGGTGCGCACGGTCTGCCGCAGCAGTCGCACGTCGCGGTCTTGCATATGGCGGCGGTCTTCGCGCAGGTGCACGGTGATGCCATCGGCACCAGCTAGCTCAGCCAGCACCGCAGCGGCCACCGGGTCGGGCTCCACCGTGCGGCGGGCCTGGCGAATGGTGGCAATGTGGTCGATGTTGACTCCCAGGGTAGGCAAGCGATCGCTCCAGCAACGTCAGAATCTACAGCATATGATCCTATCCTAAGCGCTTACCCTAGGCTAGCCCGCTAAAAGTCAACCGAGTGAATCAGCGGCGGCGGGGCGGCTGGCGGCGGAGCAGGGGTAGCGGTGGGGGTCGCAGCGCGATCGGCAGCATTGACAATAGCCCCCAGCACTGGCAGATCCTCATTCTCAAGAAGCTGCTCCAGCAGGGCTTCCAGCACGGCTTTGTCGGTGA
>PYGV01000204.1 GCA_003022385.1 filamentous cyanobacterium CCP3 | reverse complement strand
CCTTTGTGAGCCAGTCTCCGATCGCAATTCCCCGCGCCATCGTCCAGCACAGCACCCTGGCCCCCGCCCTGGAGGGCGCTGACTTTGTTATGACCCTGCGCCTGCAAAAAGAGCGCATGACCCAGCACCTGCTGCCTAGCCTGCGCGAGTACCACCAGGGGTTTGGCATCACGCGCGATCGCCTGCGACCCTGCCAGCCCACCGTTAAAGTGCTGCACCCCGGCCCCGTCAACCGCGGTGTTGAAATTAGCTCCGATGTCATGGATGACCCCGCGCTCAGCCTGATCGGCGACCAGGTGACCAGCGGCGTCGCCGTGCGTATGGCGCTGCTGTATTTGATTGGAGTGGGGGATAAGGGTGGATGAGTAGATGGGTAGATGAGTAGGTGGGTAGATGGGTAGGTGGATTTTGAACTTTGAACTCTCCATTACTCATTCACCCGCTCACTCTCCTACCCATCCACTCTCCCACGCCCTACCCCGCGCTCACCCCGAACCCTGGCTCCCCGGTTTCTCGCGCAAAGTAGCGGCCCATCATGCCGTAGCCAATTAGACCGGCCCACTCGCGCAGCACTAAGAACTGGCGTTTGCGGGTGTCTAGGCTGTTGGGCACGGGGCTGGGGTGGGGGATGACCTCGAACCCCAGGCTGCGAAAGGTGAGCAGCGATCGCGCCATATGGGGCGGGTCGGTCACCAAAATCAGCCGCCTGATGCCCTGGGGTTGCAGCAGCGCGGCGGTGAACAGGGCGTTTTCGTTGGTGGTAGCAGAGCAGGGTTCACCGTCGATCGCCGCTGCCGGTACTCCAGCGGCCTCTAGCATGTGGCCAATTTCGATGGCATCGCCGCGTCCACTGGCGAATATGAGGGGCGATCGCTGCTGCTGCCAAAGCTCAGCGGCCACCTGCACCCGGCTAGGGCGAAAGTCTCCCCCCCGACCCAGCACCACAATGGCATCGGCGGGCTGGCCGCTATCGCGGGGAATCAGTCGCGCTAGCCCCTCGCCTCCCAGCGAGACTCCCAGGGGAGACAGTCCCAGGCTGTATAACAGCAGCAGCATGACCCCCGCCAGGCTAATGCGGCGCTTCCACCGCCGGGGGCGCACCACCCAGGGGGCAGCAATCATGGCGGCTAGCACCGGCAGCACGACACTTGGCTGCATGAGTAGATTGAGCAATCGCCAGAGCGATCGCGTTAGATCGCCCGCCGATGTAATTTGGCAGGCCGATAGATCAACCACGGTATACCTCCAACTCGACTGAGACCTTAGCCGCAGGGCCATCCTATAATGCAAGGCATTGGCGGCAGGGGATGTCGGCCCCAATACTAGCCAAGCCCTGATTCTTTCCCGGCGCGCTTATAGGAATGGGCACCTGCACGACATCACCGCCCATCACGGTAGACGAATTTTTGTTAAGTCGGTGCCGCCGCTGTCGTTTTTTATGGCTTCTTTATGCAGCTTGCTATCTCTGGGCCTCCTGTGGACACCGCTGCCAACGACCTGAAAATCACCTTTGCCCCCCTCTCTTTAGAGGAGGTCTATGCCGCCGCCGATGCCCCTGCTAACGGAGCCGTGGTGGTCATGAGCGGCATGGTGCGCGACAACAGCGAGGGCAAGGCCGTGGTGGCGCTAGAGTACCAGGCCTACGAACCGATGGCCCTGGAGGTATTTAGACAAATTGCGGCCCAAATTCGCGTTACCTGGCCTGACGCCACCCGCATAGTCATTCACCACCGCACCGGCAAGCTCGTCGTGGGCGACATTAGCGTGCTGGTGGCGGTGGGCTGCCCCCACCGGGCCGAGGCGTTTGCGGCCTGTCAGTATGCGATCGACACCCTCAAGCACAACGCCCCGATTTGGAAGAAAGAATGGTGGGAAGACGGTTCTACCAGCTGGGTAAGCATTGGCGCGTGCGAGGTGGAATAGTGTATTTTCTAGTCCCAGCACACAGGCTAAAAAACTGAATTTGTTTCAGATGTCACTGTCCTCAGGGGCAAAGCCAGATTCAATATCCACCTTGCTGCCCCAGTCGAGCCAGCTTGGGCACACGCCCCAGACGACCTGTCATCAGCCGCAGAGCCAGATGCTTGAGGGGTGGCACCGAGCTCAGCACCCACAACCCTGACCGACGCAGAACGACGACCGGCCAAAGGTTATTCGAGAAGGTGCGGGTGAGCAGATCGGTAAAGCTGAGAATGACCCAGTTTTCAGTGCGTCGCCAGCGCTCATAGCGGCGCAGCACAGCTATGCTGCCCAGGTCCTGCTCCCGCTGGTAGGCGGCAGTCAGCACCTCCGCCAGCGCCGCCGCATCGCGAATGCCCATGTTAAGCCCCTGACCCCCGACAGGGTGGCAGCTGTGGGCAGCATCACCCACCAGGGCAAGGCGGGGCTGAATATAGCGATCGCACTGCATCAACTGCACCGGAAACAGGGCCGGGGCGGTTAGCCGCTTCAGCTGTCCCATCTGGGTGCCGTAGCGCTGCCCTAGCGCCGCCATAAACTCGGCCTCGGGCATAGACAAAATCGCCTCTGCTTCGGCGTGAGGGGCCGTCCACACGATCTGACAGCGATTGCCGGGCAGGGGCAAAATGGCAAAGGGGCCGCTGGGCCAAAACCGCTCGTAGGCCGTGTTTTGGTGCGAGTGCTCCGGCTCTAGCACGGTAGTTACACAGGACTGACGGTAGCGCCAGCCAACGCTACCAATGCCCGCCCGCTGCCGTAGGAGTGAGCCTTTGCCATCGGCAGCGACCATGAGTGGCGATCGCACCCTGACCATCCCCTCTGGCGTGCTCACCTCAGCAACAACCCACTCTCCCTGATCGTGTATTGCTTTAACCGTAGAAGAGCAGAGGTAGTGAATGTTGGCAGCAGCTGCGATCGCCCCCTGCAGTGCCGTCATCAGCACTCCGTGCTCGGCTCCGTAATAGACTGCATCGGTACCCAAGTCTGTGGGCAAAAACTGCACTACCCTGCCGTAGTCACCGTCAGAGAGCTGCACTTTGTCAAAATGGCAAATCTTCGATCCAATATGCGGCCACAGGCCCAATCCCTTAAAGATATCTGCCGAAGTCAGCGAGAAAGCATAGGCCCGCTGCCGTGAGGTCGCTGCCGCCGCCGTTTGGGCCTCAATAACAGCAATACTCATGCCGCAGGAGCCCAGGGCCGTTGCCAGAGTTAACCCGACAATGCCTCCGCCAACAATGGCCACATCCACAGCTAACTCCGCTTGAGCACAGTTCAGCTGGGGCTGCGCCTGTAAGGAGGGGGAGCAAAATTGCGGAGTTATAGCAGTCATAGGGGCAGAAGGTGTCTGTTACTCTACCTTACATTTTTAAATCAGCCCCCAGAGCAGAACTGTTGAGAAGCCGTTCCAACAGATGAAAAGGAGACTTTATTATTTTGACTCGATTCTATAGAGTAAAGCAAGCTAAACAAGGCCATAAGCAGCACACCTCATTGTGTGTACCGTAGCAGCTCAGCTAGTGTGCCACGCTTAACCTTTGGGATCCATATGGCCTGTAGTGCTCAGGCAAAGCTCCGCCCTAGCGTCAGCCATGCCCAGAAAACTACACACAACCACCAACAAAACAGCGTTACTCAACATCAGATGAGCTGCTGAGTAACGACCTGCATGGTGAATTAAAGTGATCAACGAGCTGTCAAAAATCTAAGGTTGCTGCTGCAACCATACCAGACGCGCCAGTTACTCTTGTAGAACAAGGCTGATGTCGTAAGAACGACTCTTGTACCTAGCTTCTTGAACCTTTTCCGCTGTTAAAACTCAACCTAAAAACGTTCATTCGGAGCTGAAAATTTTCAAAAAACAACCATAGAAACATCCGTCTTTAATATTTTTATATTAAACAACTCCTAAAGCTGGGAGTTTAGCAGGAATCGAAGGAGAAGAGTAAGTACTTAGCAGTTGCATAAGATATGCCCCATATTCGCTTTTGGCTAGAGGTTTGGCCAATTGGTACAATTGTTCGTCTGTAATATAGCCTTTCTGATAAGCAATTTCCTCAACACAGGCAATCTTTAGCCCCTGCCGCTCCTCTAAAGTTTGAATAAAGCTAGAAGCTTGATGAAGTGACTCATGAGTGCCAGTATCAAGCCATGCATAGCCTCGCCCTAGAATCTCAACCTGAAGTTGCCCTTGATCAAGATACTTCTGGTTAAGATCTGTAATTTCCAACTCCCCCCGTGCTGAAGGTCTAAGGGTGTCAGCTAGTTCACACACCCTAGAGTCATAAAAATAGATGCCTGGTACTGCATAAGGAGATTTAGGGAATTTCGGCTTTTCTTCAAAACCAAGAACTCGGCCAGCCTGGTCAAATTCAATTACACCATACTGCTGTGGATTAGCTACCTGATAGCCAAAGATTAAAGCTCCCTGCTGCAGCCGAGCTGATTGCTGTAGGAGGCCTCCTAAGCCATCACCATAAAGAATGTTGTCCCCTAGTACTAGGCAAACGGGTTCATCATTGATAAACGAACGACCTAAAGTAAATGCTTCGGCAATGCCCCCTGGATAGGCTTGTTCCATATAGCTCAACCGCAACCCCCACTGACTCCCGTCCTGAAGTAGTTGACGAAACAAGGGCAAAGAGTTAGGAGTTGAAATGACCAAAATATCTTGAATGCCAGCCAGCATGAGCACCGACAGAGGGTAATAGATCATCGGCTTGTTATACACTGGCATCAGTTGCTTATTAACTGTAAGTGTAAGGGGATATAGGCGAGTTCCAGTTCCCCCAGCCAAGATAATACCTTTCATGGTAGTTCTCCTTTTTTAAAACAACAAATTCTAAGTGTTAGATATTTTTATGCCAATCTGCTGGCATAATTTTCATAAATCCAGTCATGATATTTTTTTGATTTTGCTTGCTCAACCCAGTCAGAGTTCTCTAAATACCACTTAACTGTCTTTAGAAGCCCACTTTCGAAACTTTCCCTGGGAGTCCAACCTAGCTCGGACTGAATTTTTTGGCAGTTAATGGCATAGCGCCTATCATGACCTGGTCGATCCTTGACAAACGTAATTAATGACGAATGCTTCATATTTTTTCCAGGCGCCAGCTCATCTAACAGAGCGCATATAAACTCAACCACAGAGAGATTGGTTTTTTCGTTGATACCGCCGATGTTATAGGTTTCGCCTATACGTCCTTTTTGTAACACTTGATAGATGGCATCACAATGGTCTTCAACATAAAGCCAATCTCTAATATTTTGACCATCGCCATAAATAGGCAGGGGTTTGTTGTTGAGGGCATTGAGAATAGTTAAAGGTATCAGCTTTTCTGGAAATTGATATGGGCCATAGTTGTTAGAGCAATTAGTGGTAAGAGTAGGCAAGTTGTAGGTATGATGATATGCCCTAACGAGATGATCAGACGCCGCTTTACTGGCCGAATAAGGGCTGTTGGGGGCATAAGGGGTATTTTCGCAAAAAGCAGGATCTTTAGGGTTAAGAGAACCATATACCTCATCCGTAGAAACATGTAGGAATCGAAAATTATCGCGGTTTTCTAGCGATAAAGAGTTCCAGTGATGGCGAGCTGCCTCTAGCAACCTAAAGGTGCCAACAATATTGGTTTGAATAAAGGCTTCAGGTCCAATAATAGAGCGATCAACATGGCTTTCTGCAGCAAAATGCAGCAAAGCATCGGGACGATATTTGATTAGGATATTATTAACCAACTCCAGATCACCAATGTCACCATGGACAAACTGGTAGCCCGAATCGTAATTTAAGGATGCTAGGCTATTGGTGTTGCTAGCATAGGTGAGCTGATCAAGATTAATAATGTTAGCCCACTTTTCTTTTCGGGCCTTAAGCACAAAGTTGGCACCGATAAAGCCTGCTCCGCCTGTAACCAAAAAGGTTTTCATGGATAGTTGAAAATACTAGAGGACCAAAAGCGTACAGTTCAAAAAAACTTCAGTTGTTTAAGATGATAGCTATTACCTTGGCTCGATCAGGCATAGTCTGCATGCAGATAAACCTTCTCTTTGGCCACCTGCTTACTACCATTCAAACTATGTTCGGCGAGCCACTGATGGTCACTAGAAGATTGGCTAACCCACCGATTTACAAGGTCAGCCCATTGAACAGGCAGTCGAAGCTGATGCCAAGTTGCATGAGAAACTGCAGAAATACGTCGATAGATATCTGCATTGGTCAAAACTTCTTCGACACAATCTGCTAGGGCTGAAACATTAGCTTCAGAAAAAATCATAGCGTTAACATGATGCTGTAGATAGCCTTTAAACATAGGATGATTAGAGGCTACTATCGGCGTACAGGCTCGCAGGGCGTGGTGAATTACTAAAGGAAATCCCTCGGGATAGTTATGTCGGCTAGGAACGATGACAAGATCCATGCTATTCATCAAGGGCTCAACTTCATGATTGGGAACAAAGCCCAGTAGCTCTACGGAGTCTTCTAAGCCAAGCTTAATGACTATGTTTTTAGCAAAGTTTGAATCATCTGATCCCACCAGATTAAGGCGAACAGAAATTCCTCTCGCCTTTAATACTTTGACGGCTTTTAGCAGATCACCAACCCCTTTGTTTTTACAAATAGCGCCTACATAACATAGGTTCCAGCTCTGTTTATCTGCCTGAAGAAGCTTGGGTGAAAAATTTCCTGGATTAGCATCAATTAAAAAATCCCAGGGCACGATTTTTTCTGGTTTGACTCCTAGTTTCTGGAGTTTGCGCGATGAGTTTATCCCATAACTGCCAACCCACTCTATATTGGGTTGGTTGAGTAGCGATACGATTCTATGATTTTTAATTCTCCTGACTAGACGATGTAGAGGACTGGAAGATTGAATGGAAATTGCGTTAGCAAACGTAGTGATGGTTGGGATCTTTTTTTCGACTGCCCAATTTAATATGTTTTCATCTACCGTGAAAAGTACTAGGTGCGTTGGATTGTATTTCTCAATCAACTGAATTATCTTTTTTGGATCTATATCTTCAAATCGACGAAAACCACAACCAATGGCCCTGACGCCATTTGGCAGAATTTCGTTATAAGCTTCTTGGGTTATGTAAACAAGATCCGCTACTTCTTCTGCATGTTGCCTAAGCTTCGCATAAGATTCAATGGAATATTTTTGTGCATAATATGTTTCACTTCCCCCAGAGCTAAGACGATAATAGTCTGCGCGAATATCGCCCGCAAAATTAACAACCAAAAGCCGCATCGAAGCTCACTCCAAATTAAATAAATAGCTAAAGAAACGAATGCAATTAGAGCGTCCTATTCAAGCGATATTGGACAGTAAATCTTAGTGATATACCAATTCACCACAATTGTTAGCTTGCCATACCGGGAAGAACAGTGACAAATCCATGGGCAATTAGGGCTATCAGTTTCTGGATGTCTAAAGCAATGATTCCTGTATTAGAGAAATAATGTAATCTGCCTCTTCAAATGTCATGTTGGCAAAGAGGGGTAAGCGAATAATGCGATCGCAAATATCTTCCGTAACGGTCAAATTACCCGATTGACGCCCATATTTTTTTCCTGCTGGGGCACTGTGCAGAGGAACATAGTGAAAGGTTGCTTGTACACCAAAACGCTTTAGATTAGCCAAAATCTGAGTGCGAGTTTCTAAGCTATCTACTAACAGATAGTAGATATGTGCATTGTGTTGGCACTGCCGGGGAATGATTGGACGTTGTACCCTATGGTCTTTTTCAAATTCTTCAAAAGCGGAGTGATATCGACTCCAAATATTTATGCGGTGTTGAGTGATGCTGTCAGCCTGCTGAAGCTGAGCCCACAAAAACGCAGCGAGAATATCGCTGGGCAGATAGGACGAACCAATGTCTACCCAGGTATATTTGTCAACGTCGCCTCGGAAAAACTGACTGCGATTTGTACCTTTCTCCCAGATTATTTCTGCTCTATCAATTAGCGAAGGATCGTTAATGGCTAATGCACCGCCTTCCCCTGAAACAATATTTTTTGTTCCATGAAAGCTAAAGGCTGCCAGGTTTCCATAGCTACCGATTGGCTGATCGTTGTATTTAGAACATATACCCTGAGCTGCATCCTCAATCACTCGTAGACCATACTGATGGGCAAACTGAGCAATTGGGGCCATCTCGCAACTCACTCCGGCATAGTGAACCGGCGCAATTGCTTTAGTCTTAACTGTAATTGCATCTTTAAGCTTGGTTTCGTCCAGGTTGAGGGTGTCTGGTCGAATATCGACAAAAACAGGTACGCCTCCCCTCAGGACTACAGCGTTTGCTGTAGAGACAAAGGTGTAGGACGGCATGATAACTTCATCACCAGGCTGGATATCAGCCAAAATAAACGCCATCTCTAGCGCTGCGGTGCATGAATGTGTTAACAGCACTTTCTTTGCGCCGAGCTGCTCTCTTAGCCATGACTGGCATAGTTTTGTATATTTGCCATCGCCTATGATACCGCCGCTTGCTATGGCCTCTACGACACAGGAAAGTTCTTCTCCACTCGCGCTAAACTTGCTGAAAGGAATATTTTTAATGTCTTGGCTTTGTGTTGCCAAGGTCGTTTCTTGAAGTGACTTCACGAACGGCTCCTAAATTTCCGTATGGGTTTAGAGTCGTTTAGATTTGTGCAAACGACTAGAAAATCATGATAAATTGAGTTTTACAAAATTTTTATGAAAAATTCTACTTAGAAGAAATAAACGAAGTTCTTGATGTTCTTGGTGCTTGAGGTTTAGCTCAAACTCTTTCTAATTTGTATCATGCCCTACCGTAAAGTCGCTCTACCTATGGAAGGCTAGAATGGTGATCTATTCACATTTCTGCCAGGAAAATGAAAAGACTGTAAAGCCTGATTCATTTCACCTCAGTGTTTTGGCTAATGCTTTGTCTAACCTGGAAGGCGGACGTCTCGGGTCAGTCTCACCCTAAAACTTAGGTAGCTCTGGTGTTCTTGAATCGATAGCTAGGTCCCGTTGCCCTGCTTCAGTTTTCAAACAGGGCCGGGGCTAGTTTTAGGAGAGAGAGGCTCAGGTTGCGCTGCGGGTCGTAGCTCTGGCTGGAAATACAATTTTCTTAGAAGGGCATTAGCGATCGCTGTAACGCTCAAGCATCCTTCCTTATTGACAAATTATGCCAATCGTCCATCGTTAGTGCGGCGCCCCCAAGCCATAAAAATAGCCATAGCCGTTCCCTAGCCCATTTGGGGTGGCTGAGTGCCCAGCACTCGCTCCGTGAACGACTCCGCTGAGCGGAAAAGCTATTTTTAGAGCAGCGTCCCATGCCGCTGCGTGCCACTCTAAATCGCATAGACCCCGACTTTAAACAAGTGACTTGCCTAGGGGCAGGCAAGCCAAAGGCTTTACTGTATTTGCATAGTCCAAACGGGAGTAGCCAAGGCGGATTCAGCAGCAGATGTCGTTGAGGATTGGCTCATGCGTTAGGGCAGGCTTGAGCGACTTTGCTAGAGCGGGGGCGAAGGGAGGGTCTGTGAACATGGCCAAGGGGGGCACGACCTTGTAGATGACCTCGCGTAAAGCAGATCGGGGAAGACACTTACGATATTTACACCCTTGAAGCTACTGCAGATCTCTGGGCAAAGACCCGTTGGTAGACATGCCTTTCTTACCCTACAGCAGCCCCCGGTAGCGAATAAACAACAGCGTGATCGCCCAGGACCCCAGCGCCACCTTAAGCGCCACCAGAATGTTCAGCAGCGGTATTACGCCGCCGCTCAGCAGGGTACCAAACTGGCCGGGGGGTGGCTCGATGCCCACTAGGGTCAGCACGGCTAGCACGATAAAGATCAGCACCGATACTTTTTCCCAGGCGGCGGCGCGCCAGCGCTCGTAGATGGCCTGCATCCACTCAGGTGAGGCGGCGGTGATGGCGATCAGACCGATC
>PYGV01000203.1 GCA_003022385.1 filamentous cyanobacterium CCP3 | reverse complement strand
ATATAAAGAGCAGGTGGCCGTCGGATATCCGGGCGCGCCACGATGCGATGAGCCGCCAGTGATGTTTCCCCGACCCCAGGAGTGAGCCTATGAAAGCGTCCGACCTTTTTGTGAAATGCCTGGAAGAGGAAGGGGTCGAGCGGATTTTCGGCGTGCCGGGGGAGGAAAATGCGGATCTGATGATCTCGCTGATGGACTCCCCCATCGATTTCGTGCTGTGCCGCCATGAGCAGGCTGCCGCCTTTGCCGCCGATGCCTATGGACGTCTGACCGGTAAGGCGGGGGTCTGCCTTTCCACCCTGGGGCCGGGGGCGACCAACCTGATGACTGGGGTGGCCGACGCCACCCTCGATCGCGCGCCGCTGGTGGCCATTACCGGCCAGGTGGGCACCGATCGCATGCACATTGAGTCGCACCAGTACCTCGACCTGGTGGCGATGTTTGCGCCGGTCACCAAGTGGAATGCCCAGATTGTGCGGCCCAGCATTACCCCGGAAATTGTGCGCAAGGCCTTTAAGCTGGCCCAGGCCGAAAAGCCCGGCGCGGTGCACATCGACCTGCCCGAAAACATTGCCGAGATGGAGGTGGAGGGGGCCGCCCTGCGCAAAGACAGCCAGGAGAAAACCTACGCCTCGCTCCAGAGCATTCAGCAGGCGGCGGTGGCGATTTCCCAGGCCAGCAACCCGATGATCTTGGTGGGCAACGGGGCCATTCGCGCCAGCGCCAGCGAAGCTCTCACCGAGTTTGCCACCCAGCTGAATATTCCGGTGGCCAACACCTTCATGGGCAAGGGCGTGATTCCCTACACTCACCCCCTGGCGCTGTGGTCGATCGGGTTGCAGCAGCGCGATTACATCACCTGCGCCATGGAGCAGACCGATCTGATCATTGCCGTGGGCTACGACCTGATCGAGTATTCGCCCAAAAAGTGGAACCCCGACGGCAAGCTGCCGATTTTGCACATCAACCTCACCCACGCCGAAATCGACAGCAGCTACATTCCCAGGGTTGAAGTGATCGGTGATATCTCTGACTCGCTCGAAGAAATTCTCAAGCGGGTGAAGCGGCAGGGCCGCCCTGAACCCCTCAGCCTCAAAATTCGCGACGAAATTCGCGCCGACTACGAGCAGTACGCCGACGACTACGGCTTCCCGATCAAGCCCCAAAAGCTGATCTACGACCTACGCCAGGTGCTCGACGCCGAAGACATCGTGATCTCTGACGTGGGCGCCCACAAAATGTGGATGGCCCGCAACTACCACTGCCTGCGCCCCAACACCTGCCTGATCTCCAACGGCTTTGCGGCCATGGGCATTGCCCTGCCGGGGGCGCTGGCTGCTAAGCTGGTGCACCCCAATCGCAAGGTGGTGGCGGTCACGGGCGACGGCGGCTTCATGATGAACTGCCAGGAACTCGAAACCGCGCTGCGGGTGGGCACGCCCTTTGTCACCATTATCTTTAACGACGGCGGCTACGGGCTGATCGAGTGGAAGCAGATGAACTACTACGGTGAGTCGACCTATATTCACTTTACCAACCCTGACTTTGTCAAGCTGGCTGAGGCTATGGGTCTGAAGGGCTACCGGATTGAGTCAACCGAAGACTTTATCCCCACCCTGAAAATGGCCCTAGAAGACGATGTGCCAGCGGTGATTGATTGCCCAGTGGACTACCGCGAAAATCTGCTGTTTAGCCAGAAAGCGGGCGATCTGAGCTGCTTAGCCTAAGCCCGTTTGAGGTCTCTGGTTCAGGGATGAAGGCTTTTCCTTAAACCCTGGTTCTGGTCCCAAAACCCACTCTAAAACTTCCCGGTTGTGGCTCTGGTTTGGCCGAAAACCTAAGGGTCTACCCACGGCGCGAGGTTTTATGGTGCAGCATCTAGCAAAGTCGCCCCTGGCCTGGAGTATTGGTGGAGTGGGGGCGATCGCCGCCGCCGCGATCGGCCTATCGTACTTGGCAGAGAATAATCAGCCGAGCAACCCCCCTGAGCCCGAACTGACCCTGAACAATATCTCGATATCGCCCTGGCAGCAGGGTACTGAGCTGGGCTGGCAGGCGGCGGTAGCGGCCCAGACAGCCCAAACCCAGGCCGACTGGCAGCGGGTGATCGCGCTTTGGGAGGGGGCGATTGCGGCCCTGGAGCTGGTGCCCACCGACGACCCCAACTACGCCCAGGCCCAGGCTAAGGCCGAGGAATACCGGGGCAATCGGGCGATCGCAGGCGATCGCCTGGCCAAAGCCAGCCCGGCCCTGGGCCTTGCCGCCGCTAGCGATCTGCAAAAAGCCCTGGCCAGCACCAAACCAGCCTTTACCTTTGCCCCTGGCTCGGCTAGTCCTATCCGGGGCCGCTCGACTGATGGTCTGGCTACTGTAGAACTGGCGGGCGAGCGGGCGACTCTGCTGCTGCCGCGCGGCGAGAATGGAGCTGCGCTGACCATGGCTCAGGTCGTCTACGCCAATCGGTTTGTCGCCCTGGCCGCCCCTGAAGCTGCCGCTCAGCCCTGGCTGCTCGACGCCCTGGGCGCTGCGCAACGCAATCAGTCTCCACCGATCCCCGCTGGGGCACCCGTTACAATTAGCGCTGGGTCAGAGACTCTCTCCATCACTGTCATCACCGAGCCCTAGGTGGCAGCGATTCTCCTTGGCTGTTTTGGGGTAACTGGGCAAACCGTTCCCCCGAGCGAATAAAATTGATGCGTAGGGAACAGATCTGTTCCACATTCCTCCCCATCCAGTCAGGTAATTTATGAGAGCGTATCGGGCCGCCGCTGTACAGATGACCAGTGTGCCAGATTTGGCCAAAAACTTGGCCCAGGCCGAGGAGCTAATCGACCTGGCCGCGCGCCAGGGGGCAGAACTGGTCAGCCTACCCGAAAATTTTTCATTTTTGGGCGATGAAGCCGCCAAAATTGCCGAAGCTGAGACCATCAGTCGGGCCAGTGAAGCCTTCCTCAAAACGATGGCTCAGCGCTACCAGGTGACGCTGATTGGCGGTGGCTACCCGGTGCCCGCTAAAGAGGGCAAAGTTTTTAACACAGCACTGCTGGTTTCCCCTGAGGGGCAAGAGCTGCTGCGCTACGAAAAAGTGCACCTGTTTGACGTCAACCTGCCCGACGGCAACACCTACCGTGAATCGAACACCGTAATTTCGGGTCATCTGCTGCCCGATGTGTTTCCGTCTAAGCCCTTTGGCATTCTGGGGCTGTCGGTGTGCTACGACGTGCGGTTCCCAGAGCTGTACCGCCACTTGTCGCAGCAGGGGGCCGAAGTGCTGGTGGTGCCCGCCGCCTTTACCGAGTTCACCGGCAAAGACCACTGGCAGGTGCTGCTCAAGGCTCGCGCGATCGAAAACACCTGCTACGTGATTGCCCCGGCCCAAACCGGCTTTCACAACGCCCGCCGCCAGTCTCACGGACACGCTATGATTATTGACCCCTGGGGCATGGTACTGGCCGATGCCGGGGTTGAGAAGGGGGTTGCGATCGCCGAAATTAACCCCGATCGCATCTCCCAGGTGCGCCGCCAAATGCCCTCTCTAGCCCACCGGGTTTTTCCCTAACGCCAGTTGCCCTAAGTCAAACTAAGGCTAGAACGATCCCTGCGAACTCTTTACAGGGAGAAATCTCATGTACATTGTATGGGATGAGTTGTAGCGGTCTGCATGGCGAATTGGATGAGTGCCCTCATCGGCAGCGACCTGGTTAGTTTTCTTAACCCCTTGTTTCCCTCCCTGTCTGGCCCTGGCCTTTGGCTGGCTGAGGTCGCCGAATCGGAAGCGGAGCTAGAGCCGCTAGTACTGGCTAGCGTGCTGCTGAGTCTGATTGTCGTGTACCTAGCTGCCAAAATCGGTGGTGAACTGTGCGCTCGCATCAACCTACCCGCAGTCTTAGGCGAATTAGTGGGAGGCGTCATTGTTGGCGTTTCGGCTCTGCACCTGATTGTTTTTCCTGAGGGCAGTGGCGAGGTGCCGTCGCTACTCATGAAGCTGGTGGGTATGACGGCTGGCCAATCGCCCGAGGGGTTGCTGCGGGTATTTCAAGGCGAAAGCGAGGTGATCTCCATCCTGGCTGAGCTAGGGGTGATCATCCTGCTCTTTGAGATTGGCCTTGAGTCTGACCTCAAAGAACTGATTCGGGTTGGCCCCCAGGCGGCAATGGTTGCCGTGGTCGGGGTCGTCGCGCCCTTTGCCGCCGGTACAGCAGGGCTAATCGCGTTGTTTGGCATTGACACCATTCCGGCAGTGTTTGCCGGGGCTGCCCTCACGGCCACCAGCATTGGCATTACCGCTAAAGTGCTGGCCGAAATGCAGCAGCTCAGCTCTAAAGAAGGCCAGATTATCATTGGGGCCGCCGTTCTGGATGACGTGCTCGGCATTATCGTGCTAGCTGTCGTGGCCAGCCTGGCTAAAACCGGCGAAATTGAAATTCTCAACGTGGTCTATCTGATTGCTGGTGCCGCTGCTTTTTTGGTTGGGTCAATCTTTATTGGTCGCCTGCTCAGCCCCTACTTCGTTATGGTGGTCAACCAGATGCGGACCCGAGGCCAGGTGATTATCAGCTCGCTGATTTTTGCCTTCGTGCTGGCCTACATTGCCGCCGCCATTCAGCTAGAGGCCATCTTGGGTGCCTTTGCAGCCGGCCTTATTCTGGCCGAAACCTCCAAGCACAAAGAGCTAGAGGAACAAATCAGCCCCATTGCCGACATGCTGGTGCCGATTTTCTTCATCACCGTGGGGGCACGTACTGACTTAAGCGTCCTCAACCCATTAGAACCCGCTAACCGGGCCGGGCTAATTATTGCCTCATTTCTGGTGGTCGTTGCCATTATCGGCAAGGTGATCGCGGGGTTCGTCATCTTCGGTCAACCGGGTATTAATCGGCTTGCGGTAGGAGTCGGCATGATTCCACGGGGCGAGGTGGGCCTGGTGTTTGCCGGGGTAGGGGCCGCCAGCGGCGTGCTGACAGAATCTCTGGATGCCGCCATTATCGTCATGGTGATCTTCACCACGTTTTTGGCTCCCCCCCTGCTGCGAGTTGTCTTCAAAGAAGACGAGGGCGAGATTGCTGCTGCTGAACCTGCCCCCGAACTTGAAACTGCCGACGAAGTGGGGTCATAGCGATCGGTGCAATATAGGTTATAAAGCTGCCCGGTGAGGTTGCTATACTGGGTATGTTTTTGCTGGTGTAGCTCAGTTGGTAGAGCAGCTGATTTGTAATCAGCCGGTCGCAAGTTCGAGTCTTGTCACCAGCTTGTAATTAAGATGGTTGAGATCCTGATAACTTCGCTCCTGAATTTAAAGACTGGGGGCTGCTGTAGCCTGCCCAAGCGCTAAGCTGCTGGATGCAATGCCATACAGCTGTGCCAGTTTAGCGATCGCAGGACTGAATCTTGCGCTCAGCAAGCGCAACTAGCTAAATGGCCATACCAGCGGCGGCGCGGGGATAGAAGCGCTCCCGGTAGAGGAATTAGTGTAGCTGAGGGTATGGAGAATTTTGATGGTGCGGTCTATGCCAGTCAACCCTGATACTGCCACTGAGCTATTCCAGCCACTGTTTACCTAACCAGGGTTAACCAATCTTTGGACGATCCGACTGCTACTGCCCGCAACATTGTGGCAGCAGAGAGTCTTTTCCGCGCTCATCTCAAAACTCTCCCTGGGGCTGTGGTTGCTGATTAAAGGCGTGAACCTGGAACGCTGCAAAGAAACAACAGGGAGTGCGGTGGTGGCGGATTAATTGACTGGGGGCGAGGCCATTGAAGGGCCATTGGGACTGAGTTTGTAGCCTGGCCTAGTGGCTCGGCACTGCGGCGCTACAATTTAGGCATTGCTGGGGTAGCTGTCTAGCCGTAGGGCTCATGGTAAGTAAGGCGATCGCCAAACGTTTGTCTCAGTCCCGGCGGGGATGGTTAATAGCTGGGCTGGGGCTGCTGGCTCTGCTCTTTTTCGATGCCATCGTTAACCTTGAGGCCGAGCGCCTCTGGTTTGCTGAGGTCAACTACCTGGAGCTGTTTTGGGTGCGGCTCAGTTCGCAGCTCGTGCTGGGGATAGTTCCCATCTTGCTGACCCTGGCCTTTACCTGGGGCAATCTCACCCTGGCCGATCGGGCGAAACCTCTCAATGCCCCCGCCGATCGCGGCTCTCGGGCCCGCAGCCTGGGGCTGACTGGTCTGCTGGTGGTGGGTGCCACCCTGAGTTTTTTGGTCGGGGTGCAGCTCATCTACCAGGGCCAAATTGCCAGAGACTTCTGGCATCAGACGGCCACCCTCTACGACGCCAGCACGCCGCTGCCCCTGTGGCCCAAGCTGCAGCTGTTTGACGTAATTGGTCAAATTTTCATCACCCAGCCGTGGCTGATTGTGGCCCTGGGGATTAGCACCGTGGCGTTTTTAATCTACCCCCGGCAGCTGGGGCGGCTGGCGGCGGTGTTGATGAGTCTGGGCTATGGGTTCATCTTGGTCAAGCAGTGGCCCTCGGTGCTGCTGGCCCTCAACCCGGCGCCCTATGACCAGGTCGAACCGATCTTTAAGCGCGATATTGCCTTCTACATCTTTCGCCTGCCGGTCCTGCACCTGGTGGAGTTTTGGGTGGTTGGCACTCTGTTTTTTACGCTGGTCAGCGTCTATCTGGTTTACCTGCTGGCCGAAAACACCCTCAGTCAGGGGCGATTTTACGGCTTTTCGCAGCAGCAGCAGCAGCACCTGTATACCCTGGCGGGGCTACTGTTTTTGGCCACCAGCTTTAGCCACTGGCTGGGCCGCTACGAGGTGCTCTTTTCCCGCGAAGGGGTGGTGTACGGGGCGGGCTATACCCACATTCACGTCCTGTTGCCCGCCAACTGGGGGCTGGCTGGTCTCAGCCTGGCAATGGGCCTGGTCTTTTTGCTGCGCGGGCGGCTGGGGGCACCAGGCTACATCAACCCGATGCGAAAGTCGGCACGGCCCATTGTCCAATCCCTCGGGCAGGGAGACCCTCTGGGCTGGTGGACTGGGTTTGGGCGCACCAGCCTGCTGGTTAAAGGGGTGTGCGGCTATCTGGTGCTGACGGTGCTGGGGCTGGTGCTGGCCCCTATGGTGGTGCAGCGGCTGGTGGTGCAGCCCAACGAGCTGCAGCGCGAGCGACCCTACATCACCAACTCCATTGCCCTCACCCGCTCAGCCTTTGACCTGGAGGCGATCGAGTCGGAGCCCTTCGACCCCAGCGGTGATTTGACCGCTGCCGACTTAGAAGAAAATGACCTTACCCTGGAAAACATTCGCCTGTGGGACTCACGACCGCTGCTCGACAGCAACCGCCAGCTCCAGCAGATTCGGCTGTACTACGAGTTTAAGGATGCCGACTTTGACCGCTACAACATTTTGAACGAGCAGCGGCGATCGGAGCGTCGCCAGGTGATGATCTCGGCGCGGGAGCTGAACTATGAGCGGGTACCCGAGATCGCCAAAACCTGGGTCAACGAGCACATGGTCTATACCCACGGGTTTGGCTTCACCATGAGCCCGGTGAATACCGCTGGCCCCGACGGGTTGCCCACCTACTTTGTGCGCGGCATCGACAATATACCCAGCAGTGACGAGGTGCGGCAGAGCATTCCAATTGGTGAGCCACGCCTGTACTTTGGCGAGCTGACCGACACCTACATCATGGCTAATACCCGGGTGCTGGAGCTGGACTACCCCAGCGGCAATGAGAATATCTACACCACCTACCTTGGCCGAGGCGGCATTAGTTTAGACAGCCTCTGGCGACGACTGCTGTTTGCCCGCCATCTGTTCGACTGGCGGATGCTGTTTACCGAAGATTTTACTGACGATACGCGGCTGCTGTATCGCCGCAATATTGCCGATCGCGTGCGGGCGATCGCGCCCTTTTTGCGCTTTGACACCGACCCTTACCTGGTCACGGTCGATATTGGCGATGCCTCTAGCCAGTGGGGCACCGGCCCAGCCCACGGCAGCCGCGCCCCCGCCAGCATTGACTTTGACTCGTTTCGCGATCGCGACCCCAATTTTATTGCCGAAAACTTTAATTCGCAGACGGGCGAGAACTACCTCTACTGGATTATCGACGCCTACACCGTCAGCGGTCGCTACCCCTACTCTGACCCCGGCGACAACGACTTTAACTACATTCGCAATTCGGTCAAAGTGGTCGTCGATGCCTTCAATGGGTCGGTGAGCTTTTTTGTCGCCGAACCCAATGACCCGATCATTCAAACCTGGGAGCGGCTGCTGCCCAATATGTTTGAGTCGCTGGAAGCGATGCCCGAAAGCCTGCGCGCCCACATTCGCTACCCGCAGGACTTGTTTTCGGTGCAGGCCGACTCGCTGATGACTTACCACATGACCGACCCCCAGGTGTTCTACAACCGGGAAGATCAGTGGCGCGCCCCCAGCGAGATCTACGCCAGCGAAACCCAGCGGGTAGAGCCCTACTACCTGATTATGAAGCTGCCCCTGGAGGACGCCGAGGAGTTTGTGCTGCTGCGGCTGTTTACCCCGGCCCAGCGCAACAACCTGATTGCCTGGCTGGCAGCGAGGTCTGACGGCGATCGCTACGGGCTGCGGCTGCTCTACCGCTTTCCCAAACAGGAGCTGGTGTTTGGCCCCGAGCAGATCGAGGCCCGCATTAACCAGGACCCTGAAATTTCTCAGCGCATCTCGCTGTGGGATACCCAGGGCTCGCGGGCACAGCAGGGCAACCTGCTGGTGATACCGATCGAGCAGTCGCTGCTGTACGTGGAGCCGCTGTACCTGGTGGCCGAGCAAAATCAGCTGCCGACGCTAACTCGGGTGATCATGGTCTACCGCAACCGGATTGCAATGGCTCCGACCCTGCAGGCGGTGCTGTCGGCCATATTTTTAGAAGAGCCGGAGCCTGCGGCTCCCATTTTGCGCGACTTAGGCGAAGACGCCCCCGACGACGACCCGCTGCCGGGGCTGCTCGATATCGAGACCCCCTCCGGCGCGCCAGCCAACGAGGGCGAAGCCATCGACTCTACCGTTCCTGAGTTGGAGCCGACGCCCTGAGAATTCTGGCCAGAGTTGAAAACTTGTCCTAGGGCTGGTCTAGAAACTGCTCGATCATTTCTTTAGCGGGTTCGACCATGGCCCAGGTGCCGTCGGCCTGGCGGCGTAGGGTGGCAAAAGAAACATTGTCGCCATTGCCAATGGGGTCGCCCTGGGTGAGATCGCCCAGCTTGGGCTGGCGCAGCCCGCAAAGGCGAAACAGGTAGGCGGGCACATCCGGGCTTGAGAGAATAACGCACAAATCGGCCTTGCCCTCGGCGGGCTGCACCTGGCCGTCAAAGGGCATAAACACGCGCTTGCCCTCAATGTCGAGGGTGATATCGCCCAGACCGCTCTGTACCTGGTACCCGGCCAGGCGATCGCCCGGCTGCAGCGCCCATTTTTGAGACAGAGTGACGTTGCGGGGGCCTGGGTTGGCGCTGGGGCTAGAGCAGCCCCAAACGCCGCCCAGCAGCACCAGGGCCAATACCCCCAGGCGGGAATTTAAACAGTTTTTTCGCTGACCGCGATCGCTCACCATGTGCCTCTGCCGTGCGCCCCGTCTGAATTGCCTGGTTGGCAAGCATAATCTCGCCAGCATACGTTTGAACTAAAGTTCATACATACTGAATTATGCCACGGATCTTTCAGGGCGGTGCAGCAACCCGGCACAACGCCATGGCTTGAGGGGGTAGGGAAGGCGCTAGGATGATAGCGCCATTTGGAAGGTTTACCGTGTTTATTAGCGTTGTTCCCCCCACCTACAACCGCCAGCCCATTCTGGAGAAATGCCTCCGCGCCCTGGAGCAGCAGGTCTACGACCGGGCGCTAATCACCGACTACGAACTGGTGGTGGTCGACGACGGTTCCACCGACGGCACCCAGGACTGGCTGCGGCAACATGCCGCCGAATTTCCCCACGTGCGGCTGGTTGAACGCAACCACGGCGGGGCGGGGGCGGCCCGCAACTATGGGG
>PYGV01000027.1 GCA_003022385.1 filamentous cyanobacterium CCP3 | reverse complement strand
GCTTGTAGCACCTCAGCAACGGCCTTCAGCAGCTCATCCCCCAAGAAATGGCCCCGCTGGTCGTTGATCAGCTTAAAGCGATCGAGGTCAATGAAAAGGCAAATATCCCAGGTTTGCAGCTCCATCTCTAGTACCCGCCGGTTGTAGAGCCCCGTCAGGGGGTCATGGATGAGGCCACTGACTTCGGTAAAAGTCATGTAGAGCAGCTGGGGCGATAGGGGGGTCACCAGAGTCATATACCAACCCGAGATTTCGCCTTTGTATTGGTACTCCAGTCGGTTGGGTTCGCCAGAGTCGAGGGCCGCAAAGTAGAGGTCGATCAGGGGTACCTCATAGGG
Organism: filamentous cyanobacterium CCP3; assembly: GCA_003022385.1. Lineage (GTDB taxonomy): Bacteria > Cyanobacteriota > Cyanobacteriia > Phormidesmidales > Phormidesmidaceae > Nodosilinea. The sequence continues at coordinate 29,267 of PYGV01000027.1, read as the reverse complement.
GTAGACCTGCTGGCGGTGAAAGGGCATTTTTTCGCAGAGGCGATCGCCGGGCTGAAGCAAATTTCGGGTAATTTCAGTAGCCGCAGGGTTGAGCTTGAGCACCTTGAGGTCGTCGCCCATGCGCTCGCACAGCACTTTGCCCGTGAGGGCCTGCTCCCAAGTGGCCTCCAGTAAACTAAACGTTTCGCCCAGGTAGCGCAGCCGGGTTTGGCTGCTCAACAAGACCACCACCGCTACCCACGAAATTCCCGCCGTCACCCAGTGCCAGGGGGTGCTGTGCAGATGCAGCGCGCTGAGGATATGACCTACACCACAGCTAAAAATAAAGAGGGTCGCTAGCAGCAGGTTGAGCCAAAGGTCGCGCCTGGCCGTTCGCAGCAGCGGCAATAGCGTGAGGGGAATAATAAAATAGGCCGCCGCGATCGCCCCATTGGCAGCAATCTCCATACCTGACTCGCTCCTACAACAATGCCCCTGCCTGCGTTTAGCCTAGGCCTGAAATCGGCCAATCAGGCGTAAGCGCTCAATTATTAACTAATCCGCCGCTTAATCAGTACCGCAAAGTCACCGAATGTGGTCACCGACTGTATAGAAGGCCCATACAGCCCGGCTACTGACGCTATAGCCAGTTCGTCGCCTAAGCTTTCGCCAATGGTGGTTTAACCGATGTCCTCAGCGAACTGGCCACCGCTATAAGTGCAACGCCCTGTTGCGAAGCGCAACAAAGTTTATCCGGGCGTAAAGGTTCAGCCAGAACAGTAGCCGTTGGGTTGGGCTTCTCAGAGAATGGTGAAATGCCCCGCAACTTCAGCCATTTGGCCTAGGTTGCCCCAGCCCTTCGTTTAATGAGGACAACTGCTATGACAACGCCCAAAGAAGTATTTGAGCACCTGAAGCAGCTTGAAGAAGTCGATACAGTCCAAAGCGCCTTATACCGCGAAGAGGCTCAAGAAATACTGGCCGACGACACCGTAAGTCTCAAATGGCGGCGCGCGATCGCCGATCGCCTCAACCAGGCCAACCACGACCTGGCCCTTCACACCGTTGCCCCAGAGGAGAGCTATTAGCTAACCAGAGCCCCACTGACCGCCAGCCACTCCTTAGGACTGGGGACCAGACTGTTCGATGCCACAGCCAAACCGCCGTCTACACCCTGAGGCAGACTAGCGACCTCTCCAGCCTCCAGGGCGGGCAGCATCGCATCCCCAACTTGCAGATACCCGGCCTCAGCCAGAGTGACCTGAAAGATATCCGAGAGCAGGTCGTGCACCCGCGTTGTGGGGTGCTGCTGGTCCCACCAGAAGAAGCCGGGGTCTTGCAGCTCGACCTGCTCCAGCAGGGGGTCGGTAACATTGGTAAAGCCGAATTCGGCAGGAACACTCAAAATTTCGGTGGTGAGGCCAAAAATATCGACCGGAATAATGTCGATCGCCAGCTGCGGATTTTGCTCCAGGGCGGTGAGGGCATTGGCTAAACCGGTATTAAAGGCGCTGCTCAGCATCGTGGCCTCGGCACGGTTGCCCTCGTCGGCAGCGCGAGGGGTAAGGCCCAGGTTGGGCAGGTTCGGCACTAGAAAGGTATCGGCTCCGCGCTGGGCCAGGGTGGTAATGGTCGTGACCACATTCTGCACGGCATTCGCCAAAAAGGCCGGAATGGCGGCGGGGTCGTTGGGCAGGTTAAACAGGTCGTTAGCCCCGGCCCAGATCACATAGAGGCTGTCGGGGTTAGCGGGGGCACTGCCCAAAGCGCCCAGGTAGCTGTCTACTTCGTCGAGCAGGCCCGGCAGATTTTGCGCGGTGCCCGTCAGTAGGCTAATCAGCGGGTCAAGGCCGTTATCGCGGCCTGTGGTTGCCCCACCAACGGCAAAGTTTTGCACCTGGCTGGCCCCAAAGCCGAGATCATCCGCTAAATAATCAACCCAGATATCGCCATTCGTAAACTGCCCTTCAAAGTAGGGAAATGGCGGGAAAAAGCCCGTTAGCTCGAACAGATTGCCGGGGTCAGATAGGCTGTCGCCAAAAACGGTCAGCCCGTTAAAGCTGGGCACCAGCGCCTGGGTATAAAAGCTCTCAGGCGTAAGGCTGCTGGCGTCGACATTGAGCAGCACCACGCTGGGTTCTGACTGACCCAGGTAGCGAATGGTGGTATCGGCCCCCTGCTGGGCGATCGCAATTTGCCCAAAGCTTAGCCCGCCCTGCAGGAGCAGGCGATCGCTCCCTGGAGCAAAATTCACAATGGTGTCGATGCGGCCATCGTTTTTGAGCACAAAGGTAGTTTGCCCCAGCCCACCGATCAGCTGGTTGCGGCCCGGCCCACCATCGAGAAAGCTGTCGCCAAAACCGCCCACTAGCCAGTCGTCTCCTCCGGCCCCAAACAGCTCGTTGTTGCCCCAGAGACCGGCCAAAATCTCGTTTTCTGGCCCACCGTTGATGACGTCATCGCCAAAACCACCTAGCAAAACGGTGCTGTCAAAAATATTGATTGGCCCCAAAATAGCCGCAAGTGAACTTGAAAAAGGCGACAAAAGCGATGCCATAACGCCTCCCGGCAGAAAAATAATTTGGGAAAAAGACTATGCACAGAATAACGAACCGTAGGCGACGATTGACTCACACTTTGGGCTGACTCAGCACCACATTCACCCCCAGCAAAATTAGCCCCATGCTGGCCACCATGGTCCCGGTTAGCGGTTCGCGAAAAAACAGCCAGGCCAACCCCGCCACAAAAATGGGAACCAGGCTATAGACGGTGCTGGCCGTTCGCGTTGGGCCAATGCGCTGAATGCTGAGGTTAAACAGCAGATAGGCAATGCCCGAGGCGGCCACCCCCATATACAGAATCGACAGCAGCGAAGCCAGCGACAGAGTAGTGATCTGCTGCCACCAGCGCTCGGCGACAGCCAGCACCAGCAGCTGCCCCACCCCCGCCACCGCCGCATAAAAGGTAATCGTCAGCCCCGAGTAGCGCTGGCTCAGCTGCTTGATAATCAGCGAATACACCACCCAGCACAGCACGGCGCACAGCATCAGCCCATCGCCCCGGTTTAGCTCCAGGGTTAAAAGGTTAGTCAAATTGCCCCGCGTCAGCAGGGTCAGCACTCCCAGCAGGGCCAGTACAATGCCGCCGTACTGGCGGCGGGTCAGCCGTTCGCCAATGAACAGGGCCGCCATTACGCCCGTCACCACTGGGTTAAAGGCATTGATAATGGCGGTGTTGGCCGTGGCCGTATAGCGCAGGCTGCTAAAGAAAAAATAGTGGTAGCCCACCACTCCAAACAGGCCCAAAAGCACCATCGTCCCCCAGTCCGATCGCGCCACGGTCAGCGCTTTGGTGGGCTGAGCGCTGCGGCTGATAAAGAACCCCAGCACCGCCATCGCAATGATGTAGCGCAGCAGCGATGTCGTCAGCGGCCCTAGATCGACCGTGGTGTACTTGCCTGCCACAAAGCTGCCAGCAAAGAGAAAGCTAGTGAGCACAGGCAGCAAAACCTTGGGACTGGGCAAAGAGGACATAGCGAGTACCGCTGCGCGGAGTTGAAGTTGAAAATGAAAAGTGCAAAACGAAAAATCATTATTGCGTCGGTGCTTCGAGTTTTCTCTATGGCAGGATCAATTCTGCCTCACCGTACTCATGCTTGAGCGCAGTGAGCTTAAGTGAGTTCGTTCTCAGCTTGATTCTGACAGCAATCGCCACAGACACCTCCTCCCTACAGGAGACGCTAGCGCAAACACTCCGCTCAGGGACCGACCGTCACCCGTCCACCCTCCTACCCGTCCACCCATTCACCCTCCTACCCGTCCACCCATTCACCCACTCACCCACCCAGTTCGGGAACCCGTACAGCTCGCCGCGTTGCGATCGCCCCCCTTTCCGCCGTAAATTAGCACTCGGAGCTTGCGAGTGCTAAGCTTCGAACATCTGTGTAATGCGTCTGAACGGGGCCGAGTGTAATTCCCCCAGGCGCTGTCTTAATAGCAAATCCGGAGAAGCATTGTATGGCAGCTATCACTTTGGCGGCATCTAGCGTTAAGCCCCTAGCCGATCGAGTATTGATTAAAGTAAGTGCGTCCGAAGAGACCACCGCTGGCGGCATTCTGCTACCTGACACCGCCAAGGAAAAGCCTCAGGTGGGCGAGATTACCGCCGTAGGCCCCGGCAAGACCGACGACAAGGGCAGCCGTCAGGCTATGGAAGTCAAAGTTGGCGACAAGGTGCTCTATTCCAAGTATGCCGGTACCGACATCAAGCTGGGCGGCGACGAGTTTGTGCTGCTGTCTGAGAAAGACATCCTCGCCGTGCTCGGCTAAATCAAGTTTGGATTTTAGATTAGGGATTGTGGATTCGTAGGGTGGGCAATGCCCACCACGCCCCTACCAATCGCAAGGCATCACTTGCCATTGCCTTTGTTAGGTCTCGTTGGGTTCCGCTACCGCTTCACCCAACCTACAAAACCGGAAATTCTGCCCGCTAAAATCTCCTATCTTCACGTTTTCACCCCATATCTTCTTTTCGGAGAAAATCTATTCCATGGCTAAACGCATTGTTTACAACGAAAACGCCCGTCGCGCCCTCGAAAAGGGTATGGATACCCTGGCTGAAGCCGTTGCGGTAACCCTTGGCCCCAAAGGCCGCAACGTGGTGCTGGAGAAAAAGTTCGGCGCCCCCCAAATCGTTAACGACGGCGTTACCATCGCCAAAGAAATTGAGCTCGAAGATAACATCGAGAACACTGGTGTCGCCCTGATTCGTCAGGCCGCCTCTAAGACCAACGACGCCGCTGGCGACGGTACCACCACCGCTACCGTGCTCGCTCACGCGATCGTTAAGGAAGGTCTGCGCAATGTCGCCGCTGGTGCCAACGCGATTTCGCTGAAGCGCGGTATCGACAAGGCCACCGCTTACCTGGTCGAGAAAATTGCTGAGCATGCCCGCCCCGTCGGCGACTCCAAGTCGATCGCCCAGGTTGGCTCTATCTCCGCCGGTAACGACGAAGAAGTGGGTGCCATGATTGCCGAGGCCATGGAGAAAGTGGGCCGCGAAGGCGTCATTTCCCTCGAAGAAGGCAAGTCGATGACCACCGAACTGGAGGTCACCGAGGGCATGCGCTTTGACAAGGGCTATGTCTCTCCCTACTTTGTCACCGACACCGAGCGCATGGAAGCGGTGCTCGACGAGCCCTACATTCTGATCACCGACAAGAAAATTGCCCTGGTGCAGGACCTGGTGCCCGTACTGGAGCAAGTCGCTCGCTCCGGTCGTCCTCTGATCATCATCGCCGAAGACATTGAGAAAGAGGCTCTGGCTACCCTGGTGGTCAACCGTCTGCGCGGCGTGCTGAATGTGGCGGCTGTGAAGGCTCCTGGGTTTGGCGATCGCCGCAAGGCCATGCTCGAAGATATCGCCGTACTGACCGGCGGTCAGGTGATCTCTGAAGACACCGGCCTCAAGCTGGAGAACACCAAGCTCGATATGCTGGGTCAGGCCCGCCGCCTCACCATCACCAAAGACAGCACCACCATCGTCGCCGAAGGCAACGAGAAGGATGTCAAGGCCCGCTGCGAGCAAATTCGCCGCCAGATCGACGAAACCGACTCGACCTACGACAAAGAGAAGCTGCAAGAGCGCCTGGCCAAGCTCTCCGGCGGTGTAGCTGTGATCAAAGTCGGGGCCGCCACCGAAACCGAGATGAAGGACCGCAAGCTGCGCCTCGAAGACGCCATCAACGCCACCAAGGCGGCGGTTGAAGAAGGTATTGTCCCCGGTGGTGGTACTACCCTGGCTCACCTGGTACCCGATCTAACCACCTGGCTAGAGGCCAACCTCACCGCTGAGGAGCACACCGGGGCTGCGATCGTGGCCCGCGCCCTGGCTGCGCCCCTGATGCGGATTGCCCAAAACGCCGGTCAAAACGGCGCGGTGATTGCCGAGCGCGTCAAAGAGAAGGACTTCAACGTTGGCTACAATGCCGCCAACGGCGAGTTCGTCGATATGTTCGATGCCGGTATCGTTGACCCCGCCAAGGTGACTCGCTCTGCCCTGCAGAATGCCGCCTCCATCGCTGGCATGGTGCTGACCACCGAGTGCATTGTCGTCGATATGCCCGAACCCAAAGAAGGTGCCCCCGCTGGCGCTGGCATGGGCGGCGACTTCGACTACTAAGCGATCGCCGACGCTTTCTTAAGCTAGGGTCAATTAGCAAAAAGCCGTCCTGAATCAGGGCGGCTTTTTTTAACAGTTTTAGCGGAAGTTGCAGACGGTTCCAGCCCAGAGATCGGTAATCGTGGCATTGGGCTCAGGCGAGCTCAGCAACCCAAACAAGTTGCCCGTAGAAAACTCTGTGCCCAAGGAAGTCTCAGTCACCTCCACGGTGTAGGCCGCCTCTAATTCGCCACGGGTTGAACCAATCCCCGCTCCGGCTATGGTGGTCAGATTAGCGTCGGTATTGGGGCGGGTCGACCAGCCGATAAACTCACCGTCAGCGGCGTGTACAGCCAGACCGTTGGGCCATTGGGTAATCATCTGTGGACCAGAACCGCATTCGGTATTTTCTCCCGACTCGGTGGGCTCTCCTACTAGTCCGGTGACGGCGTCTTCGACTATGGCTATCTCGGTGCCAAAGGCAAGGGTAACGGTCGAGCCGCTCTGGTCACCCACCAGCTGTAGCCCTTCGCCCGAGAGCGCCAGGAGAGACTCGGTATCTTCAACCGAGTCAACCGGGGCGGGGTCAGCGGCGGTCGGCTCTGTGCCGTTGACATCGGCGGAATCTGGCGTGCGGGTACAGGCGGCTGTGGTCAGCAGCAGAGTCAGCCCCAGGGGCAGCAGTGCAGAAAGACGGACAAGGTGTTGAGGCATGCAAAAAAGTCGCTAACGATACAAAAGCTAGTCCATACAGACTACGGCAAATTCTGGCGATCGCATGGCCGCTGCTCATTTCTTTATGCTTGCAACCCTAGCCACACCTCATTGCCGAGACTGCAACACCCTCCTAAAGCTGGAGCCTACAATCCGGGGCTGTCCGTCCTGCATTTGCACGGTAAACGATCGCTCTTCTCGCTGGGTTGAACCATCGGGGTAAACGTAGGTGTTCTCGCCCACAAACTCCACGGTGTCGCCGCTCTGCCCCGTCACCCGCAGGTTCTCAACCGAGACGCGATCGAACTGGGCGAAAAAGCCGGGGTCAAACTGCTGGGCTAGAGAGCCGCCAAACTGCGATCGCGCCGCATCCCATGATTGGTTAGACACGTGGCTATACAAGCTGGCCACTGTCGCCTGAGCCGCCCCGGTCGTCAGCTCACCACCCGGCGTTGGACGCGCAGGGACATCTTCACCGTCTTCGGAGGATTCAGCAGCGACGGGCCCTGGCGGCGTGGGTGCTTCTGGCTCCGGCGAGGCGGGTTCCTCCAGCTCGACCGCAGCGGGTTCCTCTACCGAGTTGGTCCCCTCATCACCCTCATTACCCTCATCGGCAGGTGTCGTTGCGGCCTCTGGCCCATCGTCGATCGCAGTCGGGGCTGTAGGAGACGTAGCCACCACAGGGGTTTCGGCATCGGTTGAGGAAGCCGATCGCCAGGTCTGCCAGCCGAGGAGGGCCGCGATCGCCACGCCAGCCCCCGCCACCAGCGGCAGCCACAGCGGTAGAGCCGTCTTTTGTCGTCGTCGGGCCGGAGCCTGGGGAGTTGGAGTCTGGGGAGCCGTGAGCTGAGTGGGCTGGTAGCGTCGCCCCACAGCTACCGTTTTGGCGGTGGTGCGGGCAGATTGGCCCTGGGGTGTGCCTTCGGCAGGCAGGTACCGACTGAGCTGAGGCGGCAAACCTCTCAGCGCCGCCAGAGCCTCAGCAGCGGTGGTGTAGCGAGTGCGAAAGTCGTAGCGCACCATCGTATCCAACACCGCCAGCAGGGCCGGATTGGCCTTGGGCACGTAGTGCCGCCACTCCAGCTCGCCGCTGTGGGGGTCGGGGTGCAGATCAGTGGGCGGGTACCCGGTCAAAGCCTGAATACCCAAAACGCCGACAGCATAGATATCGCTGCTAAACTGGGGCCGCCCGGCCACCTGCTCGCTGGGCATGTACCCCGCAGTCCCAATCGAAATGGTGTGGCTGAGATGCGATCGCAGGGCGGTCGCCTGGCTGCTGACCTGCTTGACCGCACCAAAATCAATCAGCACGATGCGGTTGTCGCTGGCGCGGCGGATCAAATTCGAGGGCTTGATATCGCGATGAATCACACCGTGGCTGTGCACAAAGGCCAAAATTCCCAGCAGATCGCCCAAAAACGCCGTCACCTGGGCCTCGCTCCAGGGTGCGCCCAGCTCGTCGGCCAGGGAGTGCCCTTCGATATATTCCTGGGCCAGGTAAAACTCCTGGTCTTCCTCAAAGTGGGCCAGCAGCCCCGGAATCTGCGGATGCGACCCCAGCTTGTAGAGAGTCTGGGCCTCGGTATCGAACAGCCGCCGCGCCGTTTGCAGCTCTTCTGCGCTGCTCACCTGGGGCTGGAGCTGCTTCACCACGCACAGCGGGTGCCCCGGCAGGTGCAAGTCTTGGGCGCTAAAGGTTTGCCCAAAGCCCCCGGCCCCCAGGGGTTGAATGAGTCGGTAGCGCCCCCCTAGCGGCCTCGACTCGGGCTGAAAGTTGCGAAACGAAGCGGTCATAGCGATCGGCAAGCGTAGTTCATCTATGCACTATTTAGACGGTACTGAGTAGACGCCGTTCCCCCCCCAGGGTAGCGTTCAGCAGCATAACCTTTTACAGCCCTGGCCAAGCTTCTGCTGACTGGTTGGGCCACCGATTAGTTCCTGGGGTAGGGAATATTCTGGCTGAAATGCTTTGGGGTACAACCAGCCGAGCTGAGCTGCTGAGCAATCGGCACGACCTGCAATTTCACAACTCACTCAAGATGGCTATGGCGATCGCTGAAAGCCTCTCAACACTTAATCCTGGCTCTTGCCTGTGGCGGCAGAAAATACCCACCCGACGGCTGCTCTCCAACATCGCGCAGGAAGCGCAGCAAGGGCACTCAACCGCTAGTTTTGACTCAGGCGGCTGAGGAATGCTTTGAGGCGATCGCTGCGGGGGTTAGCAAACACCTCCCCTGGAATGCCTTCTTCTTCAATTACGCCGTCGTTGAAAAACAGCACCCGGTTTGAGACTTCGCGGGCAAACTGCATTTCGTGGGTGACCACCACCATGGTCATGCCCTCCTCGGCCAGCTGACGCATGACGCCGAGCACCTCGCCCACCAGCTCGGGGTCGAGGGCGCTGGTGGGCTCATCGAACAAAATGGCGACGGGCTTCATGCAGAGGCTGCGGGCGATCGCCACCCGCTGTTTTTGTCCGCCCGAAAGCTGCTCGGGGTAGGCGTCGGCGCGATCGTTAAGGCCGACCTTAGCCAGGTAGTGGTTGGCCAGGTCGTGACAGTCACCCGCCGGGAACTTGAGCACCTTGCGGGGGGCCAGCATCAGGTTTTCGAGCACCGTCAGGTGGGGGAACAGGTTGAAGTGCTGAAACACCATGCTCACCTGGCTGCGCAGATGGTAGAGCGACTGGCGGGGCAGCTTGGGGGCCGAGACATCCTGCCCCATCACCTCCAGGTGGCCCTGGTTAATCGCTTCCAGACGGTTAAGACAGCGCAAAAAGGTGCTCTTGCCGCAGCCCGACGGGCCAATAATCGACACGACATCCCCCTTTTTGAAGGATGTCGTCACCCCTTTTAAAACCTCAATCGGGCCATAGCTCTTGTACAGGTTGTCGCAGGCAATAACGGGGGTGTCGATCGCAGGCAGAGTCGCTGTTGTCATGGGGGCCAAGCCAGTAGTGGGTGAGCGAATGGCATCTGTACCCTACAGAGAATCATTGACACTCTGGGGTATCTGTATTGTAGAAAACATTTTTACCCCTATAGAATTGACTATGGTGCCTCAAACCCTGGTCTGATACGCCGGGTCTGTCGTCTGCTCAGAGGTTATCGCTAGCCCATGTCTCCTCGTAAATTTGCTACTCGTGTCTTTGCCAACCGATGGTTGAAGCGGGCGCTGGCCCTGGCGCTGGGGCTGATTTTGGGAGTCGGGACGGCCCACATTGCGGGGCTAGCGCAAGATGCCCCCGTGTGGGAAGTGGGCACGGAACCCGCGTTTCCCCCCTTTGAGATGCGGGACGACGCCACGGGCAACCTGACCGGCTTTGATATTGAGCTGATGCAGGCGATCGGCGAAGCCGCCGGGCACGAGGTAGAGTTTGTCAGCCTGCCCTTCGACGGGCTGATTCCAGCCCTGCAGTCCAACACCATTGATGCGGCGATCAGCGGCATGACCATCACCGCCGAGCGAGCCCAAACCATCGACTTTTCGCGGCCCTATTTTGAGGCAGGCCTAGCGATCGCCGTGCGCGAGAGCAACACCGACATCAACTCCTTCGAAGACCTGGCGGGCAAGCGCATTGCTGTGCAGATTGGCACCACCGGGGCCGAGCAGGCCGCTCAGGCCGAGGGAGCCACCCTCAGCACCTTCGACAGCGCTCCCCTGGCATTGCAAGAGCTGCTCAATGGCCGGGTCGATGCGGTAGTCAACGATCTGCCGGTTACCCTCTACGCCATCAATGAGGCCAACCTGCAGGGCATCAAAATTGTGGGTGAGCTGATCACCGAAGAATATTACGGTATGGCACTGCCGAAAAACTCGGAAAACCTGGAGGCCATCAATACGGCTCTCGGCACGCTGATCGACAACGGTACCTATGCCGAGATCTACGGAAAGTGGTTTTCTGCCGACCCGCCCGAGCTGCCTGAGATCGCTCCGGCCCTGGCCCAGGAGGGCACTGCCCAGGGGCTCGACTGGGGCCGACTGTTTCAGAATCTGCTGCGGGGCGCCTGGATTACGATTGTGCTGACGGCGCTGTCCTTCTTCTTTGGTCTGATCGGGGGGGCGCTGGTGGCTTTTGCGATGATCTCGCCGATCAAGCCGCTGCGCCTGCTGTGCCGCATCTACGTCGACTTCTTTCGCGGCACGCCGATGCTGGTGCAGCTGTTTATGATCTACTTCGGCCTGCCCGCCCTGTTTCAAAACCTGGGCTTTGAAATCAGTTTCAACCGCCTGTTTGCCGCCGTATTTGCCCTCAGCCTCAACGTGGCGGCCTACCTGGCCGAAATTCTGCGCGGCGGCATTCAGTCGATCGATCGCGGCCAGTGGGAGGCGGGCGAGTCGCTGGCCATGAATCCGGTAGAAACCATGCGCTATGTCGTCTTTCCCCAGGCGTTTCGGCGCATTTTGCCGCCGTTGGGCAACGAGTTCATCACCCTGATCAAAGACACCAGTTTGGCAGCGGTGATCGGCTTTGAAGAGCTGTTTCGCCAGGGGCAGCTGACGGTGGCCACCACCTACCGCGCCTTTGAGGTCTATCTGGCGGTGGCGATCGTGTACCTGGTTATGACGTCGCTGGCCTCAGTGGTGTTTAAGCGCCTGGAGGTCTATATGGACCCGATCAATCGGCCTAAGAAAGCTAAAAAAGACCCTGTTCCCTCAGCGATTGGGGCTTAGGTAGGATAGCGATCCTAAGGTGCTTAATCAGGTTATCGCGGCTTGCGCTTAGCCTGGCGGGCAACAACCCCTAAGACCTCGACCCGCTCCTGGAGCCGTTCTAAATCGTCATACACCGCCGCTGACCGCTGATAGTAGGACATAGCGGCGTTCCCAGCAGGGGGTAAAGCCTACTGCTGTTGCAGCTGCTGCTCGAAGCCCACCAAAATTTGGTAGACAAACAGCTTGCGCAGGGCCTGGTTTTGCTGCTGATTGTGATTGGCCGAGGCGTGAATTTCTGCTCCTAGCATCACGCTACCGGCAACTAGAGCAAGGATTAAAGCAACATTGCGAAGAATCAGGCAGGCGGGAAGGCAGCGCTTCTTCATTGGGAGGAGACCTGTAACAGCAGACACCAAGTTATCGGAGCTATGGCTGGTGTGTCTTGGTTAATTTTATGGGTTATGAGCGTGCGCTTCCAGAATTACTCTACTAGATGAAAAAGGTTTTACAAAAGTTACTGAATATTTAGCCGATATTCGACAAAGACTCGACCGGCATCGCCGACATTTGTCGAGCCGCTGACGCTCCAATTTTCGTTCAGACGATAGCGGGCATTGAGAGCCAGGGGCTGGTTTTGGTTGAGCACCTGCACCAGGCTGGCCGAGAGGTTTTCGGTAATTCCTGCAGTAGCGCCTACCCTAATACCCAAAGTGTCTTTACTGGTGGCGGTGGGTAACACCGTAGTGGCAATTAGCCGAAGCCGCTGTAGCCCCAGGGATTGAGCGATCGCATCCTGACCGTTGGCCGTAAATGCCCCCAGCAGATTAGACCCCAGGGCCAGCCCAGGTTCTGTGCCCCTCAACCCGATCAAGTAGCCCCCTGTAACCATTCTCAGCAGCTGGTTTTGGGAGTAGGGGGGCGTGCTGCTCAGAGTGAGAGCGTTGGGATTGCCGATCAGTCGGCTGGCTTGGCCCTGCAGCCGAGCTTCAATTTGCAGTTCGTCGAGCACCGTAGTGCTGGCCAGGCGATCGAAGGTGGGTACTTCTGCAGCCCCCGTAGTCGTGTTCAGAGTGTTGATGGCATATTGCCGCTGCAGCGGTACGCTTGCCCCCAAGACAATATCCAGATAGGGGTCAAGGCCGTCCTCAGGACTGAACCGCACCACATTGTCGCGGCCTCGCTCAAGAAAAAATTCGGTCGTGACCGTATTGATCCAGCCGTTGGTCAAATAGATCGCGCCATCAGCCGCCAGGTCAGGGACAGTACCCCTGAGAACCACATCTCCAGTCAACCCCAGGGAGAGCACCGGCATGGCCCTGACCTGCGCTGGGTCGAGGGTGATGCGCAGGTCATCGAGCCGTACTGGCAGGCGAGAGCTGGTCTGGGTCAGAGCGGCGCGGGCGGTCTTGAGGCGATCGCGGTTGTTCAAGAGGGTATTGGCCTGGGTAATCAGCCCACGCCCGACGGCGACCTGGGTATTTTGCAGCCGCACCTGGCCACCCAGGACGGGGGACAGCAGCGCCTGGGTGAGCGCCAGTTCACCGTCGACCTGGCTGCGCACTTCGTTGGCATAGCTGACGTTGATATCCGAGAGGGCCAGCCGTAGACCGGGGTCAGCGGGGGTGTCGGGCTGGCGCAGCAGCGGCATCTGACCGGCCAGGCTAAAGGTGCCATCGTAAAGGTCGCCGGTCAGCGATTCGACTTGAATATAGCTACCCCGAAGCTGAATCGCGCCCCTGAGATTATCCAGCGAGGCCCCCAGCCACGGACTCAGAAAGCTAGCCCCATCAAAGGCGACCATGCCCGACAGGAGTGGCTGCCGCAGGTTGCCCCCCAGCCGCACATCTACCGTGGCGCTGCCACCGCCCCAGGCCAGGGCCGGGGTGAGCAGGTTGACCAGAGAGAGGGCGTCGTCTTTGAGAGTGGCCCGCAGGGCAATCTGGTCGCTGGCGGGCTGCGCTGTCATAAACGGCAGGGCGTAGGGAATAGTGCCTGCAAATGTCAGGGGTTCTGGCGCTGAGCCAACGACTCGACCATCAACGCTGAAAAGCGCGTTCTCGTACTGAAACCCACTGCTGATTTCGGCGATCGGCTGCTGGTTGACGCTCGCCTCAGCCACATCAAGCTGTCCAATTAAGTTGGGATTGGTGTAGGGACCAGTCAGCTGGGCACTGAGGTCGAGCAGGCCGGTGACAGCTATGGGGCTCTCAAGTAGGGTGGCCGCTGCGGTGAGGGGCAGTCTTTCGGCGGTGACGCCCAGCTTGGAGTCGTGGGTGCTGATATCGCCCGCCAGGCGAAGGCGAGTATCTCCAGCCCGAAACTCAATGGGGTCGAGGGAGAGACTTTGATCGCGCAGCTGGCCCCGCGCCACAAACCGATTGTCAAAATCGTAGCGGCCCCAGGCCCAATTTTGGCCGGTGAACTCAAAGTCAGCGGCCAGCCCATCGGTGCTGGAGGCCTTGACGCCCAATCTACCGGCCACCTGGCCCTTAAGCTGGTCGAGGGCGGGCAGCAGTGCCGTGGCTCGGCTACTCTTGCGCTTCTCATCTGCGGCCTGCAAGATCTGGGCTAGCTCGGCCTGCTCCAGCAGGGGAGCGGCAGGATCGCCTACGGAGGCCACCGACAGGTCAGCGGCAGTACCCAGATTCAGGGGAGCCAGTAGGCGACCCAGGTCAGCGTAGCTGTAGAGGCTCAGCACCCCCAACAGGTCTTGAAAGTCGGCTCCGGCGGTGGTGATTTCGGCATGCCCCTGCCAGGTGGGCAACAGCCGCCCGCTGCCCGTAATCAGAAATTGGGTGCTGGGCGTGAGCTGGAGTGCGCCTCCGGTGAGCAGGGCCAGGCCATCGCGGTACTGGAGATTGCCGCTGAGGCGATCGCCTCCAAGGGTGCCCAGGGCCGGGCGATCGAGGCTGAACTGGGCGATCGCAGCCGGGTTGGTCAAACTGGCCAAGTCGATCTGGGCGATCGCATTCAGCAATCCGGCTAGTTGCCCCCAATCGGGGCGGGGGATGGGCCGCAGCCCCAGAGCAGCCAGCTCAAAATTCTGAATCTCAGCATTCAGAGTATTGCCCTGCCGCTGACCGCTGGCCAAAAACTCCCCGCTGGCCAGTCGAAAGGCATGGGGGCGTAGGTCAGGGGCAATATGGGCAAAAAGTTCCTCATCGCGTCCCCGCAGGTTGACGATCGCCCCTGTGGATCGAGACCCCTGCACCGGCCCAGAAACATTCTCTACCAGGGTGAACTCATTCATCCCGACCTGGCGCAGTTCTGCGGTGCCCGCCAGCTGTGAATTGTCCAGATTGCCCCGCAGGGTGCCAGCGAAGGCAAGGGATCCTCGGGGACGCAGCCAGGCGGGACCATTGACCAGGCCGTAGGCCGCTCCCAGATCGAGGTCGGCCAGGCGAGCGGTGAGGTCGATATTGCCGATCTGAGGCAGGCTGTGCTGGGGCAAAAAGTTCACATCAATGCTGCCCTGGGCGGAGAGATTGGGGGTGGTAGCCTCAGCAATCTCTAGCCGCTGGCCCGTCCAGGCAAAGCGGGTGCTGAGGCTACCGGGCAGCACCTGATCGATTGTTGCCAAATTGAGATTGGGAATATCTACAATCGCCGGATTTAGCGGTACCGCATGGGAAAAGCGAGCCTGGCCCTGGGCACGAACGGTCTGTGGACTCAGGGCCATCAGCGATCCCGACGCGTCTACATCGGTATCTAGCCTGCCGCGCAGATGGGGCAGGACTTGGCTCAAGCCGAGGGCGTTACCGCTCAGCTGAGCCTGCCAGTCGCGGCGGTTGAGATCGGCGATCGCCTCGGCCCGCAGCGTGCCGTTCCCGACTTGAAACACTGTCTCTTGGGCGGTGATCAGGCGATCGCGATAGTTCAACTGCCCCCGGCCTGGAAAGGTGGACTGGGGCAGTTGCCAGGTGGCTGCACCCTGCAGGTCTGCAAAGGAGCCGGCCAGACGGGCCTCAGCTAACAGCGGCCCCAGCCGCCAGGTTTTGGGCAGGGCCAGGCCGTAGAGGGCCGCCATGCCGTCAAGGGGTAGGTCGGTCTGGGCGGTGAGGGTTAATGCTGGCGAGGCTGGACGAAGCGGGGCGGGGCGATTCGCAGAGCGTTTGGGATCTAGCTCAGAACGAGTATCTGGCCTGGAGAGGCCAGCCCGCCGCCTAAGCGCTTTCTCGACGTCTCCCCGCAGCAACTGCCCTAGGATGGCGCTGCCCTGGGCAGTTACGGTGCCGCCTGTAGCCGGGCGCAGGATAGCCTGGTACAGCGTTGCACCGTCGAGGTTGGCCCCAAACCGAGCCGTGATGCCGTCGAGGCCCAGGCGATCGACCTGCACCTGACTCAGGTTTGCTAATTCCCCTGTCACCTGAGGATCTTCCAGCGGCCCGGTGACGGTAGTTTGCACCCGAAACCGTCCGGCGGCCTCAATGGGCAGGGGTTGGGCAAACGCTTCGGCCACCTCGGCCAGACTCACCTCGGGAATAGCGATCGCCAGGTCATGTCCTCGCCGCCTGTCCACCTGCCCTGTCGCCTTGACCAGAATAGGGCCAAACTTGAGGGAGCTATTCTCCAGACTGCCACCCACCCCGTTGAGCAGCAGGGTGCCATTGATGGCTTGCAGGGCCGAGGGCAAATCGCTGACCACAATGTCGCCGTTGCGCAGGCGGGCGGTACCTCTGACGGTGAGCGGGTCGTCGGCCTCGGGGCGATACCTGAGGTCGAGGTTAGACGATAGCAAACCGCTGCGCACGAACAGGCCTCCACCCAGCAGTGGGTTCACCGACTCAATGGGCAACTGCTGCACCTGCACTGCCAGATTGGCCTGGCGAGTGTCGAGCTGCCCTTCGCCGCGAATTTGAAAGGCGCCGCTGTTGAGCCGCCCGCCCACGATCATCGAGACGGTTTGATTGTCGGGACCGCTAAAGCGCACCCGCAGGTTGACGTTTTGCAGCAGGATGAGGGTCGAACTTGTGACTCCCTCCGGCAGCTCGACAATTGAGGTGCGTGACAGGGGGCCAATGGTCAGGTCGGCGTTGCGAATTTGCAGACTGCGCAGCTCGGTTCTAAAGAATCCGTCTTCTCCTACCGACTGCGGTGGCTCAAGTCGCCACTCACCGTCAAACCCCTGCTTGAGCGAGACCTGGGGGTCTACAAAGACCAGACTGGGCCGCAGAGTGCGAGCGAACAGCAGCGTCAGGGGGTTGAAGTTGACCTCTAGAGCCTGGGCACGCACCCAGGAAAAGTCGTCTTCGGTGGGGGGTACAATCGACGGCCCCAGCCGCACCCCAGTCGGGCTAAAGCGCTCGAACTCGCCGACTTTAATCGGTCGCCCCAGGGCATCGCTGAGGTTGCGCTGCAAAAACTGGGGCAGCTCTCGTCGGGCCAGGGCATATCCCCACCAGCCTAACCCCAAAACGCCAAAAGTAAGGCTGCCGCCCGCGATTGCAATCGCCCTGAGCCAGCGCCGCCGAGGCCGAAGCGGCGGTTGAAGTGCTGAATCTGGTTCAGACCGATTAGCCATGGCAGATTGGGGAGGCCCGTTGATAAGTTCAGATCAACCCTGCCCGGACGGACCTCATTAAATCTACCGCAACGGCCCAAATTTGAAAATTAACAGGGCTAAACCGGCGATCGCCCATCTAAATCGGTTTCAAATCATTGCGTATCGCCTGCGGCACCGGGCCTAATGGCCTGATCAATTAAAACTTTTGGCCACATTCCAAAGCCCTTTATTGCCCAAAAAGGCCAAAATCAACCAGCCGATGGCATTGGGCCACCAGGGCCAGCCCAATATATCGCCTACCGCAAAGCAGAGAGCGACTAGTAGACCGTGCAGGCCAAGGTAAATCAGCTTATTTTTCATGGTTTGTTTCCGGTTCACGCTTGCGCCTAATCATTCTTCAAGCTTTGGCGAACCGTTCAGGATACCGAACTCAAAATCTGTAAGCGATCTCCAGATCACTGACGATGAACTAACACAAAGGCTGGTCTGCGTCAGTTCTGTCCTGTAGGCTGGATGAGTTTGAACACCCAACCCGAGCCCATGTTAGCCCTAGCGATTCACACCTGCGGCCCTGCCCTGGGGCTGGCCCTGAGCAATTTTGAGGGCGAAACCCACCATCAAACCTGGGCGCTGGGGCGAGATTTGTCCACTCAGCTGCACAACCTGCTGGTCGAGTTTGTGGCTCCTTACGACTGGAAGGAGTTCTCGTTTTTGGCGGTGGCCCAGGGGCCGGGCGGGTTTACCGGCACCCGTATTGGGGTGGTGACGGCGCGCACTTTGGCCCAGCAGCTGGAGATTCCGCTGTTTGGGGTGTCGAGTCTGGCAGCGATCGCCCAGCGGGCGCTGAAACAATCTCCAACGGACTCAGCCCTTGCCGTGGAGATGCAGGCCCAGCGGGGGCAGCTCTTTACCGCCATTTACCAACCAACGGCTGAAGGACTGGCCGCCGTGCAGGCCGACCAGGTACTGAGCCTAGAAGCCTGGGAGTCGGTGCTGGCCAGCTATCCTAAGGCCCTCAACCGGGTCGCGGCGGGGGACGATCTGGCCGAGACCGTGGTGCAGGTATTAGATCTGGGGCACCGGGGCTGGATGCGGGGCGATCGCCCCGACTGGTCTACCGTACTGCCCTACTACGGCCAGCACCCGGTGGATCGCTAGGCCAATCCCGGTATTGCTCAAGGCAGATTTTGCCTGGTGAGGTGGCTACACTGAGTCTTAGTGCCTTTGACTGCAATCCCTTCGCTGCAAAGGCCAGACCGACTTGTTCCCTCAGGTCTTTGCTATGGCCAAACCCATTATTTTCACTGTTGATGACGATCCAGATGTCTTGCAGGCGATCGCCCGCGACCTGCGGCGGCACTACGGTGAGCACTATCGCGTCATGCGGGCCAGCTCTGGGGCGGCGGCCCTCGAAGCTCTACAGCAAATCACCATGCGCCAAGACCCCGTGGCCCTGCTGCTGGTCGATCAGCGCATGCCCGAGATGAGCGGGGTCGAGTTTCTGGAGCAGGCGGTACGTCTAGCGCCCGACGCCAAACGGGCCTTGCTCACCGCCTACAGCGACACCGATGCCGCCATTCGCGCCATCAATGAGGTCCAGCTCGACTACTACCTGCTCAAGCCCTGGGACCCGCCCGAGGAGAAGCTGTACCCGGTGGTGGATGACCTGCTGGCTGACTGGCAGGCCCATTTTCATCCCCCGTTCGAGGGCATTCGGGTGGTGGGCGATCGCTGGAATCCCCACAGCCACGAGATCAAAGACTTTTTGGCCCGCAACCAGATTCCCTACCGCTGGCTGGATGTAGAGCGCAGCGAGGAGGCCCGCACCCTGGCGGGCTGCGTAGCCGATGGTGCCTCTGGGGCCAAGCTGCCGCTAGTGCTGTTCCCCGAGGGCGAGCCCCTGCGGCAACCCAGCACCACCGAGCTGGCCACCCGCATTGGCCTGCAGACTACCGCAGCAAAACCCTTCTACGACCTGGTGATTGTGGGGGGCGGCCCCGCCGGGCTGGCGGCAGCGGTCTACGGCGCATCCGAGGGGCTGCACACGGTGCTGATCGAGCGCGAGGCTCCCGGTGGCCAGGCCGGCACCAGCTCCCGCATTGAAAACTATCTGGGCTTTCCGGTGGGGCTGAGCGGCAGCGACCTGGCCCGCCGCGCCGTCACCCAGGCCCGCCGCTTTGGGGTCGAAATTCTCACCCCCCAATCGGTGCAGAGCCTGCGCGCCGACAATGACTACCGCCTGCTCACCCTCAGCGACGGCAGCGAAATCAGCGCCCACGCGGTGATTTTGGCCCTAGGGGTCTCGTGGCGGCGGCTAAACACTCCCGGCCTAGAGCAGTTTACGGGGGCCGGGGTCTACTACGGCGCGGCACAGACCGAAGCTCTGGCCTGCGAAGGGGAAGACGTGTACATCATCGGCGGGGCGAATTCGGCGGGGCAGGCGGCGATGAACTTTGCCAAATACGCCAAGTCGGTGACGATGCTGGTGCGGGGCGATTCACTGACCAAGAGTATGTCGCAGTACCTGATCGACCAGATCGCCGCTACGGCAAACATCACCGTGCAGACCCACACCAGCGTAATCGAAGCCAAGGGTGGCACCCAGCTCGAGGCGCTAGTGCTGCAAAACGCCGTCACTGGGGCCACCGAAACCGTGCCCGCCCGGTCGCTGTTTATCTTTATTGGCGCTATTCCCCACACCGGCTGGCTGGAAGATCTGGTGCAGCGCGATAGCCGGGGCTACCTGCTCACTGGCCCCGACCTGACCAGTGCTGGTGTGCCGCCCCATCAGGTGTGGTCGCAGGAGCGGCCCCCCTTTCTGCTAGAAACCAGCCTGCCAGGCGTATTTGCGGTGGGCGATGTGCGCCACGGCTCGATCAAGCGGGTGGCCTCGGGCGTGGGCGAAGGGTCGATCTGCGTTCAGTTTGTGCACCAGTACCTTGGGGATGTGCGATGAACGGATCAGCGCTGTGTATAGAGCATTTGCGAACCATCGAACCGTTTAACCACCTGCCCCAGGAAAGGCTGGAATGGGTGTGCGATCGCGCCACCTCCCTCCAGCTTGCCAAGGGCGATTACCTGGTCAAAGAAGGCGATTTGACCACAACGATTTACGTCATCGCCTCGGGCCGCCTCGGCATCACCCGCCAGAGCGAGGGGCTAGCCATGCCCATCGGTCAGCACGACGGCCCCGGCTACATTGGCGAAATTCCGGTGCTGACCGACGAGCCCGCCCCGGTAACGCTACAGGCGATGTCGGACTGTCAGATCCACAGCATTGCTGGGGCCGACTTTCTTACCCTGCTGCACGAGTGCCGCGACTTCGAGCGCCAGGTGTTTCGCCTCATGCAGCAGCGGGTGCGGGGGCTGGAGTCGTTTCTGCGCGGGCGCGAAAAAATGGCGGCACTGGGCACGCTCTCGGCAGGGCTGGCCCACGAGTTGAACAATCCTGCTGCCGCCCTGGTGCGATCGCTGAGCGAAGTGGTGCCCGCCATTCGCGAGCTAGAGAAAATGAACCTGCTCTACGGCCAGCAGCAGCCCGACGAAGCCGATACCCAGCGGTGGCAATCGGTGCGCGATGCGGGCTACGACACCATTCTCAAGGGCGGGGCCGATGCGGTGACGGTGAGCGATCGCGAAGACGAACTGCTCGACTGGCTCGAAGACTACGGCGTCGCCCAGGCCTGGAAGCTGGCCGAACCGCTGGCCCTGGCGGGAATCGACATCCCCACGCTGGAAAAGCTGACGGCCTCCTGGCGCGACAACCCCACCCAGCTGCGCGACATGGGCATTCGCTGGCTGGCCCTCTCCTTTGAAATGATGTCGATGATTCAAAGTGGCCAGTCGGGGGCCGAGCGCATTGCCACCCTGGTCAAATCGATGAAATCGTACAGCTATATGGACCAGGGCGCCCAGCAGATGGTCGATCTGCACCAGGGGTTAGAAGACACCCTGCGGCTGTTTGCCTTCAAGCTCAAGCAGGGCATCAAGGTTGAGCGCCACTACGACACCACGCTGCCCAAAATCATGGCCCACGGTAGCGAACTCAACCAGGTGTGGACCAATTTAATTGATAACGCCATTGATGCGATGGACGAAAAAGGCACCCTCACGCTGCGAACCTGCCAATTCCAGGGCCGCGCTCGGGTTGAAATTATCGACACCGGGCCCGGTATACCGCCAGACATTAAATCGCGCATTTACGAGCCATTTTTTACCACCAAAGGAGTGGGCAAAGGCTCGGGCCTGGGTCTGGAGACCGTGCGCCGCATTGTAGAGAATCGCCATCACGGCACGATTGGTCTGGACACGGCACCGGGCCACACCTGCTTTGCCGTGTGCTTGCCCCTGGCAGACGCAGAAATGGTCCATGCTTAAAGATCGGCTAGGACGCCATAATTATTAAGAAAAACTTTAGGACTTTTGGTGTTTCCTATAGTCATAAAAACCGCTACAATCTCGGTGCATCTTGATGAAATATATAGACATTCAAGCGGCTGTCATTATGAGCTAGACACGGCCATCATGACCAGTAAAGGTATTCATCAAGCACCAGTCAACTACAGGGTATACGCTAATGTCAAAAGCAGATGACTTTTTCTTGGTTGGCAACACGAGAGGAAACAATGTCTCTTTGTTCGTTTTTTCCTCTGGGGAACTTTTAGGAGATTTTATTGCTGCGGAGAGTGATCTGCTGGATGATCCCGACACCTTGCTCTTTGGGCCCGATGCTAATGGCGATCGCCTAAAAGATTTGTACGTCACCAGTGGCAAAACCCCTGGCACCTCCTCTGTTCTGCGATTTGATGGGACAACTGGAGAATTTATCGATGCTTTTATCAGTGACAATCCTGCCACTGAAATTGACGAAACTGGGGGACTCATTCGCCCCTACGAGCTTGCTTTTGGCCCGGATGGAAATTTATATGTAGCTAGCTTTCTGAGCGACCAAATTCTCCGCTACAACGGCAAAACGGGAGCATTCATTGATGTGTTTTCCGAAGGCAATGGTCTGTCAGGCGGATTAAATGGTCCCGACGGCTTGCTTTTTGTTGACGGTAGCTTGTACGTCACCACCCAAGGCAGCATTGCAACTGAAGATCCCATTACTGGAGATATTTTCCCATCGTTTGATGCTGGACTGCCAAGTCAAATCCTGCGCTATGACAGCCTGGAAGCAGGCACGACACCCACTGTATTTGCGACACCCGATCCATCTCCAGAGAGCTTTGGCTTTGTTAGTTTGTTGGGCTTGGAGGTGGGGCCAGTCGATGGCGACCTGTATGTCAGTGACTTTGCTGGGGATATACTGCGCTTCGATGTTGAAACAGGCGACTTAATCGAGCGTCTGAGCACAAACTTCACGACCGACGAGCCCCCCAGTAATAACTTCATCGGCAACCTCGATTTTTCGTCCAAAGGAGATTTGCTAACGGTTGGCTTTGACGTTTCAACCGTAGAAGGTGCTGTTTTGCTATTTAGAGAAGACCACGGCACACCGAAATCGCCCTTCGAGCTGTTAGTACCCGTTACGCCCTCACTCAATCGCCCCATTGGCATCACGTTTTTAGACAATACGCCTGACGTGATTAATGCGCCAGAACTGATTGACCTGACTGGGTTTGACAGTGACGTTATAATCAACGTTACGGCCTCCCGCGAAGCCAACTTCAACAACATCTTGAAGTTCTATGAAACCGATGCTACAGGAGCCGTAGACGGTTTACTACCCGGTGAAGTGGGCTATGAGGACGCTGTTGCTGCTCATCTGCTCGATGTCCAGCTGTTTGTAAAGAACAACACTACGGTTGATAGCGACTTCACCCTGCCTGGGGGCGTATTCTATGCCCCAGCGCTGCTTATTAACGGTAGCTCGACTAACCTGGCAACCATCGACGATGCTGCCTTGGGCAACGTGCGGGTCAAGCGTGAGGATAACACCTGGAGTTTTGAAGACCTGACCGACAATGATTTCAACGACTTAATCGTAACGATCAAGTCGCTTGAGCCCGTGGTTGCCTAGACCTTGTCTCAATGAAGCTCAGTAGCGCCTATTGGGCAACCAACCGCCCTTGCCCGATGGGCGCCTGTAGCAAGATAACTGGGGAGACCTGTAGTCGATTGAGAGGCTCAACGTGTCGAATTTTAGAACCCTGCTGATTACCGGCGCATCCTCAGGCATTGGTGCCGCCACCGCCCGACAGGCGGCAGCGCAAAACTTTAACCTTGTCCTGGCCGCCCGCTCAACTGAGAAGCTGGAGCAGTTGGCGCAAGAATTAGGTGCCGATAATGTGCGGACGTTTGCCTGTGATGTCACTGACTATGCCGCTCAAGAAAAGTTAGTAGCCAATGCCATAGAGGCGTTTGGCAGTCTAGATGCGGTGTTTGCCAATGCCGGCTGTGGCGGTGAGCCAGGTGGGTTTTCGGGAGCTCCGGTCGAGTCCTGGCAGCGCATCGTCAACACCAACATTCTGGGGGTCGCGTACACGCTGCGAGCTAGTTTAGAAGCACTTAAGAAAGCCAAAGGTCACGTCATCATTACTGGCTCGATCGCAGGGCGCACAGTGCTAAAAGGGTCTATGTATTCCGCCTCGAAATGGGCTGTCTCTGCGATCGGCTATAACCTACGAGAGGAGATGCGAGGCACTGGGGTGCGGGTCACGTTGATCGAGCCGGGAATGGTAGACACACCGTTCTTTGATGACCCAAAGCCCGATGCTCTGCGGCCCGATGATGTGGCACGATCGGTGCTCTTTGCGCTCTCGCAGCCACCCACTGTTGATATCGGTGAACTTGTGGTTTTGCCTACACCACCACCTGAAGAGTAATTGATAGAGGGGATCATGGCGATGTACTTCACCCAGGTGAGACCCGCCATAGCGTAGCAGGACAATTCCGCTACAGTTGAAACAAATGCATTCAGAGCAAGGCCATGGCTACCCTTCTACAAACTCCTAGCCAGCACATCATCCTACAATGCGTATCTTGGAGCACGTACCAAGCCCTGCTGCAAGACATGGGCGACCACCGAGCCGCGCGGCTGGCCTACGACCAAGGCACGTTAGAAATCATCATGCCCTCTGACCTGCACGAAGTGCTGAATCGACTGCTAGACCGCATCATCACCGCCCTGACCGAAGAACTTGACCTCAAAATCAAAGCCTACGGCTCAACCACTCTAGAGCGAGAAGATCTGGAGCAAGGGGTCGAACCCGACTCCTGCTACTACATTCAAAACGCCGACCAGATCAGCACTATACAACTAGATTTGATCACTAACCCACCCCCCGATCTCGCGGTAGAGGTAGACATTACCAGCTCGTCCCAGCGGCGATTTACGATCTATCAACAGCTTCAAATTCCTGAGGTGTGGCAATATACCCAGCGGCGAGGGCTGGTTTTTTACGCGCTTGTTGCTGAGCAGTACGTAGAGTGCGAGGTTAGCCCAACGTTTCCCCAAGTATCATCGCAAATGCTAATGACATTTTTGCAGATCGCTCCTGGGGAAGATGACAACGCCGTGGTGAAGTCGCTGCGGCGATGGATTCGTCAGCAAAGTTCCTAGGATTTTGCTAGCCGAGACTTTTAGTCTAATAGCGCTTCGTCGCCCCCAACAACTCCGACTGTCCCCAGTTGAATTCAGTTTGAATAGGGTGGCGCACTGCACCCTACAATCGCCTGCTGCCGATCAACCGCCGCCTGCTCACCAACAATACCCCCACCGCCGTCATAACCTTCAATAATATTCAGCAAGCTTATGGTTAATGGCTATAACTGAGTCACACCAGCAGCGCCTACGCCGATTTCTCTTTTTAGATGGAGCAGCAAAGAGGGGGAGATTAGTTTGTGTTTATAGCAGCTCTAGACTAATCATCGAGAAAAATTTGGTCGAAAATTGATCGCTTAACCCTAAAATCTATTTGCACACAACGGGCGTAGAGCGTATCTAGACTGTCAACTTTTATCCTCTCGTCCTTCCTCATTCTATTGATGGCAGCCATTGTGCCTCTAATGGTTAAACCAATCCGCATAGCTTCTTTCCTAGCCGCAAGGTCATCGAGAAGAACATAGTCTGCGTTTAGTTCAATTCCAAGGGCGATTGCTTCCGATTCGCCCAAACCCAAGCGCTGATTGAGGCTTTGAGCAAGATTAATGAGGGCGACTGCACGAACTTGTAGAACCCCGGAGCCAATGAAAGATTGAATAGTCTGGCTAGCAGAATCTGATTTGACTGAGATTTCATCCGCGACGGATTGCGGGATATAGAAGCTATCAGGATAGTCAAGGAATTGAGCAAGATAGTCGAGCTTAGCCAGAAAGATTAGTGGCGATGAATTGATAACAACCTGCATTCATTCACCAGCTTTTCTCTAGCTCAACATTCTCTTCAGAAAGGTAGGAAAACTCGATTCCCATAAGATCTAGAATCTTGAGAAACTCAGAGGGTTCAAGTTGCATAATCTCAGAGGCTTTTTTGAGACTGACAACTCTGGCCAGCAGGGCACCAATCAAAAAGAGGAAGTTCTCTTTTTGGTCAAGAGTATGGAATAGTTGCACCTCTGAAGCAATGGCTTGAGTGAGTTCTTTGTTCATAACCTTGAATCTGTTAAGAGGATAGTCTACTTTCTCTTTAAAGCAAAATTTCATCTGACAAAAGCTAGAGTCTAGCCAATGACTTATTTTGAGGGAATATAAGAGTCTATAAATCGATTAGGTCTTCTGGGTTTGTGACGATACTGTATATCAGCATGTAATTCATCCTTGCCTTAAAAAGTTGAAGCTGTTGCCAGACTTGATATAGATCTGACCTATCATCAAATACCCAGAAGAGCTACTTGATTCTCTTACAATCCTCTTAATCGCTTGCTTTTATTTATTCCTGAGCTAGTGAGTCTAAAACTTAGAAAGTCTACGCCTTTTAGTAGTTCCTCTTCTATCAAGTAGTTTCGAAACTTCATGAACTCGTCCTTACCTATCCCACATCTTTCAATAGCGAGGTCGTACTGAATAGGGGCCAGACTGCCTTCCGCTAAGTCATAGCATACCCCAAGCACATATTCTTCATTAGGAGACCAGTTAATTTTACCCATCCGTTCACCTCTTGCTAGAATGTTATGCAGGTATTCAAAGTAAAGCAAATGAAAAACTAAAATATAGTTGCTTCGCTATTTATGACAATTATGTTGATTTCTCCTTGTGGTAAAAGCAAGCCTTATGTCTTATTTTTGACACAGTAGCACGTATATCACTTATTTCTTCTTGGCACCATGGATTGTGACCAAAGGCTGACTCATATGCCCCAAAAATTTCAATTAAAATACAAGTTACCAAGAAGCATAAAGGTCCTCCATGAGTCAAAAAAGGATCATCAGAGCCAAATTCAATTCGTGTAATGTCTTCCTCGTCTATGAATTTGTAGTTAAGTAAAGGCGATGTAACTGAGTGCGCTTCCCAAGACATCATCTTGTAAGGAGATAAGGATGTTGTGCTTCCAAAAAGATCTTTTTCTACTTGTTTTCTGCTTTTGCTAGACCAGTTAAAGATTCTCTTGTTTCTTTGGCTTTCAATTTGGAAATATATATGTGGATACTTTTCCTTAATTCTCTTTAAAAGAGCATCGGCTTTTTCTAGGTGTTCAAAATAAAATTCTTCTGTGTTTAGGTCTTCATGGCTATCTTTAATCTCAAATGCAGAATTGGTGAGAAATTTGAGAGAGTTTTCCTCAGGATCGCCATCCTCAACAATTTGTTTGACATCTAAAAGAATCTCATAAACAGCACGATATAGAGGTGCTACAGCTTCGGTGCCGCCCAATGTAACTAACTCTCTTACGGCCTTAGAGTAGGTTACAGCATTACTTACAAGACAGCTTAAAACCCTGTGTGTCTCTGGCTTTTTGGAGATTCGTTTTACATCTTCTAGAGTTGCCTTATAAGTGACATCTCCGTTCACTAAAAGACCAAGTATATAAATGAAGGGCTTATAGTCAATATTTGCTCTATCTTTTTTGCTCACAAAATCACCATCTTTCTAGTTGAATCAGGGAAATCTTTTCAACGCTTATAACTGTCTCGGAAAGAGTTTTCTCTAGCTTAGCCTTTAGGGCAAGAAAGCAGCGCAGCACAGTACAACTGCCACAAAACAAAACTCCCCGGAGCAATGCGCCGAGGAGTTTTGAAGGGTTTTCCTAATTAGCCAACCTAGCCGAAGCGGCTTGATGTCGAAGCTATCAGGAAGGCCGCGTAGGTAAGAATGTAACCCACCGTAAAGTGTGCCAGACCCACCACTCGGCCCTGAATGATCGACATGGCAACGGGCTTGTCCTTCCAGCGAACCAGGTTCGCCAGGGGCGTACGCTCGTGGGCCCAGACCAGAGTTTCGATTAGCTCTTGCCAGTAGCCCCGCCAGGAGATCAAGAACATGAAGCCGGTGGCCCAGACCAGGTGCCCAAAGAGGAACATCCAGGCCCAAACTGCCAGATTATTCATGCCGTAGGGGTTGTAGCCGTTGATCAGCTGCGAGCTGTTGAGCCACAGATAGTCGCGCAGCCAGCCCATCAGGTAGTTGGACGACTCGTTGAACTGGGCGACGTTGCCGCTCCAGATGCTGAGGTGCTTCCAGTGCCAGTAGAAGGTGACCCAGCCAATGGTGTTGAGCATCCAGAACATCGCCAGGTAGAACGAGTCCCACGCGGAGATGTCGCAGGTGCCGCCCCGGCCAGGGCCGTCGCAGGGGAAGCTGTAGCCGAAGTCTTTTTTGTCGGGCATCAGCTTCGAACCGCGGGCATCCAGCGCACCCTTGACCAAAATCAGGGTGGTGGTGTGCAGACCCAGGGCGATCGCATGGTGAACCAAAAAGTCGCCAGGGCCAATGGTCAGGAACAGCGAGTTGGCGTTGCTGTTGATGGCCTCAAACCAGCCGGGCAGCCAGACGGCATTTGCGGTTTGAGTGACGCTATCGGGGTTCGACAGCAGAGTGTCAAAGCCGTAGAGCACTTTACCCGAAGCGGCTTGAACCCACTGAGCAAAGACAGGCTCGACCAGAATCTGCTTCTCGGGGGTGCCAAAGGCCACCACCACGTCGTTGTGGACGTACAGACCCAGGGTGTGAAAACCCAGGAACAGCGACACCCAGCTCAGGTGCGAGATAATCGCCTCTTTGTGTTGCAGAACGCGATCGAGGACGTTGTTCTTATTGGCAACGGGATCGTAGTCGCGCACCAGGAAGATAGCGCCGTGGGCAAAGGCCCCCACCATAATGAAGCCAGCGATGTACTGGTGGTGGGTGTAGAGGGCCGCCTGGGTGGTGTAGTCCTTAGCCATAAAGGCGTAGGGGGGCAGCGCGTACATGTGCTGCGCCACCAGGGAGGTCACCACACCCAGCGAAGCCAGGGCCAGGGCCAGCTGGAAGTGCAGGGAGTTGTTCAAGGTGTCGTAAAGACCCTTGTGCCCTTCACCAAGGTCGCCAGGAGTACCAGCCGGGGGTCGGTGGGCATTCAAGATTTCCTTGATGCTGTGACCGATGCCGAAGTTGGTGCGGTACATGTGCCCGGCGATGATGAAGATCACCGCGATCGCCAGGTGGTGGTGGGCCATATCCGTCAGCCAGAGAGACTCAGTCTGAGGATGGAAGCCACCCAGGAAGGTCAGAATCGCAGAACCAGACCCGGTCGCCGTACCAAAGATATGGCTAGAGGTGTCGGGGTTCTGGGCGTAGACCCCCCAGTTACCGGTGAAGAAGGGCATCAAGCCTTCGGGGTGGGGCTTCATGGATAGGAAGTTGTCCCAACCCACGTGGACACCGCGAGACTCGGGGATAGCCACGTGCACCAGGTGGCCGGTCCAGGCCAGGGAGCTGACGCCAAACAGACCCGCCAGGTGGTGGTTGAGGCGAGACTCAGCATTCTTAAACCAGGACAAACTGGGGCGGAACTTGGGCTGAAGGTGGAGCCAACCTGCGAACAGGAAGACTGCCGACAGAATCAGCAGAAAGACCGCACCGCTGTAGAGGTCGTTGTTGGTGCGCATACCGATGGTGTACCACCAGTGATAAACGCCTGAGAAGGCGATGTTCACCGGGGTCGAAGACCCGGCCTGGGAGAACGCATCTACCGCAGGCTGGCCAAAGTGGGGATCCCAGATCGCGTGGGCGATCGGTTTAACGTTGAGCGGATCTTTGATCCACTGCTCGAAGTTGCCTTGCCAGGCGACGTGGAACAGGTTGCCCGATGTCCACAGGAAGATGATTGCCAGGTGGC
>PYGV01000202.1 GCA_003022385.1 filamentous cyanobacterium CCP3 | reverse complement strand
CCCCCATTGTCCCCCCGTTTACTCGCGAGACTGCGATCGCCAAAGCCCGCATGGCCGAAGACGCCTGGAACAGCCGCGACCCCTATCGCGTCGCCCTGGCCTACACCGAGGACAGCCACTGGCGCAACCGGGCGGAAATCTTCCAGGGCCGCGATGCCATTCGCGAATTTCTGCGCCGCAAGTGGGACAAAGAACTCGACTATCGCCTGGTCAAAGAAGTGTGGGCCTTTGGCGACAACCGCATCGCCGTGCGGTTTCAGTACGAGTGGCACGACGACGCGGGGCAGTGGTACCGCGCCTACGGCAACGAAAATTGGGAGTTCGACGAAAACGGCCTCATGCGCCGCCGCGAAGCCAGCATCAACGACAAGCCAATTGCAGACTCAGACCGCCGCTTCTTCTGGGATACCTCCGGCCCCCGTCCCCAGGACCATCCGGGGCTGATCGACTCGCCGGTTTAGGGGCTTTTGCCGCCAGAAACCGGGTTTCTCAGGATAGCTAGCATGGCCAGGGCGACTGCGATAGAAACCCGGTTTTTTTACCAAATTCTAGCCATTTGCAGGACAAAGCCGGGTAGCTCAGGGTCTCCGGACACAGTATCGGGGTTCTCTAAAATGTCTACGGCTTGATGGGAGCGATAGATATGAACCTGGCGGGTTTTGCGATCGATGAGCCAGCCCAGAGCCGCACCATTGGCCAAATACTCTTCCATTTTGGCCTTGAGGCTGCTGAGGGCATCGCTGGCAGACCGCAGTTCCACCACAAAGTCTGGGCACATCGGGGCAAAGGAAGACTTTTCGGCTTCCGTTAACGCATTCCAGCGTTCCAGGCGTACCCAGGCCGCATCGGGGGAACGAGTAGCACCATTGGGTAGCGTAAATCCAGCACTGGAGTCGAAGGCTTCGCCGGTACCGTCTACATCGGCCCAGTTGGCTAACTGCTGAGCAATTTTGAGATTGCGGTTGCCAGTGTCAGAAAAGGCAGGCGGCATAACAATCACCTCTCCTGTAGCCGATCGCTCAATCCGCAAGTCGCGGTTGGCCTGACAGAACGCATAGAATTCTGCTGTCGTCATGTCAGCCCTGGTGGGGAAGGTGACTTTTAAGGGTACGCTTTCGGTCTGAATCAGCAGCGTGGTCATCGATTTCCCTGCCTCCGCAATGGGCTGATCATAGCCTAGTCCAACGAACGGTCACCATGTTCAGCTTTTCCTTCTCTGGGTAGACCTCAGCCGCGCCAGCCTCTGAGATGCTGGGTAGTAAACTTCGCTCGAGGTAGGGCTATCTATGGCGGCAATGAATCAGTTCAAAACACTGGCACTCCTGGTCTTGCTCAGCGGGCTGATTGTGCTGGCGGGCTACCTGCTGGTGGGCAACGAAACAGGTCTGTACTACGGGCTGGGCTTTGCGGCGGTGAGCAGCTTTGGCTCGTGGTACTACTCGGACCAGGCGGCCCTGGCGGCGTTTAAGGCTCAGCCCACCCCCCGCGAAGAGGCCCCGGAACTGTTTGAACGGCTGGAGAAGCTCTGCGATCGCGCCGGCATTCCCACCCCTGCCCTCTACCTGGTCCCGTCGGAGTCGCCCAACGCTTTTGCCACCGGGCGCGACCCCAACCACGCCGCGATCGCCCTCACCCAGGGTCTGGTCGATCTGCTGCCCGATGACGAGCTGGACGCCGTCATTGCCCACGAGCTGACCCACGTGCGCAACCGCGACACTCTGACCCAGGCGGTGGTGGGCACCCTGGCCGGGTCGCTGACCTTTTTGGGCCGCATTCTCACCTTTGGGGCGCTGTACTTTCCGGTGGCGCGGGCCGGGGGACGGCGCGGCAACAACCCGATCGCGATTCTGTTTTTGCTGGTAATTGGGCCAATGGCCGCTGGTCTGATTCGGATGGCCATTTCCAGAACGCGGGAGTACGCCGCCGATGCTGGGGCCGCCGAAATTACCGAAAATCCGCTGGCGCTGGTGCGGGCTCTGGAGCGGCTGGAGGAGATGGGCCAAAAGGTGCCTATCCACGGTAATCCCGCTTTTGCGCCTCTGTTTATCATCAACCCCCTCTCTAAGGAAGGGATGATGACGCTGTTTATGACCCACCCCT
Source organism: filamentous cyanobacterium CCP3 (assembly GCA_003022385.1). Taxonomy (GTDB): domain Bacteria; phylum Cyanobacteriota; class Cyanobacteriia; order Phormidesmidales; family Phormidesmidaceae; genus Nodosilinea. Next base: position 7,963 of record PYGV01000202.1, on the reverse strand, counting down.
CGACGGAAGACCGCATTCAGCGGCTCAAAGCCATGGCCGAGAAAGCCGTGACTGAGGGCGCAGATACGAAAGCGCTCAGCGCTCAGGCTTAGAGGAACAGCCGAGACGGCTATCCCACAAAATTGCCAACCATCCTAAATGACAACGGACGAATAGCGATAAAGGACAGGGGTAGAGGCGATCTTCTGATTACCTCTACCCCGCAGCCGGTTAAGCCTGAAGCTCAATCACTGAGATGGCCTACCGGAGAGCCCCATCGGTACTGGGGCTACCGTGCTCTAACCGATACCAGGCGTCCTGACTAGCGTGTTTAGCCTTATCCCAGCCCAGGTGCTTAGAGCGATGGGTCTGTTCGTAGCGCTGGCGCAGGTGAGGCTCGGCCTGCTGATAGGTCATTCCCTGGGGGTAATAGGTCGAGTAGCCCTCGTAGCCAGTTCGGTAAGCCGGGCTGTAGTCGTCGTAGGTGTAGGCCGAGTCTACGTAGGGCCGTGTTTGGTAGTTGCTGCGCCAGTACTCGTCTTCAACCGTGGGGTCAAAGGTTTCTGCCACGCTTTTGCCGAGCAAACCGCCAGCGGCAGAGCCAATTACAGCGCCAATAGCACCACCAACCGGGCCACCCACCGCAACCCCAACGGCAGTACCAATTACGCCTGCACCAGCGGCCCCAACCCCCGTGCCGACAGGGTGAGAGCCGTGTTCACCCGTAATTGGGTCAGGGTTGCTGTCGTGATCGTGATCAGTGCGATCGCGATTAAGGTCGTGCTTGGGATGAAGGTCGTCGTTAACGCTCATTTCAATTAATTCCTTGCTAAGAATCTGTTGTTAACGGTGGCCAAATCATCGCGGTTAGGCGCGATTTAGCACTGGTAGATTACCTAGCAAAGTAATTATTTTCTGACCAGACAAAAACGACTACCCGATATAGATTTGTTCTCTAAAGGGGTAGATCTTGTCAAGTCTAGGCTTTGCGCGTTGCTGAGCAGCGTTGTCCCTACTCCAGCATCTCCAGGTTGCGTACCGCGCCCTGATCGGCACTGGTGGCCAGCAGGGCGTAGGCCTTGAGCGCCGCTGACACCCGCCGAGACCGAGGCTGAGATGGTTTCCAGGCGTCTTTGCCCTTGGCCTCCATCGCTGCTCGCCGATGGGCCAATTCTTCTGTCGACAGGTCAACGTTGATGGTGCGGCTGGGAATGTCGATCACGATGCGATCGCCCTCTTCTACTAGGGCAATGTCGCCGCCCGCCGCCGCCTCCGGCGAGACATGGCCAATGGAGAGCCCGGAGGTACCGCCGGAGAAACGCCCGTCGGTGATCAGGGCACAGACCTTGCCCAGCCCCTTCGATTTCAGATAGCTGGTGGGGTAGAGCATTTCCTGCATACCGGGACCACCGCGCGGCCCCTCGTAGCGGATCACCACCACGTCGCCGGGCTGAATCCGATCGCCCAGAATGGCATTCACGGCTGCATCCTGGCTTTCAAACACGCGGGCAGGCCCTTCAAACACCCGCAGGGTGGAGGTGGGGACACTGGTGGTGTAGCGCAACTGCTCCGCCTCAAACATGCTGACGTCGATGCCTGCGGTCTTGACGACGCAGCCATTGGCGGCCAGGTTACCGTAGAGCACCGCTAGGCCACCCTCGCGGGAATAGGCATGCTCCACACTGCGGATGCAACCCGACTGCCGGTCGAGATCGAGGGAAGGCCAGCGCGTGTCCTGGCTGAAGGCCACCTGGGTAGGGATGCCCGCTGGGCCAGCCCGGAAGAAGGTGTGCACCGCCTCGTCGTCAGTGCGGGTCACGTCCCAGCGCTCCAGGGCCTCGCTCAGGGTGCCGCTGTGCACCGTGGGCACAGCGGCATGCAACAGCCCCGCCCGCTCTAGCTCGCCGAGAATGGCGGGAATGCCGCCCGCCCGGTGCACATCTTCCACGTGGTACTGCTGGGTGTTGGGGGCCACCTTGCACAGCTGGGGCACCTGGCGGGAGAGTCGATCGATGTCAGCCATGGTGAAGTCCACCTCGGCTTCGCGGGCGGCGGCCAGCAGGTGCAGAATGGTGTTAGTGGATCCGCCCATGGCGATATCCAGCATCATGGCGTTTTCAAAGGCCTTGAAACTGGCGATCGAGCGGGGCAGTACCGACTCGTCGTTTTGCTCGTAGTAGCGGCGGGTGATGTCGACAATGGTGCGGGCGGCGGTGAGGAAGAGATCCTTGCGATCGAAGTGGGTGGCGAGTGTAGTGCCGTTGCCCGGTAGCGACAGGCCGATCGCCTCCGTGAGACAGTTCATAGAGTTGGCGGTAAACATGCCTGAGCACGAGCCGCAGGTGGGGCAGGCGGAGCGCTCGTACTCCTCCACCATCTCATCGCTGACGCTGTCGTTGGCGGCGGCCACCATGGCATCCACCAGGTCGAGCTTGTGGTCGGCTAGCTTGGTTTTACCCGCTTCCATCGGGCCACCGGAAACAAACACCGCCGGAATGTTCAGCCGCAGGGCCGCCATCAGCATGCCGGGGGTGATCTTATCGCAGTTAGAAATGCAGACCAGGGCGTCGGCGCAGTGGGCATTGGCCATGTACTCCACTGAGTCGGCGATGATCTCCCGCGAGGGCAGGCTGTAGAGCATGCCGTCGTGGCCCATGGCGATGCCGTCGTCCACGGCGATGGTGTTGAACTCTTTAGCGACCCCGCCCGCCGCCTCGATTTCGCGGCACACCAGCTGACCCAGATCCTTGAGATGAACGTGGCCGGGCACAAACTGGGTGAAGGAATTGGCAACCGCAATAATGGGCTTCTCAAAGTCCTCGGTTTGCATGCCGGTGGCGCGCCAGAGAGCTCGGGCACCGGCCATATTGCGGCCGTGGGTGGAGGTTTTGGATCGATAGGTCGGCATGGCTCATCCTAGCTGTCTAAGGGGTGTGGTTACAGTCTGACGCTCAAACTGAGCGGTGCCAACGAGACCATAAACCGTAGTAACTACAATAGCTGACTCTGTAGTTCAATTTGCGGCGGAGAAAGCTAACGACAAGGGGCTTCAGTGAAACGATTATTCCATCGTTTCACAGCGGCATGTCCGTTGAGCCAGGTTCGCATCCTTGAACAGGAGATGCTTTAAACGAATGGCTCAGGTCAAGGTTCGCGGAGCGTATAGCCTGCGGCATCCCAGCGACGGGAGCCGACCTGGAGCGAGTATTCGCTACGGAATCGCGCGGCGGCTAATTTTCAACATCTGATTACCGCCCTTTTGAAATTCGTAGGCAACAGCTTCAATTTGAATACTAAACCACTGGCCAGGCAGTGAATGGATCACCGCCTCAACATAGGGTGATGGTTGACCATCGAGTTTAATCAAGGGAAAAATTCTTACCTCTGGGGCAACCCGGAGTAGCTCGTGGACGGACGCAATATGAAACTCAAGCGATCGCTGCTCTGAATAGAGAAAGAGCAAATGCGAACATAGGCAAAGCTCAAACTGATTATCGGCGAAAGCCAGACTGGGCAAAGACTGGTGTAAATATCGCCCATTGGCTTTACCGGCTTCATAATCCAGCAAAAACATCTCCATTGCCCTCAGACGAGCTTGGCCCAGCTGATCGGCATCATTAAAGTTGCACCAGACATAGCGATCGGAATTTTGTTTAACCTGGGCAACAATCGTTTCGTAGGTAGCTCGAACGCGCTGCTCAATCTGCTCAGCAGAAAATTGATATATCGGATCAATAGATGTAACTGAATGCCCCAGTCGGGTCATCTCAGCGTTAAAGCTGGCGGGCCCATCGCCGCAGCCAAGAATACTGGCGTTTAAGTCTGTCTTAGACAGGCTAAACATCGAGCGATATTCGCCCAGCGTTCTGCCCCAGGGGACAATATCGTCAAGCTTCACGTCCAGATCATCTCATCCACTGCTTTTAGACTAACCTGCTTGATGGCCTCGAAGGGGGCTGACGGAGCGCAGCCATACAGTCACCTGTACAACTCGATTGGCGATGGGTGCTCCTCAACCTATCTATCGCCGGGGGGGATTAGACCCAGATCCTTGTTTGTGGTTCTAGACACGATTCTTTCAAACAAGTTAAAGTGGTACTGAGTATGAATAACCGCCATTTTTATGGAAGAGCAGGCCGCAATTAAACCTCCAATTACCTCCTTGGAAGATGCCATTGAGCGCTGCCAGGCACTTGGCATGCGGCTGAGTCGGCAGCGGCGCTACATCTTAGAGCTGCTCTGGCAGCACCAGGGCCACCTTTCCGCCCGCGAAATCTACGATCGCCTCAACCAGCAGGGCCGTGAAATTGGCCATACCTCCGTCTACCAAAACCTCGATGCGCTCTCAGAACAGGGCATTATTGAGTGCGTTGAGCGCGCCGACGGTCGCCTCTACGGCCACCTGAGCGACTCCCACAGCCACGTCAACTGCCTCGACACCAACGAGATTATCGACATTCAAGTCACCCTGCCCGCCGACCTGATTGAGCAGATTGAGGCTCGCACTGGGGTCAGCATTACCGACTACCGCATCGACTTTTTTGGCACCACCGCTAAGTAGACCGCATGGGTCGCCGCTGGGGCTGCCCCGCCCGAGGCGGGGCCAGCAGCTGAATCATAGGCTCGACCAGCCAGGGCGCTAGCCGCTGAGCCCACAGTGCTGCATGGCTCTGCCAGCCCACCAATATTTCGGCCTGTCCCCGCTGCAGCCCTCGCACCATGGCCTCGGCTACCTGTTCTGGCGTCGCAGGCTGCACCCCCCGAAACCAGTCAAAGCCTTTTACCATGTCGGTATCGGTCAGCGAGGGCAGCAGCGCCACGACCTTTACCCGGTGGGGGGCCAACTCGCTGCGCAGGGCCTGCGTAAACCCAACGATCGCAAACTTTGTGGCCGAATAAGTCGCCATCGTTGGCGCGGCCACCTTGCCCATCAGGCTAGAGACATTGACAATGCAGCCCTCGCGGCGGGCGGCCATACGGCGGGCCACCAGGCGCGTGACCGTGTAGAGGCCAATCAGGTTGGTTGAAATTTCGGCCTGCACCTGGGGCAGCTTGGCCTGCAAGAATGGCGTTTGGTAGGCTACCCCGGCGCAGTTGACCAGCAGGTGCACCGGGCCGTGGTGCTGCCAGGCGCGGGCAATCACCACATTGGCCTGAATCGGGTCGGTCAAATCGACGGGCAGCACCACGGCCTCGGCCCCCAGCTGCCGCACCTCGGCGGCAACGGCCTCCAGACGCTGGGCATTGCGGGCTACCAGCAAAATGCGCTGCATACCCTGGCGGGCCAGGGCGTGGGCGATCGCACGGCCAATGCCGCGTGATGCTCCGGTAATCAGAGCAGTTTTTCCGTTAAAAAGCATAGAAACCTCCTGCTGAGTCTGGCGTAGTGCCGTCAGCGTGATGAGAGCTAGGGTGCTACGGTGCGCCTTGTCAAAAAGGCCGGAACCAGTGGCACCTGTGGATCAAAGTGGATCAAATCGGTACAGAAACTGATTGAGAAAAGCTAAATAGGGTCGGGAACAGCGATCGCCTTATAAACCGCAATGTGCTTCGTTCGCCTGACTGGGAGCCAGATTGCCCTGGGGCTTTTGGGGGCTTTGGGGTCGCGTTGCTAAGCGCTGAAGTGCAGCCCTACAGGTGGGGGCCTTTACCTAACGCGTTGGAGACAGGTGCTGTGCGTTTGGAGCATGGGTTTTGCTTTCCTGAATGAAAGACCATCCGAACCATGACTCAGACGTTAGCACCGGGATCAGAGAGCGGCAACGATCCTGAACGAAGTCGCAGAATTGTAACAGCCCTTATCACAATTCTCAGAATTGGCATTTTTAGGAACGCTAGATGTCTTGCAGTAATTTTTTCCGCCTCAAAGAGAATTCAAGTCCTGCAAAGGTTTTGGGGATCCAACGCTATCTATGAGAGCGATTGATCCAGGGAACCTGATTCTGAGAACGTTGCTCAGTCGTTTAAATTACATGTCGTTGTGTTGCAAAAAGCAGAGCTGGCCAGGCAAATGCGGTCACCCATGCTCTAGCTATTCAACATCCAGAATCGAGCCAGTGACGAAAACAGCGCAGGCAGATCTGCTCAAGCTGGCCTCACCCATAGGGTAAATTTCTTGAGGCCAACCGTTCTAGCTAGAATAGGGCGTCGTAGCGAGATCCCACGTTTATGGGCTTAGACCAGACCAATCCTGCCGCCATCGTGGCGGAAACCGCGCCCTCATTCCCCGGCGACATTTTGATCCTGTCCAACGGGCCGGGGGAAATTTCGACCTGGGTGCGCCCGGTGGTCAGGTCGCTGCGAGAACACCTGCCCGACCCCAGCCAGGCCCGCATTTCCGTGGTGCTGTCGCCCTGCGCCAATGCCTCCGGTCGCGAGGCCGAGATGGCCCGTCAGCTGCCGGGGGTCGATCGCGTGCAGGGGCCAGAGCATTTCTTCCCGTTTTTGCTGGCGGGCAAAACCGCCGAACGCTGGGACTGGCACCCGCGCGGGGTGGTGCTGTTTTTGGGCGGCGACCAGATTTACCCGGTGGTGATTGGTCGCCGCCTGGGCTATCGCACCGTGATCTACGCCGAGTGGGATGCCCGCTGGCACCGCTGGATCGATCGCTTCGGCTGTATGACCGCCAATATTGTCGAGGCGGCCCCCAGCGAGTTTCGCGACAAGTGCGAGGTGATTGGCGACCTGATGGCCGACGTGCGGGGGGATGCGGTCAGCAATCAGGCGGTGAGCGACCGGCTGTCCTTAACGCCTGACGATGACCTGATTGGTTTCATGCCCGGGTCTAAAAAAAATAAGCTCAGCATGGGGTTGCCCTTTGCCCTGGGCACCGCCGAGGCCATTCACCAGCTGCGGCCCAACACCCAGTTTGTGATTCCGGTCGCGCCGATGCTGTCGCTAGAGGCGCTGGCCCAGTTTGCCGATGCGGCCCAAAACCCAGACATTCGCCTGATCGAAGGGGCGACTACAGCAGAGCTAGTGGAGCCAAATTCGCCCCGGCCCCGGCTGCGTACCCCTAGCGGCCTGGAGGTGCTGCTGTGGCAGGCCAGCCCCGCCTACGACCTGATGAGCCAGCTGCGGTTTTGCCTCACCACCGTGGGGGCCAACACCGCCGAGTTGGGCTCCCTGGGCGTGCCGATGATGGTGCTGCTGCCCACCCAAAAGCTCGAAGCGATGAAAGCCTGGGACGGCATTCCGGGGCTGCTGGCCAACCTGCCCCTGGTGGGCGATAGCCTGACCAGAACGATCAACAGGCTGGTGCTGCGCCAAATCTATAAAGAAGGAAAACTGTTTGCCTGGCCCAACATCTGGGCTAAGCGCGAAATTGTCCCCGAGCGGATTGGCCCCCTCAAGCCCGCGGAGGTGGCGGCCCAGGTGGTGGGCTACTTAGAAAATCCCCCAGCCCTGGCGGCGATGCGGCAAGAGCTGCGAGCAGTGCGCGGTGAGGCAGGGGCGGCGAGCAAACTGGCGGCGATGGTGGTCGAAGAGCTAAGGTCGTGATGCCCGATGTAAGACGTTAGCTGGCGCGATCGCTCTATGACTCAGACACCCACCGCTAAACCCTCTGTTCTGTGGGGGCCAGTATGGGGCCTCGCTCTGATGCAGGGGGCAATTACCCTGCTGTGGGTGATTTACAACCTCTATCTGGTGCAGCTACTGACCCAGCTGGGGTTTCCCCAGGGGCTGGCCGTGGGGCTGCTGGTGGTGGAAAACCTGCTGGCCATGGTCATAGAACCCGTAGTCGGTACCTTTTCCGATCGCATGCAGCACCAGATTGGCACGCGCCTACCGATCATTAGCCTGGGCGTACTGCTGACGGCGGGCCTGTTTGTGGTGATTCCGACGGCGCTGCTGTGGGGGCAGGGGGTGCTGCGCTGGGGGCTACCGCTGCTGCTAGTGGCCTGGGCGATGGCGATGGCGGTCTTTCGCAGCCCGGTCCTGTCGCTGCTGGGGCGCTATGCCATGGGCACCCAGCTGCCTCAGG
>PYGV01000201.1 GCA_003022385.1 filamentous cyanobacterium CCP3 | reverse complement strand
GCACAGAAACTAGGGCAGTAGAACGTCTGGTGCGATCGCGCCTGATTCACCACTGGGAAGCCCAGGATGACCCCGAGCACCTGCGCACCATTCGCGATCGCCTGCTGGTCGACAACCTGCGATCGAGTCGGCTGCTGAGCCTGCACCAGCAAATACTGCGCCAGGGCAGCCTTGCCGCCGACGGCAGCCCAGAGCAGGCCGAGCTAAAGCTCTCGGGTATTGCGATCGAGCGCGACGGCGGCCTGCGGGTCGCCAACCCCATCTACGCCGAGATTTTCAACCCCGATTGGGTCAACCAGTGCCTGGCGCAGCAGCGCCCCTACGCCGTCATGCTGCAGGCCTGGGTCGCCTCTAACTTTCAGGATGACTCACGGCTGCTGATGGGCCAGGCCCTGCAAGATGCCCTCCAATGGGCCGCCCACAAAAGCCTCAGCGACCTCGACTATCGCTACCTCTCCGCTAGCCAAAAGTGGGACGCCAAGATGGTGCGTCTAGAGCTAGAGGCCAAAGACAAAGCCAACTCGATGTTGACCGAGGCCCAGCGCCAGGCCAACCAAATCATCCGGCTCAGCTATCTCAGCCTGGGCACCTGCCTGGCCATCTCCCTCGTCGCCCTGCTGATCGGCCTGCTCTAACCTCAAAGCTGAGAAACACCTAAGAAATGAGCACCAGGTAGCTAAGAACTCCCAAATTTTAGTCTCAACCACAATTCAGGGGCCTATCAGCTCCATTCAGGATGATGAGGGCAATCCAGCCAGCCCTCCTAACTCTCACCATGCACCAGCGGCAATTGACAATCTATGGCGCGATCGCCGTTGTGACCCCACTCCTGGTTCTCGCCAACATTGTCTTGAACTTGAGCGATCGCGCCCCTAACTCTTCCACCGTGCCGCTGCGACCGCTGCTCGAAAAACTACCCCGGCTGTATCCCGCCTCTCAAAACCTGGCGACGGCCTACCATACCTGGATGATATACCCCTACGCCCGCATTGTGGCCGACAACAATCAGGTTTTTCTGGAGTTTTACGCCCCCTTTAACCTAGTAGAGCAGGGGCCACATCTAAGCCTAATTTTAGTCACCGATCCCGAGCCAGGGAACCTGTCTGAACAGAGCCCATCAGCCCTAGCCTTGGGGAAAATGCACATCAGGGCAGGCAAACATCGCTATCCCATTGCCATTCCCCACTCCACATCTATGTCAGATGATGAAACCCTGCGCCAATACCAGTCTGTCATCATCTGGTGTGCTGAACTAAACACGATGTTGGCCTATGCTCAGCTAAACTTTGAAATGTTGGCGGCAAAATAAGACAAGAGCCCAGGCATAAAGTAGCTACCCTTGAAGCTATCACGCTCTAGCCATTAATTTGCCTAGCTACCCTTTAGGCACAGTTCCATGACTTGCGAACATCTAAGCAATTTGACTGTCGAAACCTTGATCCCCAAGGCAAATTATCCTGTGTTTCGCTGCGAAGACTGCATTAAGGTCAATGGCCGCTGGGTACATCTGCGAATTTGCCAAACCTGCGGCAAAATGCTCTGCTGTGACTCCTCAGAGCATCAGCATGCCCGCCACCACTACGAAACCACTGGCCACGCCGTCATTAGCTCCGCCGAATTAGGAGAACAGTGGTTGTGGTGCTATATCGATGAGCAGAGCAAAGAGTATTAAAGCCACCACGGACGTTATAGGCTTAACAAATTCTTACTGAAAATGGCCAAAACGCAGGTGGATAAATCTCTTATCCACCTGCAATTGCTAACGTTGTCTAGACTTAGTTTGACAGCACTGGGTGGGCAATTACCGGGCAGTTGATAATCGCCTGAGTGGGTCGTAACCCAAACAGCCAGTCATTTCCCGGCCCTTCAGGGTTGATGTCTGCACTGGTGACCATGCCCGCTTCTATCAGCCCCTGCAAATCTTCAAAAGAGGTAATGCGTCGCACCTTATTTTCTGCGATCGCCGCTTCAGTCCACATGCTGACGTGGGCATCCCAGAGGGGGCTGTAGTTGCTATCTTCTGCCGGGTTGTCGTTGTCGGGGCCGTAGGGGAAGATATTAATCGGGTCAATGCCGTTGTTGGCGAGCGAGGCTACAAACCCCTGGTGCTGCCCCGTTTGGGTATCGCTGATGCCGTTTAGAACCGGCGAAAATCCCAGCAGCGCCGATGGGTCAGAGGGTAGCGATTTGCCGTAGGCCGGAATATCTGCCAGCTTAGGCGCAAAGACCCCCTTTTCTAGTACCGAAGGCACCGCCGCCGACACATCCGTAACCAGGTGATAAAAATACTGGCGCCCGCCCTGAAAACCGTCCAAGATTGACAGGGTTACGGTTCTTTTTTCCAGGTCAATGGCTTCTAAGCGATCGTGACTACCGGAGGCATTGTGGACAATTTGAGCATTGAGCACAACGTTGCTGGGCAGCACCGCCATTGACGAATACTGCGCGTCTGCGATCGCCCCAGGATTCGCCACCGCTGGCGGAAACGGATTGGGGCTGCCGGGTTCTACTTCATAGGTTGGGGAGAAATCGACGTTTCCCCTGAACTGAATAATGCCCCTTGACAGCGTTACCGGCTGAGCGCCAGCGGTACCGATTACCTGCTTCATCTTAGGCGCATAATTAATGCCCAACCGCTTGGCAACATTAAAATCAGACGCTTCGGTCAAAATGTAATAGACCGACTCCCCCTGGGGAGAAAGCCCTCTATATAGGGGCAACGTTACGGTGGCGCGATTGAGCGTAAAGTCGACGGCCAGCGCACTTTTTACGTACACATTATCGCTAGGTTTGAACCTGACGGCAGTGCTTTCAGAATAGGCGGGTCGGCCCGATTCTCGGGCGGCGGCAACCAAAATGGCGTTTGCTTCAGCCACTCCGTTAGGCATGGTCGCAAAACTAGCTGATGCGATCGAGATCGTTAAGGCGAGCAGAAAACTGAATAAAAGTACTGCCCTTTTTCCAATGTTCATGGTTTCAGGTTTTTCCTCGATTTGGGCTTACTCCCTACTCTACATAGCTCTCTAAGGCTTGTTACTAAGCCCTGGATGAGTTCTCGCTCTCGCCCATTGTTGAGGGTTTTACCTAACCTATAGGTCGGCTAATTGCCGGGTTTAGTTATTCAAGATTTACCCAGCAATATCAGGCCAAATTGACTACAGCTTGAGCAAACAGAGCACGTAAATCGAGTTTGGTGTGTTGCGTTAGACCAGTGTTGCCACAGGAGCCAAAATTTTCTGGCCGACCCTTAGATTTAGATTAAATTGCTATGGACCACAGATGAGAGGAGCGATCGCAAAACCTAGCCCTCATCATTCACCATCTGGCGCGGGGCTACGGCTCGACAGGGGTTGCCGTAGCAAACTTGCCCTGGCGGCAGCGACTTAAACACGCTGCTGCGCGCACCCACCACAGAATTTGCCCCCACCGTTACGCCAGGAGCCACAAAACAGTCGGTGGCGATCCAGGCTCCGTTTTCTATGACTACGGGCGCTACCACCAGGCCAAAGCGGGGATCGCAGATATCGTGGCTGCCGGTGCAGAGGTAGCTTTTTTGCGAGATCACGCAGTTCTGGCCAATGGTAATCTGCCCCAAACTGTAGAGCACTACGTCGTCGCCAATCCAGCTGTGGTCGCCAATAGTCACATTCCACGGGTAGGTAACCCGGGCCGTGGGGCGAATCACTACGCCTTTGCCGACAGTAGCCCCAAACCGCCTCAGCAGCCAGCACCTCGGTGCGTGGGAGGCATGGGGTGTGAGCGGAAAGATCACCGCCTGCAGCAGCCACCACAGCAGAATCGTACCCTTAGAGCGCCCCGGTTCATACCACGACTGGTCGTAGGCATCGAGCCGCACCCAGGGGCGATTCCCGCCGGGATACTCGTTCCGAGTCGGGTTCCGAACGCTTCGCAGCTCGCCGTCCTGTTCTGGCGAGCTGCCGGGCGCATGGGGAGAAGGAGCGGACATACTCAGCGGCGATCGCGAAAGGCTATTGAAGGATCTTAGGGAGCTGATTCTACCGAAACAATCGCCGGTTGAACCGCTGGCTGGGGCAGGGCCGTATTTTCTTTAGGGGTGACATTCAGCTGCCCGCCAAACTGACGCAGCTCAAACAGCTTGACCCCAATCTGATATTCATACTGGCTCAGCAGCCGCCCGTAGATATAGCCCGCCCGTCCGTCTAAAAAGCCCAGCCGCACGACGTAAAACAGCACAAACCGCAGCAGCGGCTTGAAGGGTAGCCGCACCCAAATTTTCTTGAGAAACCGCTTGCGCTGTACCGCATCGCCAAACAGATTGGCGCCAATGGTGCCGCCGTCGCCCATACCGGTGAGCAGGTTGTAGTAGACCTGGGCCTCCCAGTTGGAGTAGCGGTTGTGGCGGGCCGTAAAGGTAACGAAAATCTTCGTGGAGCATGTCGTGCTTCAGGTAGCCGACCGCCCCTTCAATCATCACGTGCTCATGCACCTCGTTGTCGCCCGTGTTGGGAATGTCGGCGGTTTGCAGGTTTTCGTAGCGCCCCTTTTGGTGGCGAAACAGGCGCAGGTTCCAGTCGGGATACTTGCCGCCGTGGCGAATCCAGGTGCCGAGAAAAAACACGCGGCGGTTCAGGTAGTAGCCGTCAAACTCGTGCTGCTGAATGGCGGCTTCAATCTCATCCCACAGCTCGGGGGTAATGCGCTCGTCGCAGTCGACAATTAGCACCCACTCGTGGCTAAAGGGCAGGTTGTCTAAGGCCCAGTTTTTCTTTTTGGGCCAGTGGCCGTTGAACTCAAACTGCACCACCTTAGCCCCGGCGGCAGCCGCAATCTCGATGCTGCGATCGCGGCTGTGCGAATCCACCACAAAAATTTCCGCCGCTCGCTCCAGGCTGGCCAGGCAGGCGGGCAGGTTCTGCTCCTCGTCCTTCGCCGGAATCAGCACAGAAACGGGTACTTTGGGGGTCGTGGTCGCCATGGTGAAGTCTCTTCAAGTCGTAGGTTAGTCACGGGTCGCTCGGCCAGCTGTAGAAAGACTGTAGCCCCTACAGATTAAGGGCAGGCCCTGGCTTTGGGCCTGGATGTTAAATGGCGCAAGCCGCTAAACACGTAGCCCAACTGCCCGTAGGCGTAGACCAGGTTCTCAAAGCGCAGGGCCGGGTCTGGCCAGCTTTTGAGAGCCTTGATCAACCCCCGCAGCAGGCATAGCCCCCGCACCTGTAGCCGCTGCCCGGTCAGGGTATGGCTCAGGTGTTCGCGGTAGCACTCGCTAATGCCCTGCCACCAGCTGCGGCGCAAAAACCAGCGGCGGTGCAGGCGCTCGGGGGCAACTTTGTGGGCCACCTGGGCCTGGGGCACAAACAGCACCGCAAAGCCAGCCGATAGCGCCTGCTGAGTCAGGTGCATCTCTTCATTGGAGAGCAGGTTTTGGCCCACTCGGCCCAGCTGCAGATCGAACCCGCCCACCGACTCTAAAAAGCTTTTTTTGACCGCGTAGTTGAGGCCCCTAGGGGTTTGGCCAGGGTCAGTAATAGGTTGAATAGCATCCCCCAAGCTGTAGGCGCCCAGGCTCTCCGATAGGGTGGGCGACAGCCAGGGGGGCGGGGTGATCCCCGCAGGCCAGATCAGGCTCACTGCCCCGCCCGCGATCGCCGCCTGAGCGTGCTCTGCAAACGCCTCGGCCAGTGCTGCCAGCCAGTGGGGTGAGGCCTCAGCGTCGTCGTCGAGGTAGGCGAGAATGCTGCCTCGGGCGATCGCGGCTCCCCGGTTGCGCGCCGCCGACAGGCCCAGAATGCTTTCGTACACATAGCTCAGCTGCGGGTGGGGCAGGTAGGCCTCGACCACCGCTTTCGTGTTATCCGTCGAGGCATTGTCCACCACAATAATTTCGTAGGCGCTGTAGGTTTGGCTCAGCAGACTGGCGATCGCGGCTCCCAGGTAGCTGGCCCGGTTGTGGGTGCAAATAATAGCTGAAATCAAGGGCTGAGTCATGCTAGAGCACTGCTAAAAGAACCGGATGCCAACTCCAAACGCCAATGTCGAACATCAATGTCGAACGTCAATTCAAACTAAAGTGGGCAGCCTAGAACCACACTGACTCTAAACTGCCCACTTCATTCCCTAGACTACCGATACCACATCGGGCCAAGGCCATATTTTGAGAACTCTGTGGCTTAACGGCGCCCAGAATAGGGTTGGTAATATACCCTATTGCCCTGGTCGGCTACGTAGTGGCAGGCCCAAAACGAGCGGGCAAAACTCTTCCACACCGGCTCTGCGGAGCGGCGGTAGTAGTCGCCTAAAATCGGCTTGATCGCCTCGGTAGCCGTCTTGAGGTGGTAGTGGGGAATGCCCAAGAAAATGTGGTGCGCCACATGGGTACCAATGTTGTGGTGAATGGGGTCGATAAACCCATAACTGCGGTCAATCGTTGACAGTGCCCCCTTGAGAAAGGTCCACTCGTCACCCCGGTACCAGGGAATATCGGGCTCACTATGGTGCAAAAATGTCACCAGATCCAGCCATACGACAAATACCAGGTAGGGTGCTACATAGTAAGTCGCCAAAAACAGCAGCCCCTGGGTGATCCCCAGCCATACCAAAAACAAGACCATGGCCGACCAGCACAGGGTGCTGACCAGCACGTCGCGCCGCTCTGAAGGGCGAAACAGCTCGCTACTGGGCATGAAGTGAGAGCCGCTGCGCCCTGACGACCTAAAGAATAGGTAAAATGGATAGGCAAACAGCAACCCATAGAACCGCACTAGTTTTTGTGGCCAGGGCATGGCCCGATAGGTCGACTCACTGATTGGGTACCAGCTTTCGTCGGTGTCGATGTTGCCGGTATTGGCATGGTGGGTGCGGTGGCTGATCCGCCAGCCGTGGTAGGGCACTAAAATCGGCGTGTGAGCCAGATGACCCACCAGGCTGTTTAGCCATTTATAACGAGAAAACGACCCGTGGCCGCAGTCGTGGCCCACCACAAACAGAGCCCAGAACATCGTGCCCTGGGCCAGCCAAAAGATAGGGAAAAATAGCCAGGAGTTGAGCGCATGGGCCGCAGCATACAGCGCTGCAATAATCCCAATATCTAACCAGAAATAGGCTAGCGATCGGACAACAGAAGGCTGAAAACAATGGGCTGGAATAGCCGCCTTGAGGTCTTGAAGGGTAAAGTCTAGCTCCTGGGCTGAGCGCACATAGGCTGAAAGTTCTGCACCCGTAGCCCCTAAAGGAACGCGATCTACTTGCACGAAAGTACCAATTTAACCATAGAAACAAACGCCCAGCTGCTTGAACAAACATGAGCGGGCGTTACACAGCTTAACTTTTCGCGGCATAAAATTCTATCCCACGGAAGATGAGCTATGGCTAGGGGTGAACGGTTATCTTGGCTTTTGCCCGTTGAACTCCGCGCAGCGGTACTAGCCTGGCCGCATTCCCAGCAGGGAGGCCAGCACCGAATGATCTTCGACCCACACCGACACCGAGCCGCCGTTGCAGCGAAACTCCGCCCAGCCGTCGGCATTGGTATTAATCGTCTGGGGAACATGCCCGGTCAGGTCGTAAAAGGTGGTGTTAGGCCGTCCCACCTCCATCCACTTGGTGCCCTCGGCTCCATTGCTCAGCAGCACCGCCATCGCCCGATCGCGATCGCCCAAGCCCAGCCGAGTCCAGCCCACCACATTGGGGTGGTCGAAGTAGTCGTACTGAGGGCCGTAGGCAAAATGCTTGCGGGCCATCAGCAGCCGGTCCAAAATCTCCCGGTGCGAGTCCATCCAGATTTCGTACTCGTTGCCGTCACGGCCTTTGTCAACATAGTGGGCCCCGTAGTAATCGCAGTAGAAAATGCAGGGGTAGCCCTCGGCCCGCAGCAAAATCATGGCGTAGGCCAGCGGCTTAAACCAGGCTTCTACCACCGACTCCAGCGCCTGCAAGGGCTGCGTGTCGTGGTTTTCGACCAGGGTAACCGCCAGCAGGGGCATTTCTTTGACCACGGTATTGTCAAAAATAGTGCGCAGATCGTAGCTGCGGCCCGCCTTGCTGGCCTTGTGAAAGTTGTGGTGCAGCGGCGCGTCAAAGAGGTCGAGCCGACCACCAGAGTTACCGGCGTACCAGCTCAGCGCCCCCAGGTCGTAGGTCCAATATTCGCCCACGCAGAACAAACTCCGCTGGGCATAGTGCTCTAAATGGGCCAGCCAGTCGACAAAAAAGTCGCCGCAGATGTGCTTGATGGCGTCCAGCCGAAAGCCGTCAACCCCAACGTGATCGAGCATCCATTCGCCCCAGTACTTCAGCTCACCCCGCACCTCTGGGTGGTCAATATCCAGGTCGCAGCCCATCAGATAGTCAAAGCTGCCCAGTTCCCAGCTCACCTTGTCTTCAAAGGTTTTACCCTCAATTAGCCAGACGGCTTTATAGTCAGGCTCCCAACTGTTGTAGTCAACGGCATCAAAGTGGTACCAGTGCCACTTCATGCTGGAGTATTTGTCGCCCCGCTTCGGAAAGTTAAAGCCCGTCCACGACTTAATCTTGCGCATGTCGCCCAGGGGACGGCGGCGATCGCCTGGATCCATTGGAATCGCGTTAAACTCCTCCTCGTAATCGGCCGCCATCTTGTGGTTAAACACTACATCGGCGTAGATATTGATTCCCCGCTCACGACAGGCCTTGACGGCCGCTATATACTCATCTTTCGTCCCATACTTGGTGCGCACCGAGTTCTGCTGGTCAAACTCCCCCAGGTCAAATAAATCGTAAACGCCATAGCCCACATCGCCGCCGCCGCCGATACCCTTGTAGGCCGGGGGTAGCCACAGGGCGGTAATGCCCGCATCGGCCAAAGCCTGAGCCTCGGCTTTCACCTGGTTCCAGTGGCTGCCATCGGCAGGGCTGTACCAGTGGAAGTACTGCATCATCGTGCCGTTAAACTCCCCCTGTCGGTGCCGACCCTGGAGAAACTCGGCATTAGCCGCCAGCCATTCCCGCAGAGATGCTTTAGCAGTTTCCCCTGCATCCTTCGTGAGGTTAGTCCCTAACGCCCTAAACTGATTCTTCAGCTGCTGAAATGGAGTAGACATGGCAGGCACCGTGGGATAATAGTCCTATCAGAATAGAGGTAAGCCCTAGAGATTTGGTAAAAGTTGACCAGTCGTTGCGGAAGACCGGGCCTCTAGCCCAATACAAGCAGCCACAGGGGGATAGTCATCATCAGTCCTCCCGTAGATAGGGCAATGCTGGCAGCGGCGATTTCCGGGTCCAGTTCATACTCTTCCGCCAAAATCAGTCCCGCAAAAGCGCTCGGCATACCCGACATTAGCACCAGCACCAGCACGGCCTCCCTGGGCAGCCCTGCCCTTAGGGCGATCGCCCCCAGCACCGCAGGCAGCACCAGCACCTTGAGGGTCGCGGGCAGCAACGCCAGCTTCAGGCTGCTCCACCCCTGCAAACGGCTCAGCCGCAGCCCCATCAGCACCAGCGCCACTGGAATCACCAGCCACACCGACTGCTGCAAAGCATCCTCTACGAGCGATGGCCAGAGCCACCGTTGAGAGGCCGTACCCAATCCAAAGGCCCACAGTGATGGCACAGTGACGACGTCGCGCAGCTGTTGCCAGCGCGACTGCGCATGGGTGCCGCGTCCGAACCAGCTGGCCAGATACACCCCCAGCCCGTAGGTACCGACTACGTTGTGAGTCACGCTGTAGAATACGGCCCAGCCCAGGTAAGGCCCGCTCACTAGACTAGGCACGATCGCCAACCCCACAAATCCCGTATTGCTGAGCATAGAGGCCAGCACAAAGCTACCCTGGCGCGGCTTGTCGGCCCAGGTCAGAGTTGAGGGGGCCTCCCATGGCGGTGGTACACTGGCGGCTTCAGAACCAGGCGGCGGCGCTAGCGCAATGTTCTGGGCCAGGCGATCGCTGTTTAGAACGGTCGTCGTATCGGGTGCCGTCACCACCCAGCGCACCAGGGCCAGCCCAGCCAGGGCCAGCCCCAGGCCCAGACCCAGGGCGATCACGGTATATAGAGGGGCTAATCCCGTATTTTGGGCAAAGTGAGTCTGGCGGGCTAGCGCAAAAATCTCCACGGGAATGCCCACCCAGTAC
>PYGV01000200.1 GCA_003022385.1 filamentous cyanobacterium CCP3 | reverse complement strand
CCTCAAAACCCTCGTCCAAAACTCCCTCAAGTCGTTCAGCACCTCGGCCAGCGATGCCGCCTTTTCGCCAGCCCAGTTCGATACCGATGTGATGACCACCTACGGGCGCTTCCCGATCGCGCTGACCAAGGGGCGAGGCAGCGTTGTCTGGGATGACCAGGGCCGTCGCTACCTCGACTTTGTAGCGGGGATTGCCACCTGCACCCTGGGCCACGCCCACCCGGCCATGGTGGAGGCTGTGAGCAAGCAGATTCAAACCCTGCACCATGTTTCTAACCTCTACTACATCCCCGAGCAGGGAGCGCTGGCTCACTGGCTGGTCGAGCATTCCTGCTGCGATCGCGCCTTTTTCTGCAACTCCGGGGCCGAGGCCAACGAGGGGGCAATTAAGCTGGCCCGCAAGTACGCCCACACCCAGCGGGGCATTGCCAACCCGCTGATTATCACCGCCCAGGCCAGCTTCCACGGGCGCACCCTGGCCACCGTTACCGCCACGGGCCAACCCAAGTACCAAAAGAACTTTGACCCGCTGATGCCGGGCTTTGCCTATGTCCCCTACAACGACCTGGCGGCCCTGGAGGCGCTGATTGCAGAGCTGGATGCTGAAACCCCTCAGGTTGCCGCCATCATGCTCGAAGCCCTCCAGGGCGAAGGGGGCGTGTGCCCCGGCGAGGCTGCCTACTTCCAGCGCATTCGTCAGCTCTGCGACGAAAAGGGCATTTTGCTGATTCTCGATGAGGTGCAGGTGGGCATGGGCCGCACCGGCACCCTCTGGGGCTTCGAGAACCTGGGTATTGAGCCTGATATCTTCACCTCAGCTAAGGGGCTGGGCGGCGGCATCCCCATCGGAGCGCTGTTGTCTAAGGCATTTTGCGCTGTGTTTGAGCCGGGCGACCACGCCAGCACCTTTGGCGGCAACCCCTTCGCCTGCAAAGTGGGCCTCACCGTGTGCGAAACCCTGGAGGCTGAGAACCTACTGGGCAACGTCAAGCTGCGCGGCGAGCAGTTGCGCTTTGGTCTGCAACGACTGGTGCAGCAGTATCCTGCCCTGCTAGAGCAGGTGCGCGGCTGGGGCCTGATCAACGGTCTAGTGCTCCAAGCCGACTCCACCATTAAGTCCGTGGATATCGTCAAAGCGGCTATGGATGAAGGCTTACTGCTGGTGCCAGCCGGGCCGCAGGTAGTGCGCTTTGTGCCCCCGCTGAACGTGAGTGCCGATGAGGTACAGCAGGCACTCCTAGCAGTAGAAAAGGCACTGTCCACGCTAGTTAAGCGGGAGCATGCTTAGTCACCGCTGAGTCAATCGGTATGAGTGGAGCGCTCTGCTCACCTCAGTCCAACGGTGAAATAGCCGGTGGCGCTGTTTCCAGGCAGCCACCGACTATCTTGGGGGGAGATAAGGCGTTGTGCTAGGAACGATGGGTATCACCCAACTTTTTCAGCCTCTGCTGATTTGCGAGTGAGTAAATAAAACAATGGCCCAAATGAGCCCGTAGTGAGGGTAGCAATCATCCAGGGCCATGGGTTGCGTCCAGCTGCCTTGGCATCTCGCCACATCCAAACCATGACTAGGCTTAGAGCAATCACCAGGTCGGCCAAAACTTGACCTTCCCCAAAACTCTGAAAGTGGGGTGCGAGAATGCCCCAGTAGCCAGACTGCCAAAGCGCCATGGCGCTGAGTGCCCCGAACAGGATGAGGGTGAAGACGAGTAAACTGCGCTGCATAACTAAACCTCTTTAGGGATGGCACGTTCAGTATTGAGCGTTTACGTCATAGAATCAATTACCTCAGAGGTAATAAGATTGGCGTTGGCTGTGGCTTATTTCTAGCGATGGATCAATCTACTCAAACCTTGACTGGCACCCTGCGCCAGGTACGCAAAGCCCGGCGGCTGAGTCAACTAGATCTGTCGCTACGCCTGGGGGTGTCGCAGCGGCACGTCAGCTTCGTCGAAAGCGGCCGCGCTAGGCCCAGCCGCGAACTGCTGCTGGCCTGGCTGCAGGAGCTAGATGCTCCGCTGGTGGTGCGCAATGAGGTCATGTTACAGGCGGGTTATGCGCCGATTTACACCGCTGCGCCACTGGATGACCCAGTGCTGGAGCAGGTCAACTCGGCGCTCGATCACCTGCTGTGTGCCCATGACCCAATGCCCGCGCTGGTGATTGACGAGCACTGGAATTTGCTGCGCCTTAATCGGGGCGGCCAGTGGCTGGCGACTACGTTGATGCCAGGAGCAGCTGATTTACCAAACCATGCGCCGATTAACTTGCTAGATTTGCTGGCGGATTCAGAAGGGTTTGCTAAACCAATCGTCAACCTGGAGGAGGTCGGCCCCCCACTACTGGCGCACCTGCGGCACGAGGCCGCTGTGCAGCCTGCGCTAATGCCCAAAGTAGATGCGTTTGAAGCCATGCTGTACAGTCGGCTGGGTACAGAGAACCTGCATACAACCTGGTCGCACCCCACAGCTCCAGTGCTGACAACGCGCTACGCCACTGAGTATGGTGAGCTGGCGTTTTTTAGCATGTTCACGACCTTCGGCACACCGCAAGATATTACGCTAGCCTCGTTGCGGGTTGAGCATTTATTTGCTGCTGATGAGGCTACCGTTGCAGTGCTAAGAGCGCAGGTTCAAAGATATATATAAGCTGAGCAGGGTGTAATAAATTCAACACTTAAACCTATATTTTCTTTGTTATTACTTGCTTTGACGTTGGTTCGTAGACTGGATTAGGTAGGATTGTGGCTTAGAGAAAGTTCCATAAGTTAGCTGAAGCAAGAGGTTTCAAACAATTAGTTCAAAACCTTCGACAATGTTAACAATCTCTAGAATTGCTGATTTTTTAGAGCCAGTGGGCAAGAATTCTAGCACGCTAAACCCAACGACATCAAAGTTTTTTCTCAAGAAATTCAAAAAACTTTTAAGCTTCTCTACATATATTCCACCCGGCGTTGGGCAAGCAACATGGGGAAACCCTTCAGGATCAATTACATCTAAATCAAGATGAATGTAAATTTTGTTAGAGTCCGTATCATTTAGGGCTGAAAACACATCTCCAAAGCTCTCAAGATTTATATCTCTCGCAGGGAAGATAGATAATCCCTTTTCCCGAATCAAGCTTTTTTCGGCTAGGTCAAACTCTCTCGCTCCGATTAGAAAGATCTGATCTGGTCGTAAGCTTGAGAAAGCAAGCTTCAAAATTTCAGCGTCGCCCTCACCTAGCAAAACCCGCAGAGGCATCCCGTGAAAATGAGCGCTAGGCGATGAACTAGGGGTGTTTAAGTCGCTGTGAGCATCTAACCAAAGGATATTTAGGGACTGGTTATATTTATTGTTAAGGAAAGAAATTGGCGCAATTTCAACGCCACAGTCTCCTCCAATAGTCAAAACACGTTCTGGATTGTGAAGTTGAATCACTTCACAGGCATTTAAGAGTTGAGACAATATCTGGCTGTACCCAAAAATGTTTTTCTCAGTGGTAAGTGAATACGTTAGAGAAATAGGAACCTGTTCAAAGGAGATTTTGTTTTGTAGAGCTTTATGAAGCAGCTTCGCCCCTTCATAAAGCTCAAGCCTTGCTGACCCCTGCCACTGCGGAAAAAAGAGGTTGAGGGTTCTGTTTGAGGTTGCTGGCATCAGTAGCTCTTGAACGCTAAATTAGCAAGAGAGGCCAGAGCATTAAGCCCTGACCTCTCTTGTTCATACGCCTAGACTGAGGGTTCGCTCACCCACTTTAGCAGTCGTAGTAGAGAGCCAGTTCGTAGGGGTGGGGCCGCAGGCGCATGGGGTTGACTTCGTTGTCGAGCTTGTACTCGATCCAGTTGCTGATGAAGTCTTCGGTGAACACGCCGGTGCTGGTCAAGAAGCTGTGGTCGGCTTCTAGAGCCTTGAGGGCATCGAGCAGCGAGCCTGGGGTCGAGGGAATCTTCGCCAGCTCTTCGGGGCTGAGGTCGTAGATGTCCACATCCAGCGGGTCGCCGGGGTCGATCTGGTTTTTGATACCGTCGATGCCCGCGCAGAGCATGGCGGCAAAGGCCAGGTAGGGGTTGGAGGTGGCGTCGGGGCAGCGGAACTCTAGGCGCTTGGCCTTGGGGTTGTCACCCGAGAGGGGAATGCGCACCGAGGCCGAGCGGTTGCCCTGGGAGTAGGCCAGGTTTACGGGCGCTTCGAAGCCCGGCACCAGGCGCTTGTAGGAGTTAGTGGTGGGGTTGGTCAGCGCCAGCAGAGCGGGGGCATGCTTGAGAATGCCCCCGATGTACCACAGGGCCATTTGGCTCAGCCCAGCGTAACGATCGCCTGCGAACAGCGGCTCGCCGTTGTTCCAGATCGACTGGTGGGTATGCATGCCGGAGCCGTTGTCGTTAAACAGGGGCTTGGGCATGAAGGTGACGGTTTTGCCCCACTTCTTGGCGACGTTCTTGATGCAGTACTTGTAGATCATCAGCCAGTCGGCGGCTTCGATCAGCCGCCCAAAGCGAATGCCTAGCTCGCACTGACCGCCGGTGGCCACTTCGTGGTGGTGCTTCTCGATGGGCACGCCCAGCTTGGCCATGGTCAGCAGCATTTCGCTGCGCATGTCCTGGGAGGTGTCGGTGGGGGCGACGGGGAAATAGCCCTCCTTGTAGCGGGGTTTGTAGGCCAGGTTGCCGCCCACTTCTTCGCGGCCCGTGTTCCAGCGGCCCTCAACGCTATCGACGTAGTAGTAGGCCGAGTGCTCGTTTTGGTCGAAGCGCACGTCGTCAAAGATGAAGAACTCAGCTTCGGGGCCGAAGAAGGCGGTGTCGCCAATGCCGGTCGACTTGAGGTACTCGATCGCTTTAGTGGCGATCGCCCGAGGGCAGCGAGCATACAGCTCCCCGGTGCGGGGCTCTTTAATGGTGCAGATCATGCTCAGGGTCGGCTCCGCCATGAAGGGGTCGATCCAGGCGGTGTCGGGGTCGGGCACCATCATCATGTCGGATTCGTTGATGGCCTTCCAGCCGCGAATGCTGGAGCCGTCGAAGGCTACCCCATCGGTGAAGCTGCTCTCGTCAATCTGGCTCTTATGCAGGGTGAGGTGCTGCCAGATGCCGGGCATGTCGATAAATTTCAGGTCGATTAACTCAATGCCGTCATCCTCAATCCATTTCAGGATGTCTGCTGGGGTTGCCATGAACTACTCCTTAAGCCTCTTTAGCGTTCAAACGTGGGGAAACCAATTCAACTCGTCGTGGATGATGCCCTAGCTCCGTCCTAAGTTTCCTTGCCGAATTGACAAGGTGCGACAGGCAAGCCTTATACAACACTGGCTTATCATCACAGGCAATATGACCCTGCTGGTTCCACAGGGATCAACTCATCTGAATCATCCTAGGGAGAGGGGTTAGCCTATTTTGTATCGTCCACTACTTTTTGTCAGGGAAAGCCAACAAAAGCCCCGTGACAGACCATGATGTTTTGTAACAATTCACTCATAAAGCCCAGGCTCTGGCGGAGCTAGACCGTTCAGGGGTCAGGCGCCCGTGGTAGACTCTTTCGAGGATAAAACCTGGTTACTGTAGAGGTTAGAGCCTTTAGCCAGGGGCGGGCGCACAACGCCTGCAACCGTTTATAAAATGCTGTTTGCCAAGTGAGAGTTGGGAGAAACCACCTATGCGGGACGCTGTCACCACGCTGATCAGGACCTACGACAACACCGGGCGCTACCTCGATAGCAACGCCCTCGACTCTATTAAGTCTTACTTTGACAGCGGCCTCGATCGCATTAAGGCAGCGGCGGTCATCAGCGCTAACGCCGCTGGCATTGTCAAAGAGGCTGGCGTTACGCTGTTTGCCCAGGTGCCCGAGCTAATTCGCCCCGGTGGCAATGCCTACACCACCCGCCGCTACGCCGCCTGCCTGCGCGATATGGACTACTACCTGCGCTACGGCAGCTACGCCCTGGTGGCGGGCAACCCCGACGTGCTCGACGAGCGCGTGCTGACCGGGCTGCGCGAAACCTACAACTCCCTCGGCGTGCCCATTGCCCCCACGGTGATCGGCATCAACATCATGAAGGATATTGTCAAGGCCAAGGCCCAGGAATCTGGCGTTATCGACCCCTCGGTCGTCGACTATCCCTTCGACTACATGACCCGCTCACTGAGCGAAATTAGCATCTAGTCGGGCCTGGGGGATTGTGGTTCAGTCGCGATGATTGCCCTATAGCGATAGCTGCTTCGTGACCCACCTACCCCTAGCGCTAGGCATAGACTTTGGCACCTCTGGTGTGCGTGCCGCTGTGGTTGATCCGCAGCGGCATCTTTGTTGGCAGCACCGCCAGCCTTACCCTGACCTGCTCGCCCCTGAGAGCTGGCGACAGGCACTCTGGGATCTACTAAAAGCACTGCCTGGGGCGATCGCCCCCCAGATCGGCAAGATCGCTATCGATGGCACCTCGGGGACGGTGGTGCTGTGCGATCGCGTGGGCACAGCCCTGACCCCGCCGCTGCTCTACAACCACCCCTGCCCCGAAAGCTTAGACAGGGTTAACGCGATCGCCCCCAACAGCCCCGCCGCCAGCGCTACCTCCAGTCTGGCCAAGCTGGTGTGGTGGCACCAAGCTTTGCCTGCCGAAACCTGGCAGCGAGCCGCTTACTTGCTGCACCAGGCCGACTGGCTCAGCGCCCAGCTTCACGGCCAGTGGGGGGTGAGTGACTACCACAACAGCCTCAAGCTCGGCTACGACGTCGGCAGCCTGAGCTATCCGCCCGCAATGCTGGAGCAGCCCTGGAGTGCCCTATTGCCTCGGGTGCTGGCCCCAGGCGAGGGGGTGGGGCCAGTAACGGCGGCGATCGCCCAGCGGTTTGGCCTACCGCCCCGGTGCCGGGTGGTAGCGGGCACCACCGACAGCATTGCGGCCTTTCTGGCCAGCGGAGCCAGTGCCCCAGGGGACGGAGTCACTTCGTTGGGCTCAACCCTGGTGATTAAGCTGCTCAGCGATCGCCGCATCGATGCCATGGGGTACGGCGTTTACAGCCACCGCTTGGGCCACCTCTGGCTGGTGGGCGGCGCTTCCAATACCGGCGGTGCCGTGCTCGAAAAATTCTTTGACCGGGATGCTCTAGCTACCCTAAGCCAGCAGATCGATTCATCTGCTGCCACCGACCTGGACTACTACCCCCTGACCCAGCCGGGAGAGCGGTTCCCCATCAACGATCCAGCATTAGCCCCTCGCCTTAGCCCTCGACCAGAGAGCGATACAGAGTTTTTACACGGTTTGCTGGTGGGCATAGCCCGCATCGAGCAGCGCGGCTACACCCTGCTGGCTGAGTTGGGAGCCTCACCACTGCGGCAAATCTACACCGCTGGCGGCGGGGCTACCAACGAAACCTGGCGACAGCTGCGGGCCAGGCTAATGGCGGTGCCCATTAAAAACGCCACCTCAATTGAGGCGGCGGTAGGTAGTGCTTATTTAGCCTCAGGCTAATAGGCTTACAAAGCCCTGGGCTAATAAGCTTACAAAGCCCTGGGCTAATGAGCTTAAAGAGCTCTGGGCTAGCTGGCCTACAAAGCCCTAGGCTAACTAGTTTACAGACCGAGCTGGTTGCCCCGGCGATACTGCATGTAGGCGGCCACAAATAGCCCGGCCAGGGTGACAGGAATGAACCCTAGAACAATACCACTCAGCAACGGCTCAACCACGGCTAAACTCCTAAGTCTGAACAAGATATATAGGTATTACCATAGCACTAATCTGGGCCGGGCAAGGGGCTTTCGGGCTGGGTCTCCAGCCTGGGTAGAGCAGGGCTGCCGCAGCTAGCAGCAGCGTCTTTGCCGGGGTTCATCGACAAATGTTAGGAATTGCCAATATTTCAATTCGTTTGCGCCTACCGTATCCGGGGGTTAAGAAAAGGCAAAAGAGCCTTGCCAGGAGCATTTTGAGGAAAAAAGTGGACTACTTGGAGCAAGAGTTATATCTCCTGGGCAGCAAAAACAATTGAGAGAATCTTTCAATTTCCGTGAGCTTGTTGAAAAAGGCAAAGTGATTGTGTACAGTGCTTGTGGACTGTATACAGAGACACCCCTCAGCGTTTCTTTAGCTCAAAATTGTGGTGCTGCTCTCAGTCAATTTCTGCGCTGAGATTAGGGGCGATCACTTCGGTTCGCAACGCCTTAGTCGTCCTGTTTTGTTTTTTTCAAAGGTCGTTTTGGTCACTCTGCTGCCTCATATAGCCTGCACTTTTGGCTCGTTGACTGGCAGCTCACGGTTCATGGTTCTTTAGAATTTTTAGGAACAGTTTCATGCTGACTCATCTGCATCAACTCACTGGCCGAGTGTTTAAAGCTGTGACGGCTAGAGTTTTGGTCATCACCTTAGTCGTTTTAAGCGGGCCTGGCCTATCGTCTCAAGCGCTGGCTGCGCCCAAGGGCACTTTGAGCGAAACCATGGATCTCAAAATGACTGAAGCCGCCCAGGAGTTTGTGGAATCTGTACTAGACGACTATTCAGATGTCCTAAAAGATTCATTTTCGGAAGCGGTTAAGCCACTGAAGTCGGTTACTAAAGACCTCACTAAACAACTCAGCAAAGCCGCCGCTGCCCCTACTTCTACCGGCACAACCACCCTAGATCCCAAGATTGAAAGCTCAAAGGCGGCGCTGGATACGGCATCAACATCGTTTGATACCCTGGTTACCGATACGGATTCCTTCAAGTCCATCCTGGAGGCAGCCCCGACCCAGCTCAAAGAGGCCATTGACACCCAGCTGGGCACCAAGTTGGACGAGCTGCAAAAGGCGTTTGAAGACGTATCAGGCGCGATCGCGCTGCTGTCGCAAGACACTGCCACCCTTGATCCGGCTGACCTCGCCGCAGGCACTACTGCTATAACTGAGCATGCCGCCCTGCTTTCTGAAGCGATCGAATCGGCTAAAACTGTTATTTCTAGCTTTGGTGATTAGGTAGGCTTTATCCTCTGGGTTAAGGGCAGAACCGCTCGCGCAGGGGATGGGAAGCACTAACTTATAGACAAGCTTTCCACGGTTGGGGTGGAGAGCCTGTTTTGTTTAGGAGCCAACGCGATCAAATTGTTGTTAGGCGCCTCATCCTTAAGAAGGACTATGCATGAACCCTGCTCATGCAACGCATAAACGTCGTGTTTGGTATAGCAAAATACTGTTTTGTTACTATACGTATGTATTCAAAAAGGAGGCGTCATGAAAAGCCAAGCCCACAAAACCTGGAATTCTGAACAGCTGGTGCAAATGAGCGATGCGTTGAGCGGCGGCTATGTGCCCGGCATGCAAGCAGCTAAGTCTGTGAGCGGCGATCGCTGGACAGCCCAGCGCCACATTCAAGCCTCTGTCCTGATGGGCCAGGCCTATCTGTAAGGGGGTTAGCCAGAGCACAGCCGATCGCGATCGCTGATTAGAGATTGGTAAGAAGCGAACCAGCAACCTCTTCCCCGCTTTGGGAAAGAGGTTTTTTATTCAGATCACAGACCGCTTGCGGTAGCAAGTGCAGGCCGCTACCAGGGCCTGAGCCACCTCTGGGCAGCCGCCCCAGTGCAGGTGCAAGTACGACGCCTGGACCTGGTGCAAACTCCAGCCCTCGATCGCGTGAGGCTGCTCGGCCCCGTAGCGCTTGAGCTGGTAGAGAGGGTGATTTGGCACCGTCTCTGTCTGAGAGCGATGGAATTCGTGCCCCCAGACCATTTGCCCCGGCGCCAGCAGAAAGCTGGGCTGCTGCACCGTTGCCTGACGGTAGCCCAAAGTCAGCCGCGAGGCCATTCGCACTGTAGTGGGCAAGAACCCCACCATCGGCCAGGGCCGCGCCTCCAAATCGATCAGGGTTGTTGCCAGGTACATCAGCCCGCCGCACTCGGCATAGGTCGGTAAGCCTGCCTGCAAGAGCGCCTTCAGCGTGGTGCGCAGTTCCTGGTTAGCCGCTAGCTCGGCTGCAAACATTTCGGGGAACCCGCCGCCGAAGTACAGGCCATCGATATCAGCGGGCGGGTAGGCGTCCCGCAGCGGGCTCCAGGGAATCAGCTCGGCCCTCAGGGCGGCGAGGATATCGAGGTTGTCGGGGTAGTAGAAGCTGAAGGCGGCATCTTGGGCGATCGCGATCCGGGGCTTTGGGG
>PYGV01000199.1 GCA_003022385.1 filamentous cyanobacterium CCP3 | reverse complement strand
GCGATGGGGCGGGAAGGGATTGCTTGAGCAGGTAATTAATCCCACGCACCCACGCACCCACTTCCCTACTAATCCGGCTCCACCGAAGACGCTGTCGCCCCGTAAGCCATCAGCCACTGCCGCAGTTTCTGAGTAAGGGCATCTCGCTGATTGATCAGGTAAATGCTGACTAGGGTAAAGCTTACCCCCAGCCACTGGAGCAAGCTCAGGGTTTCGGCTAAAAACAGATTGCCAAACAGGAGCGCAAACACGGGGGTCAAAAAGGTAAGAGCGCTGAGGCTAGTGAGGTTGCCCTGGGCCGCCAGGAAGAAGAAGATGCCGTAGGCTAGGGCGCTGCCAAACAGGGTCGAGTAGGCGATCGCGCCCCAGTCTAGCCCCGTCAACCCCTGCCAGGGCTGCACCTCGCCCAGGGCCGAGAGTCCAAACAGCGGCAGACCACCCAGCACCATGTGCCAGCCCGTCGCCACTACCGGGTCAACGTGGCGGCACACGTAGCGAATTAAAATCGTGCCTGTCGCCATCGACAGGGCCGCCAGCAGCATCAGCCATTCACCCCCCTGCAGCAGGGTACTGAGGGCGGTGCCCCCGGTCAGCCAGGTGGTGTCGCCGTGAAAGAGCGAAAAAATCCACTCGTCGGGCAGGCCCAGCAGGCTAATGCCCGCAATTCCCCAGAGCAGGCCAATCCAGCCCAGGGCACCGATGTGTTCGCCAAACAGCCCTCGCGCCATCACCGCTACCGCCAGCGGCTGCGAGTCGATCATCACCGAGCCCAGTCCGGCCCCCGTGCGCTGTAAGCCCGCCGCCAAAAAGCCTTGAAACAGGGTGCCATCCACCAGGGCAAAAAGGGCTATCCACAACCAGCCCTGACGACTGATCGCCTGAGGTCGCCGCAGCAGCAGCCCGGCCAGCAGCACCACAACCCCAGCCGGCACCAGCCGCATACCGGCCATAAAAAACGGTGTGGTGTGGGGCATGGCCCCCTTCATCGCCACCATGGCGGTGCCCCATAGGAAAAAAGGGGCGATTAGCACAATGGGGTTGCGGGCAGCGGTTGAGGGAGCGGCGGCTGAATCCATAGGAAAAAGGAAGAAGGTCGTCGAGAACCAGCCCAAAGGCCATCAAAGCGGCCAGAGGCTTTCTTTAAGGGATGTTAACGCAGTTCGGGATCGGGTGCTGCCCACAGGGGTACAGCTCTCCTACGACGCTACACCGCGCTATCTCGGCCCAGTGTGGTTTTGGCTACAATTGAAAGCTAGCCCCAGTTCACCCCAAGAGCTGTTCGGCGACCGTCTACCCTTACATTCTTTAGGTTTGCTTTAACCCTTATGGTCTGGCCGTTTCCGCCCCGTTTTCGCAAGTCTATCGCCCGCATTGAGGTCACTGGCGTGATCGCCGCTGCCACCCGCAAGCGTGTGCTCGAAGCTCTCAAGGAAATTGAGGAAAAGCGCTTTCCAGCCCTGCTGCTGCGCATCGATAGCCCCGGTGGCACCGTCGGCGACTCTCAAGAAATTTATACCGCCCTGCAGCGGCTCAAAGACAAGCTCAAAATCGTGGCTAGCTTTGGCAATATCTCGGCTTCCGGAGGCGTCTACATCGGCATGGGGGCCAACCACATCATGGCCAACCCCGGCACCATTACCGGCAGCATTGGGGTGATCTTGCGCGGTAACAATCTAGAGCGCCTGCTCGATCGCATTGGAGTGTCGTTTAAGGTGATCAAGTCTGGTCCCTATAAAGACATTCTGGCCTTCGATCGCGAGTTGACCGACCCCGAAAAGGGCATTCTGCAAGAGCTCATTGACGTCAGCTACGGGCAGTTTGTCAAAACCGTCGCTGATGCCCGCCGCCTCAGCGAAGACACCGTGCGCAGCTTTGCCGACGGGCGTATTTTTACAGGCGAACAGGCGCTTCAGCTGGGCGTGGTAGACCGCCTGGGCAGCGAAGACGAGGCCCGCCGCTGGGCTGCCGAACTGGCCGGACTCGACCCTGACAAAGCCGAGTGCATTACCTTTGACGAGAAAAAACCGCTGCTGAAGCGGATTCTGCCGGGCAACAGCAACGTCATGCTGCCGGGATCCCCTGGCCTGGCCTATCCCCACCTGGCCGTGCCCGCCCTTAACGCCACTCTTGAGTGGCTGGAGTTTGAGCGCTCCACCAGCGGCATTCCCCTGTGGTTGTATCGCCCCTAAGGGTCGTGTTGTATGGCCCCTAAAGGGGGTGCTGTATCGTCCTTCAGGACGTAGGTCAGATCGGGGGGCTGGTAGGATTAAGCGGTAAAATGCAGTCAATTCTTTCCCCCAGTTGCCCACAACGGTGCCCCTGGGGTCTTGAAGAATGACCTTTGGAGGTTGCAGCGTGGACTGGCGAGTGTGGGCAATTCGAGGAGCAGTGACGGTACCAGAAAATACCGAGGGGGCCATTCGGGAGGCGGTGACAGAGCTGGTAGATGCCCTAGAAGAGCGCAACCGGCTCGACCCCAGCTACATCATCAGCGCTACCTTCTCGGTTACCCGCGACCTGGATGCCATCTTCCCAGCCGCGATCGCTCGTCAGCGCCCCCAGTGGGACAATGTTGCGCTGCTGGATGTGCAGCACATGCATGTTGAGGGCAGCCTGCCCTGCTGCATTCGCATTCTCATGCACGTGCAGCTGCCCGTGCTCCACGGTAAGGTGCAGCATGTCTATCTGCGCGGCGCCCGCGACCTGCGCCCCGACCTGGTGGTGACGGGCTAAACGTTTGATGGGGGTAGGAGCACCGCATGCGGTGTGCTACAGCTTCGACAGAGGTCAATGCCGCTTCAGGCGAATGCCCAAAAACAGGTCGTAGAGAAAGCCAAAGAAATCTTTCATCTGGAGCAGCCCTAGGGACTGAGGCGACCCTTTCTCGTCGAGCAGGGGCTGCATCACCTCGTAGGTGGGCTTGTACTTGTACCAGGGCACCGAGGGCCACAGGTGGTGCACCAGATGGTAGTTTTGGCCCATGATCAGCAGATTGAGAATGGGGCTGGGGTAGACGCGGGCATTTTTCCAGCGATCGCGCTCCTCAAACGGGCGATGGGGCAGGTAGTCAAAAAATAGCCCCAGGGCAATGCCCACCACCAGGGCAGGCGAAAACCAGTAGTTGAAGAGATAGCCCAAAAAGTCGAATCGATAGGCCATATACACCAGCAGACCCACCGCAAAACGGCCTAGGAACCACTCCAATAGCTCCCAGTTGCGCCACAGCCGTCGCTTGAAGAAATAAATTTCGTGGTAGAAAAAGCGGGCCGCGATCAGCCACAGGGGGCCCCCGGTCGAGACAAAGTGGTCGGGGTCGTTTTCGGGATCGTTGACGTGGGCGTGGTGCTGCAGGTGCACCCGCGTAAAGACCGGAAACGAGAACCCTAGAATCAGGGCGCTACCGTGGCCTAGCAGGGCGTTGACCGTCCGGTTGCGGTGGGCCGAATTGTGACTGGCATCGTGAATTACCGTCCCTGCCAGGTGCAGGGATAGGACATTCATCAAAAACACGCACCAGTTGACCCAGTGCCAGCAAAAATAGCCCACCGTAGACAGACTCATGAGCCCAACGGAGGCTATAAACATGAGACTGTTAAGGCTCAGCCCGCCCTCAGTTTTTAATAACTCGGGGGGAACCGTTTTTCGAATCGTCAGGGGCTCAGCTGCCGCCGACATGTTGCATCGCTCCTACACCAGTGTCTTCGGTAGTATACGTTACGACGCATAAACAATAAAGTTTTGTGACGTCGATTAAAGGCCGAGGGTTCCACTGCGCGTGCCGAGGGCGATAGACGATACTGGCCCATCTAGGTTGCGATAGGTGGTTCATCTTCCATGAAAACGCTGAAATTCTTGCTGGTTTTGGGGTTAGGCGTAAAGCCCCTCGGCATTCGTGCTACTATCCCTGTGCTTTATAGCTACCAACCTGCGGGCTTGATCAAGAACCCTGTAAGGTAGCGTTTTATTCTCAGTAGAGGTCGTTTATGCCCCTGCGCAACGCTGTTCGCCGCACCAAAATTGTTGCCACCATCGGCCCCGCCACCCAAGATGCCGATGTTCTTCGGGCGCTGATCGAAGCTGGGGCCACCACGCTGCGGCTCAACTTTTCCCACGGTAGCCACGACGACCACCAGCGCAGCATTCGTCTGATTCGCCAAATTTCCTTTGAGCTTAACCAGCCCGTCGGCATCCTCCAGGATCTACAGGGACCCAAGATTCGGCTGGGTAAATTTGAGCATGGCTCGATCGTGCTGGCCAAGGGCGATCCCTTTGTGCTGACCAGCGAGATCATTGTGGGCAACCAGGAGCGAGCCTGCGTTACCTACGATAAGCTGGCCCCGGAGGTGCCCGCTGGGGCGACCATTTTGCTGGATGACGGCAAGGTCGAGATGCAGGTGGAAGCGGTCGATCTAGAGGCCCAGGAGCTGCACTGCCGCGTGGTCGTGGGCGGCGTTCTGTCCAACAACAAGGGGGTTAACTTTCCGGGGGTGTATCTCTCGGTGAAGGCGCTCACCGACAAAGACCGCGAAGATCTGCTGTTTGGCCTCAACCAGGGGGTTGACTGGGTGGCGCTGAGCTTTGTGCGCAACCCCCAGGATGTGCTGGAAATTAAGGAAATTATTAGCGCTGCTGGCAAGAACGTGCCGGTAATCGTCAAGATCGAAAAGCACGAGGCGATCGAGCAAATGGAGGCGATTTTGTCGCTCTCCGACGGGGTGATGGTAGCCCGTGGAGACCTGGGGGTAGAGCTACCCGCCGAGGAGGTGCCGATTCTGCAAAAGCGGCTGATTGCCATGTCTAATGCCCTGGGCATTCCGGTGATTACCGCTACCCAGATGCTCGATAGCATGGTGTCTAACCCCCGCCCCACCCGGGCCGAGGTCTCTGACATTGCCAATGCCATTCTCGACGGCACCGATGCGGTAATGCTCTCTAATGAGACCGCCGTGGGCAAGTTTCCGGTAGAAGCCGTGGCGACGATGGCAAAGGTAGCCGTATCTACCGAGCAGGAGGGGCTAACGCTGGGCGATCGCAAGGTCAGCGGTAGCGGTGCCCGCTCGATTCCTAACGCTATCAGCCAGGCCGTGGGCCGCATTGCGGCTCAGCTCAATGCGGCGGCCGTGATGACGCTGACTAAATCGGGAGCCACTGCCCGCAATGTGTCGAAGTATCGCCCCGAGACGCCAATTTTAGCGGTAACGCCCCACGTACACGTGGCTCGCCAGCTCCAGCTGGTGTGGGGGGTGCGGCCGCTGCTGGTGCTCGATTTGCCCTCCAGTACTCAGACCTTTCAGGCGGCTATGAGCGTCGCTCAAGAAAAGCACCTGCTCAATGACGGCGACCTGGTGGTGCTGACAGCGGGAACCCTGCAGGGTGTGTCAGGATCCACCGACTTGATCAAGGTGGATGTCGTCACTGCTGTGGTTGGACGCGGCGTTGGCATTGGTGAAGCCTCGGTGAGCGGACGGGCGCGAGTAGCCCGCAACAGCCTGGATGTCAACGACTTTAACGACGGTGAAATTTTGGTGGTGCCCCACACCAGCGCTGATTTTGTTGAGGTGATTCGCCGGGCCGGGGGCATTGTCACCGAAGATGACAGCCCGACTAGCCACGCGGCGGTAATTGGCCTACGGCTGGGTGTCCCAGTGATTGTGGGGGTTAAAAACGCCACCGAAATCATCCGCGATGGCAGTATTCTCACCCTCGATACCCGGCGGGGTCTGATCTACTCGGGGGCGCTGGGGCCAGTTAAAAACGAGCCCGCCATGAGTTTGTAGGGTGGCTTTGTCAGCTGCTATTGTCAATCTTCCATAACAAAAGGCTGCGCTGTTGTGACAGCGTAGCCTTTTGTTATGGTGAGTTATGGCGATGGAGTACTAAAATGCACCCCAACTTAACCTACTTATAAAGCTCAGTGGACAGGCGAACTGCCAAAATACCAGGCAATAGAGCTATGGCCAGGGCAATAAAAATCTGAGTGTCTGAAAGGGGCATAAAAAATACTCCTCAAAGCTGAGTGAATAACGCTTAGAAAGACGCTGGGTCTAGACCGATTGTTAACTAAGATGGGATCTTTCGCGAGATGGGTAGGCTTAACTGTTACAGAGCTTAATGGGAACCCAGCCGGGCAGGGCTGGCCCTTCTAAATCTAGGGAATAGCCCCAATCGTGAGTCTCGATTAGCTGGTCTCAATAGACTGCTAGGCTGGAGGGCTACAGCCACTGCTTCCTCAATTTTCTCGGTGTGCTAGCGATGCTTGATATGGATACACCTCAACCCGTACGCGGTAACTTTGAGCGGCAGCTGCTGCGGGTGCAGCGCGACCTGCTGCGGATGGGGGCACTGGTTGAGAACTCCTGCGTGCTGGCCCGGGAGGCGCTGTGCGATCGCAACCTGGATGCCGCCCAGCGCCTGCACCGCCACGACAAGCAGATCGACCAGTTCTACCGCCAGATCGAGGTGGACTGTATGCACCTGTTTACGCTTCAGGCCCAGCCCGAGGCCGAAGACCTGCGGCGAATTGGGGCCTTTATGCAGCTGGTGCGCGACCTGGAGCGGATTGGCGACTACGCCGAAGACCTAGGTGAGGTGGCGATCAAGCTCTTTCCTTACCCGGTGCATCCGCTGATGGGGCGCGTGCAGACCATGCTCGATCGCTGTCGGTCGATGGTGGCCATGTGCCTGCTGGCCCTCTCTGACCTCGATGCCGCCAGCGGCTTGGAGATTAAGCAAAAAGACGACGCGATCGACACCGACTACGACGAACTCTATGCCCTGCTGGCCCACCAAACCAATCTGGTGGGGTCGGTTGAGCCGACGGTACTGCTGGTGCTGGCTATTCGCTATATGGAGCGGATTGCCGACCACGCCACCAACATAGGCAAGCGGGTAGCCTATATCGTTACCGGCGAGCGAACTTGAGAGTAGGACACAGGGTGCAGGATTTGAAGCGTAGAGGCGACCTGATACGTCACACCCTACACCGCAGACCGCTTTACAAAACGTCGCCCACCGTTGACAAAAAGATTTGACAGCGGTCCATTTCCTGAGAAACTGTAGGGGTAGCCTGTTCCCCGTCGCTAAAGGGGGCTAGCCCTCGCTGCGGGCCTGGCCTGGGGTTGTGGTTGCCATCAGCCGGATTCATCTGCGGCTGTAGCGGTTACACTTGGGCGTTGGCGGCTTCAGTCGGCTGTCTTCTCGGCCAAAACTGGAGGCCGAAGCCAGGGCATTAGGATCTGAAACCCTGCTTGACGCCAACGATTCGAGGTCGGTTTCAGCTACAACGTCACCCCCGGCTTCGGCGCTGTCTCGTTACCACAGGCATTGTGCTGAGGTTCCCCTGTTGCTCTAAACCAGGGAGCTAAATCGGGTCGATGCCCTGACTCAGCCCAGGGCACCCAGTCATGAATAGTTTTAGGAATCAGTCGCTACATGGAACTCTCGATCGCGGCCTTACTGGCCAGCTTCGCCAAAGACAAGACCCACACCCTCAAAGGGTTGGAGAAAAAGCTGCACTGCAACGACGACGCCAGCCAGCGCGACCTGCAAATTGCCGTCGATGCCCTGGAGCGCCTGGGGGTGCTGGTCAAGGAGCGGGGCAAGTACCGCCGCAACCTGGCCGAAGACGTGATTGAGGGCAAGCTGCGCTGCTCCAGCAAGGGCTTTTGCTTTGCCATCCAAGACGAAGAGGGGGCCGACGATATTTACGTGCGCGAGAGCCAGCTCAATACAGCCTGGAACGGCGATCGCGTGCTGGTCAAGGTGACAAAAGAGGGTAGCCGCCGCAGAAGCCCCGAGGGCGAAGTGCAGCTGATATTAGAACGAGCCAACGCCTCGGTGCTGGCCCGAGTTAAGCAGGAGGAGGACGAGTATCGGGCCGTGCCCCTCGACGATCGCCTGCTGTTTGAGCTGTCGCTAGTAGCTAACGGAGGCAATCTGGCCGAAGCGGTCAATCAGCTGGCCCACGTCGAAATTGTCCGCTATCCCCTGGGGCAGCACCCGCCCCAGGGCCGAGTCGCCCAAATTTTGGGCAGCGACGCCGAAGCCGCCGCCGACATCGACATTGTCTACTGCAAACACGACCTGCCCCGCACCTTCTCCGATGCGGTGCTGGCGGCGGCTCAGGATCTGCCTACCCGCGTGCGCAAGGCCGACAGCCAAGGTCGCCTTGACCTGCGCGAGGCGCTGACGGTGGCAATCGACGGCCCCAACGCCCAGGTAACTGACGATGCCCTCAGCCTGGATCGGACCAAAGCTGGCCAGTGGCGGCTGGGCATTCACATCGCCGACATTTCGCACTACGTGCCGGCCCACTCGGTGATCGACCATGAGGCCTGCAAACGCGGCACTTCGGTTTACCTGGGCGACGAGGTGATCCCAATGCTGCCGCCGCCGCTGTCTGGCCCCCTAGGGTCGCTGCTGGCGGGCAAAGATCGCCTCGCCATCTCTGTACTCGTTACCCTCGATGACACTGGAGCCGTGCTGGAGTACGAGGTGCAGCCCACCATCGTCGCCGTAGACCACCAAATTTCTTACCAGGAAGCCCAGGCGGTGCTGGAGCGCGACAACTCAGAGCTGATTCAGAGCCTTGGCATCAAGCCCAAGACCCTGAAGGCCCTGGAGCCCGTCTACGACCTGATGGACAACCTGCTCTACCTGAGCCAGGCCATCAAGCGGCAGCGGCTGCACCGGGGTTCCTTTGAGCTCAACCTGCCTGAGTACGATTTCCCCGCCGACGCGGGCGAGCCCCTGGCCCACTACCGATCGCCCAAGTTTCAGTATGACGATGAGGGGCTGCTGGGGGTAATGGTGACCGCCACCAGCCTGCCCTCCCGCCAGATTGTGACCGAGTGCATGCTGCTGGCCAACCAGCTGATTGCCCAGCAGCTCAAGGCGCTGGGGGTACCCGCCATCTACCGGCTGCACCGCGCCCCCGACGCCAGCGACGTGCAGGAGCTGGTCAAGCTGGCCGAAAACATGGAGATTCAGCTCACCCTCGACGATGAGGCTGCGCCTCAGCCCAAGGACTACCAGCGGTTTGTGGAGCAGTTTGCGGCATCAGAGGCCGAAAAAATTCTCACCTACCTGCTGCTGGAGACCATCCAGCCCGCCTTCTACAGCACCCACGCCGACCTGCACTTTGGGCTCGCCCTCACCGACGGCTACACTCACTTCACCTCGCCCTCGCGGCGCTACGCCGACCTGCTGGTGCACCGCATTCTCCACGCGGTGTTTGAGTCGGGCCGCGATCGCCGCTCTACCCGCTCCAAAGACCCCGCCAACCTGCGCCACAGCTCCTGCCAGGGCCAGGTCAACTGGAACGTGCTGCCCCCTGACATTCAGCACGAGCTAGAGGACGATCTGCCCCGCATCGCCATTCACCTGACCGAGCGCGAGCGCCTGGCCCAGGAGGCTGAGTCTGACCTGGAGGGGCTGAAAAAGGCTGAATTTATGCGATCGCATA
The DNA here is from genome assembly GCA_003022385.1 of filamentous cyanobacterium CCP3. GTDB lineage: Bacteria > Cyanobacteriota > Cyanobacteriia > Phormidesmidales > Phormidesmidaceae > Nodosilinea. Next base: position 813 of record PYGV01000199.1, on the reverse strand, counting down.
CCGGCGAAGTCTTCCACGGTCTGATTACCGGTGTGCAGTCCTACGGCTTCTTTGTCGAAATCGAAGAGCTGCTGGTCGAAGGTCTCGTCCACGTCAGCTCCCTCAAAGACGACTGGTACGAATACCGCGCTCGCCAGCAAAAGCTGGTGGGCCGCAAAAACCGCCAGCAGTACCGCCTGGGCGACAAAGTCGATGTGCAGGTCAAGAGCGTTGACTACTACCGCCAGCAAATTGATCTCGTCGCCGTCGGCGGCGGCAGCCAGGCCCCTGAGGACGAAGACAACAACTACAGCGAAGACGACAACGGCGAACCCATTAATGGGGATGACGGCGGGCGGGATGAGAGTGAGTAGAGGGTGAATGGGTTGGGGGTGGATGGGTGGATGAGTTAGCTCCAATCCCCCTGACTCGTTAGGATGAAGAAGGCAACAGCGTTAGAAAACACCCAGCGACAGCCCTCTAATCCACCCATCTACTCATCCACCCCTATGCCCTTCACCGACTCCCCCGCCTCCACTCGTCCCCTGATCGTGGGTGTCACCGGGGCCTCGGGGTTAATCTATGCCGTACACACTCTCAAGCATGTGCTGAACGCCGACGGTGTCGTGGATCTGGTGGCGTCTAAGGCGTCTCAGATGGTGTGGCAGGCCGAGTCGGGTACTCATATGCCCCTCGACCCCGATAAGCAAGAGCAATTTTGGCGCGATCAGGCCGGGGTGCCCACGGCGGGCAAGCTGCGCTGCCACCCCTGGGGCGACGTGGGGGCCACCATTGCCAGCGGGTCGTACCGGGCGGCGGGAATGGTAGTGATAC
>PYGV01000198.1 GCA_003022385.1 filamentous cyanobacterium CCP3 | reverse complement strand
CCCACCTACCCATCCCCCCCTCTACCCATCCACCCCTCCACCCCTACCCCGCCTGCTGCCGAATCAGCTGCTGCACCGCCGTCAGCGCTCGGTTTAGCTCCGGCCCTCGGTAGGAAGGGTGCTTTTCAAAGGCCTGCTGCTCTTGCTCTAGCATCAGCACGTCTTCGCGCACCAGCCGTCGCAGCACGAAGCTGGCCGAGTTGGTGAACGCCCGCTTCACGAACCGCCGCACCGCCAGCGGAGTTTTGTGCAACTTTGGGAAGCGCTCCAGAGAGGTAAAGTGCAGCAGGTAGGCGCGGGTATGGGTTTCGCTGACCGGGCAAAACAGGCAGTAAATGACGAAGTCGTCTCCTAAGGTCGATCGCCAGTGGGGGTAGTGGTAGTAGACATCCAGCGGCTCAGGATGGAGTTTACGCAGGGATGGAATGATCAGCTGAGAGGCCGACCAGATTTTGTCGATGCGGTAGTAGCTCTCGGCGTCGTAGTGGGCATGGACGTGGGCTGCATCGGCCTCTAGCCCCACCAGCACCGGGTTGGCCCACACCTGGGCCCCGCCATGCAGGTGGCCGTGGTACATGTCCATTAAATTCTCAATTAAGAAGGAGTAGTGGGCCTGCACGTCGATGGTGGCCACTGAGCCGATGAAGTTGAGGTGCTCCCACTCGGGCACAGCCAGGGGCGCAACCTGCTCTGCCAGCGTCGCTTCGCCAGGGAACAGCCAAATAAAGCCGTCCTGCTCTTTGACTGGGTACTGCCGCAGGGTGCAGGTGGGCAGCTTTTGCTGGGGCTCCAGGTAGGGTACGTGGGCGCAGGTGCCGTCGGGAGCAAACTGCCAGCCGTGGTAGGCGCAGACCAGGTTGTCGCACGCCACGGTGCCCTCGCTGAGCTTGACCTGGCGGTGGGGGCAGCGGTCTTCAAAGGCGATGGGGGTGCCCGTGCGATCGCGGTACAGCACAATCGGCTGGTGCCACAGGGTTACGGCCAGGGGTTTATCCTTCAGCTCCTCACTCTGGGCCACCAGGTACCAGTGGTTAAGGTTAATGCCCAGCTGACGCAGGGGTTTGGCGTTAGCTTGGGGCTGTTCTGCTTGGCTGTGCTCCCTGGTCACCGCCGTCACTGGTTGAAGGTCAATTACATCCATCTCTGGGCTCGCTCTTTTGACTCGCTCTCTGGACTAGCTAGTAACGCTGACGTTGTTCTGATGCTCACGGGGGTGAACGACTGTCAATAGGTCAGATAAAGGGTCAGAAATAGTGTTTAGTCGACATGGTAAGCCGTAATTGCGATAGTTTCATCAGGGCTGTAGATCGCCTCAATACGCCTGTGGGTCGGATGATACCACCAAGCTTTCACTCGATTTCCCCTGGCCGGAGCCGAACCCATGCGTTGATATCCTGCCCCTAACAGCAAAGCTTCAAAGTCTTCAGTAGGCAGCGTTTTTGCCTTGATTTGGTCAATTCCATCCAGCTTGTGCTTATCCAGGGTCATAGTCACCCTGATAGGTGCTAAAGATGCGATAGCCCGGCAATACCAGAGCACATCCAACCGTGCTGTGAATGATTCCGGGGTAATCGGGTTCAGGCAGGCTACCCCCGAAGCGAAGTTGGATGGGGCCTAGCCAAAGGTAGAAACCAGGAATTAGGCAGTCCAAGCTGTAAGCGATCGCCCTGAGCCGTTGATTGGCCACCTTACGTTGTGCAGCAGGCTGAGCATGTGAATCGTCTGTGAACATAGTTATCAAGCCAGAATAAACTCAACCCGATTTCAAACTTAAAGCTGTGCCGCGAAAACTTTCAGTCCCCTAGGGCATGTCATCAATTTTATCCCAGCTCAGAGGGGGCGTCTGTTTGATCCATCGGGGACGAGAGCATAGGCCAATCGGTAGCTAGCCCTCCCTTGTGCCAATTACCTAAATCTTCAAAACCCCCTCAGGATTGACGCTCAGAATCGGGCGACGCTGCACCCCTTCGCGCTGCAAGATCGCGTTGGCCGCCAGTAAGCCGCTGCTCACCGCTCGCTCCATCAGCCCGCAGGGGAAGGGCATCCGCACCCAGTCGCCCGCAAACAGAAGGTTGTCGGCGGTGGTGGTGGTTTGGGGCCGGGTGGCAAAGCTGCCGGGGGGGAAGCCCGCGAAATTTTTCTGGTTGACCAGCTGCCGGTGCAGCACGGTTGCGCCCTTCAGCTCGGGCACGATTTCGTACAGCTCGGCCTCAAAGGTGCTGAGAATGTCGGCCTGGGTAGGAAAGTCTTTTTCTTTGTAGCAGTAGGCGTGCAGCTCGACCACGCTGCCCCCGGTGCGATCGCTCCAGGCAATGTAGTCGTCCTGAATGCGGTGGTAAAGGGTGATGCTGTCAGTGAGCTTATAGCCCGAAAGCGAGGTAAACCAGCTGTGCGGCCAGTCGAAGTCGCGATCGAACCAGAAGCGGCCCACGGCAAAGGGGTCGGCCACCCGCAGCTGGTCGACCTGGGCGACCAGGGTGGGTTCCACTTCTCCCTCGGAGAGGGCAAACAGGGCTTTAATACCGGGTATATCGGCGGCCATTATGTAGTAGTCGGCGGTGAGGTCGTGGGTGGCGTTGGTCTGGGCGCTGGCGTCAGCAGCCACCAGCTGAATGCGATCGCCCTCTCGCTGCAAGACCTTAAATGCCGTCAGATTTTCCCGCGCTGGGCCAGCTAGCACGGCCCCGTCGCTGGCGTAGGCAGCTCCATGGCAGGGGCAGAGGTAGCCGTCGCCATCTACCTGCACCTGTCGCTGAACGCTACAGCCCTGGTGGGTGCAGGTCAGCGACAGCGCCGTTTTGGCCCCCGGTGCCACCGAGTAAACGCTGTCTCCGGCCCCAAAGTACTCCATGGTCTCTGAACTCAGCAGCGGGTTGCGCTCCACCCAGAAGGGCACGGGGTTCACCGCCACGCTGCCGTTCTGGTAGGTGACTCCGGCCACGTTGCCGCCCTGCCAGTTGAGCTGGCTGACGGTGACGCCCGTCAGCACCTGGCCGCCGTTGGCTTTAATCGCCTCCACCATGGGGTCAACCAGCGATCGCCCCATGTCCTGACAGGTGCCGTTAAAAGCCAGCCCCTCCGGGTTGCCGAAGAAATAGAAGTGGAAAAACTGCATCAGCTCCCCGGCGCTGAGCAGGTCGGGGGCGTTGAGGCTCGACTTGGCAAAGGGTAAAAAGTAGAGGTCGTACAGCCCGCGGGGAAAGTCGTTGCCCACCCACTCGGTCACCGAGATATCGTCGAGGCGCTGGTAGGTCTGGGGGTTGCGGAAGCCAGTAATTTCTCGAAACACCTGCAGGTGCTTGAGGTGAGTCAGGTTGATGCCCCACTCCAGCCGGTTGGAGGACGCGATCGCCAGATCGACAATGTTCCACGGAAACGCCGAGTGGCTGGGCCGAAACACCTCGGGGTCGTAGTGGTCTTTGTAGACCAGCGAGTAGTAGTCGAGGGATTTGAAATTTTGCTGAATGCTGAGCTCGTCAACCAGGCTAAACAGGTTGTAGTACTGGGGAAAGAAGCCGTGGAAGCCGTGCTCCATCATGAAGTGGTCGTCGCCCACCTGAATGGGCCAGCTGGCGATTTTGCCGCCGAGCTGGGGCGATCGCTCTAGCAGCGTGACCGCCACCCCGCGCCGGCTTAGCTCGTAGGCTGCCGCCAGCCCCGCCAGCCCACCGCCGATGACCACTGCGGTAGTGGGCTTGCCAACCTGGGCGGGCAGTTCGAGGCGATCGCGCTGAAACACTGTGGGCTGGGGCTTGCTGAGGCGCGAATAGCTCAGCAGAGCCGCAATACCTCCTACACCAAAGAGCTTGAGGACGTTACGACGGGCCAGGGTTTGGGCAAATAGCCCCTCTAAAGATTGACTCATCTGGGGTTTTAGCGTTGCTTAGGTCAAACTCGCCTGGGGAGTATTCCCGAGGGTGTGTGGAGAGCGACTTGGGCATTAACAGGTAACACAGCTTTCCCGGCCAGGGGGCATCCAGGACTCCCGGCCAGAGGAGAACGGATCCTACGTGAAACCTGTTAAAGACTGTAGTATTAAGTTGCCTTTACAGTCTACTCATCCCGATGAAATACGTGCGAGAGACCCTGGCGGTTGCCCAGCGCATCTTAACTGAGCTGTGGCGGCGGCGGCGCAGCCTAATTTTTTGGGCGATTTTTCCGGTGCTGCTGCTGATTCTCAACAGCCTGATTTTGCAGGAGCGGCTGCAGATTTCGCTGGCCGAGGCCTATACCCAGGCCGCTCCCTCCACGTTAGTCGGAGCGGCGCTGTTCTTTAGCGGCCTGGGGGGCAGCGTGGCTGCGGTAGTGTCTGAGCGCGAGCAAAAGACGCTAAAGCGCCTGTTTTTGTCACCCCTGAGCGGGATTTCGTATTTTTTGGGCATTTGTTTGGCCTACGGGGCGATTGGGCTGGGGCAGACGGTGCTGGTCTACGCGATCGCCCTCTTCTACGGAGCCAGCCTGGGGGGCAACCCGCTGGCCAACCTGCTGATTGTGCTGCTCAGCATTGCCGCCTACGTGGGGGTAGGATTTGTGCTGGGTACCCAGCTGGCTCGCCGCACGGAAGACGTTAACGCCTTGATTGCCGCCTTTGGCATCCCGCTGATGATTCTGGGCGGGACGTTTTTGCCCACGGCCTTTTTCCCTGACTCCCTGGCTCAGCTCACCCAGTTCAACCCCATCTACCATATGATCGAGGCCCTCTCTGGGGTCGTGGTGGAGGGCCTCACTCTAGCGGAGGTTGGCCCCCACGTGCGCTTTTTGGGCCTGTTTGCTGTGGCTATGGTAGTGGCGGGCTGGCTGTCGTACCGCCGTATGGTGCAGGTCGAGCGCCAGCTGTAGGGGTGGCTCAGCCCCGCTTCTGAGGCCAAAGCGATACAGTGATAGAGATATTAGCTCGATAGGGACTACCCTAGCCTTAGCCCCGCCTCTGCTAGAGGAGAATCACGACGTCTGTGACTGTTCGCCTACCCGTTTTAGTGCTTGTCCACCAATCCACCTCCAGCGCAGGCCTGGTAGGAGAGGTGCTGAAATCGCTGGAGTTTGCCCTCGATGTGCGCTGCCCGGCCCTGGGCCAGCCGCTTCCCGCTACCCTGGAGGGCCACAGTGCCGTGGTGGTATTTGGCGGCCCTATGAGCGCTAACGACGACCACCTAGACTTTATTCGCCAAGAACTCGACTGGATTGCGATCGCCCTGGCCTCAGACAAACCCTATCTGGGCATTTGCCTGGGGGCACAGCTGCTAGCCCGCACCCTGGGGGCCGCTGTGGCGGCTCATCCGGCAGGTCAGCGGGAAATTGGCTATTATCCCATTGTGCCGACCGCGGCTGGTCGAGATCTGCTGCCCGGCCCGCTGATGGTCTATCAGTGGCACCAGGAGGGGTTTACCCTGCCCCAGGGCAGTCATCTGCTGGCCACTGGCACCCTGTTTCCGCACCAGGCCTTTCGCTATGGACGGCGGGCCTATGGTCTCCAGTTTCACCCCGAAATTACTGCCACGATGGTCAACCACTGGACCACCGAAGGGGCTGATCACCTCAGCTGCCCCGGTGCCCAACCGCGGGCTTACCATATTAGCCAGCACCGCCTGTATGGCCCCGCTGTAGAGCGCTGGCTACGCCAGTTTTTAGCCGGGTGGATCGGCGTTACCGCTAGCGCCGAGGGGGTATGGGGACAGTACCACCCCCTTCATCCCTCCGGCTCAGCTAAGGGAATTGCCAAGGGCTACGACCAGTTGCCAACTAAAACCGAGCTCGGCTAGCACAACCACGGCTATGACCAACCACTAGGGAGACTACAACGGGTGAAAATAGGGGTAATTGGCACTGGATTAATGGGGGCACCGATGGCTCTCAGGCTGCTGTCAGCCGGCCATCGCGTGTGGCTATACAACCGCAGTCCAGAGCGGCTTAAACCCCTAGAGCTAGCAGGGGCAACAGTCTGCCCCACCCCACGCGCTCTAGCAGAGACGGTCGAGGCCATTATTTTTATGGTGACCAATGGTGAGGCGGTGCGATCGATCCTCAATGACATGGGCCTGCACAGTCGCGAAGCAGCCCCTGGGGGAAATCCGCCGTCGCCCCTGGGCACCTGCGCCATCATTCAAATGGGCACCATTGCCCCGGTTGAGAGTCAGGCCATTAGCCAGAGCGTAGCCGAAGCGGGTGGCACCTACCTGGAAGCCCCTGTATTGGGCAGCATTCCCGAGGCCAAGAACGGCAAGCTTATCATTATGGTTGGAGCCGACGACGAGGCCTATCAGCGCTGGCAGCCCCTGCTGGCCTGCCTGGGCAGCACAATCTACCACGTGGGGCCGATTGGCAGCGCCGCCACGCTCAAGCTAGCCATGAGCCAGCTGATCGGTTCCCTCACCGCCGCCTTTGCCCAAAGCCTGGGGCTGGTGCAGGCCGCTGGTATAGATGTCGAAACCTTTATGGCGGTGGTGCGCCAGAGCGCCCTCTACGCCCCCACCTTTGACAAAAAGCTGCACCGGATGCAGACCCGCCAGTTCGCCGACCCCAACTTCCCCACCAAGCACCTGCTGAAGGATATGGGCCTGTTTGTCGCCGCCGCCGAGGCTGCCGGGCTCTCACCTCTGCCGGCCGAAAGCGTGCGCCAGCTCGTTGACCAGGCGGTCGAGGCTGGATTTGCTGACGATGACTATGCCGCCCTCTTCAATATCGTTAGCCCTCTACCCAATTCTGACTAGACTACCGGGCTGCGGACAACCTCATGCCTTCGCTCTTTAAGAAGTTTTGATCATTTGATCAAATGTTAAGGGTTTCAACATTCCGTGAAGCGCCATCCGAAATTTTGAGCCAGAGTTGGGTATCTTTTATGGCAGCCAGACACACCCACTACTGAGCTACCCCTGAAGCGATGCTCATCGGTACCGCCCTAACCAAGCTCTGTTTTCTAAATCGAGGGTTACCCGCCTGGAAATCGATACGCTCAACCCGTGCGTATGGGTGTGACAAAAGTTCGTGCAAACCTGCGCGAAATTAATGTTGCCACTGAGGCATCCTTGTGTAAAATCGTGAGCAATATCTATGCGCCCTAGCGCCCCCAAGGAGGTGAGACTTGATGACGGTTAGTGTTCAACCCAGTTTGATCCGTTTTTTGCAGGATGACCTAGCGATTTCGGCAGCCTCTATCCAGGTTGCCCTGAAGCACAGTGAGCAAGATCCTGGGCCATTGCCCATGATTCTTTGGCAGTACGGTTTAGTCACCCTAGAGCAACTAGAGCAGATCTATGACTGGATGGAAGCGGCTTAGACCCACGGTACCCGACCCAACCGACAAGAGGTCAATCGATGAGAGGCGTAGCACCAGCTGCGCCTCTTGTTTATGTTTGGGGGAGCAGGAAATTCTCTAGAAAAAGCATCGCTCCGCCCTGCGGCTAGCGCTAGATAACTCCTTTCGAGCTGGGGATGAGATGCGCCCGCCGGGGGTCTACCTCGGTCGCCATTCGCACAGCTCGGGCAAAGGCTTTAAAGGTGGCCTCAATAATATGGTGCGAGTTGATGCCGTCGAGTTGGCGGATGTGCAGAGTCATCTGGCTGTGGTTGACCACCGCCACAAAGAACTCGCGCACCAGCTGGGTGTCGTAGGTGCCCACCCGCTGGGTGGGGATCTCTAGTCCGTAGCTGAGGTGGGGCCGCCCCGAAAAGTCAAGCGCCACTTGCACCAGCGACTCGTCGAGGGGGGCAACGAAGTGGCCAAAGCGGGTAATGCCTTTGCGATCGCCCAGAGCCTGGTGCAGCGCCATACCCAGGGTAATGCCTACATCCTCATTGGTGTGGTGGTCGTCAATTTCAATATCTCCGGTCGCCCGCACCTCCAGGTCGATCAGCCCGTGGGACGAGATCTGATGCAGCATGTGATCTAAAAAAGGAATGCCCGTTTTAGCGTTGCACTGCCCCGTGCCGTCTAAATTTAGGCTCACCTGCACATCGGTTTCGCCGGTCGTGCGGCTAACGCTGGCGCTGCGGCTGGGGTAAGTCAGACTGGCGTTGGGCGCCGCTAAGGGACGATCTTGGATTTGCATGGCGGTTCAACAGGTTAAACCTCTGATCATAGACGATGATCATACCCGACCGCCGAGCCAGCCAAGCGATCGCGATCGCCCCTTAAACACCCCAGGGTAATTACAACCACAGCACCCGCTATATAGATGCTACAGTCGCTCAACCCACCCACCCACTGACCCATCCACCAAAACCAACATTAGCTGCCTGGAAACTTAGTCAAGTGGGCCTTAGCCTGCAGGTTCATGTGCTCTTTTTGTACGTCGACCTGCTCAACCTGAAAGGTCATGCCGCTGAGGCTAAACTTGCGCAGGTCAAGCAACTCGTCTGCCGCCGTCAGCAAGCTTTGGGTCAGGGTCTCCGATGTATTGTCGGGGCTCATTTGGACCTGGCTGAGCTGGAGCTGATACCCCTCGGCACCCACGGAGGGAACCGCACTGAAGGCTACGTGCTGCCGCTCTCCCGATTCCACCAGTAGGACATCGGTGGCCACCGCTACTCGACCTGCTCCCGGTAGCGAAACCTGCACCTGCTGCAGGCTCACTCGAACCGGGCGGTCGTCCAGCGTTACCTTCAGATTTTGCAGCTTTTCCTGAATGTAGTCAGAGTTACAGGCCCGTTCCAGATCGGCCTCTGTCAGCTTGGCGACTACAGCGGCGTTGGTGGGGCGGGTGAGTTCAATGTCGCCAAAGACCGCCTTGAGCGGGTCAATGGCCATCCCGTCGGTCTTTACCGTCAGTTCTTCGGTACGCAGGTCTTTTTTGATCACCAGACCTCGCCCTTGAATATCCGCTGATTCCAGTTCCCCCTGTATCAGGGCGACCGGGTCGGCGCGAATGTCAGCGGCTAGGGTATCTACTGCGTCGAGCTGAGCGGTAAGCCCCATCTCGACCGCCTTGCTAAGAGCCTGCTCCCCCAGATCAGAATTGCCTGTAGGCATATTAAATATCCTTTACATGTCTGAAGCTCTCAGTGTAGAGGTCTTGAAAGCCGTTAAGCTCCGTCGTCGTAGGGGTTTTGGGCAATGGAAAGGGGGTGCTTTAGGCAGATTCCTTAATCTTTCTTAATGAATAGCTCGATCGCTCACAGAGCCGCCAGAATCGCCTTGCGGGCGATGTCGCCCGTTACCAGGGCCGTCCCTAGCCCCTGAGGCATCACAAAGCGCACCTGACCGTCTTCTACTTTTTTGTCGCCCTTAAGCAGCGCCAGAATGTCGTCGGCGTTCAGCTGCGAGGGAATTTGGGTGGGTAGCCCCGCCTTTTCGATCAGCTGGAGCTGCCGGGCTTCCTCTGCCGCTGTCCAGTAGTCGAGGGCGGCGGCAATTTTGCCCGCTGCCACCATGCCGATCGCCACCGCTTCGCCGTGGTTGACGCCCTTGTAGTGCATCAGGCTTTCGACCGCGTGACCGATGGTATGGCCGTAGTTGAGAATGGCCCGTCGCCCCGCTTCCTTCTCGTCTTGAGAGACTACCTCGGCCTTGGCCTGGCACGATCGCGTCAGAATGGTGTGCAGTAGCTCGTCGCCCAGGTAGCGGTACTGGTCGAGGCGGGGGGCCGCCTCCAGGGTTTCAAACAGGGCGCGATCGCAGATCACGCCGTACTTAATCACCTCGGCCATGCCAGCGCGAAACTCTCGCGGCGACAGCGTCTTGAGCACCAGGGGGTCGATCGTGACCAGGCGGGGCTGGTGAAAGGCCCCAATCAGGTTTTTGCCCTGGGGGTGGTTAACCCCAGTTTTGCCGCCGATTGAAGCATCGACCATCGCCAGCAGCGAGGTGGGCACCTGCACCACGCTCAGCCCCCGTAGCCAGGTAGCAGCGGCAAAGCCCGTCATATCGCCAATTACGCCACCGCCCAGGGCCACCATCGCCGACTTGCGCTCCAGATGAAAGCCCAGGGCCGCATCGTAAATTTTTTGAATTGTTTTCAGCGTCTTGTAGCGCTCTCCGGCGGGCAGCAGGCAGGTCTCGACGGCGTAGCCCGCTTTGGTGAGAGAGGCCAGGGCGCGATCGCCGTAGTGCTTAAAAATGGCTGGGTTCGACACCAGCAGCAGCCTCTGCCCCGACTTGACCAGCGGCTTCTCGACCCCGGCCAGCCAGCCGCCCAGGTGATCGATGCCCCCAGCGGCAACCACCACCTCGTAGGGGTTATTCGGCAGCGGCACGGGAATGACAGATTTCATGGATATAGCCAGGTGACGGGTAGTGTTGTTTAAAGACTTTAGCCGCTTTGGGCAAAGGAAGGTGAGGGGGTGAGGAA
>PYGV01000197.1 GCA_003022385.1 filamentous cyanobacterium CCP3 | reverse complement strand
GCCCAGCACCAGGGGCAGCAAAATTTGCCCCACAAAGAAAAAACCGGCAATCAAGACCTGCCAAATCGTCTCAGCCGTCCAGGGCACTTCCCAGCCGCGCCCGGCGTTGTGCTGTAGCACCGACTGGCTGCCCCGCAGCACCCGCTGCGCCCCTAGCCAAATTAACAACCCCAGGCCAATTACGGCCCCCAGGGCCGGTACTGTACTCAGCAGCACCAGCTTGACCAGTTTGTTCTCAGCGGTTACCTGCTCCTGGGCCTGGAGCTGAGCGAGACGGTCAGCGCTGGAGCTGTCGCCAGATCTGTCGCCAGTCTGGGCCTGAATCTCATAAACCTTTTCGAGGGCGCGGTACTCAAACCAGCCGTCTAGCGACTCCTGTAGCCACACATCATCCCCCGGAGCGGCCTGCTGGTCTTGCCACAGCCGAATTAGCGTGTCGGCGGTGCGCATGGCTGAAGCAGCGGCGGTCTCACGGTCGCGCACCTGCTGCCAGCGACGAATGGCGGCTTCAGGCTTACCCTGGTAGGCTTCCATCAGGCCCAGGCGAATATCGAGCCGATCGATCAGCAGCTCTTGCTGGGTAAGCGCGGTTTGCACCCGCCGAGACAGAGGCTTGCCCGCATTGGCTTCGTCGGCCAGGGAATTGCTCAATGGCACAGCGGTTTCGGCCTGGAGCGATCGCCCCTCATCCAGCCCTTCAGCGGCCTGCTGACGCACCTCTTCATACTGTTTTTGGGCGGTGGCAATCGGGTCTTTGCCCACCAGCCCCTCGCGCAGTTTAGGCCACTGATCAGAGGGCAGCCCCTCCCCCTGCCAGGCGCTGCCCTCCAGCAGCAGGTCGGTTTGGTAAAGCTGCAGGCGGCTCGCCACCTGGGGCTCTTTCCAGCTGCTCAGCAGTGATTGCACCACCACCAGCCCTACTAAGGCCGTCAAAACAATTAAAACCAGTCGTTTGATAGACAGCCAGGGCCGGGTCGAGTCGGGTTCAGGGGTCATGGGACGGTAATTAAAGGTCAGCAGCGAAAAACGCTACCTTCCCATTATTCCACTGGGTTTACTACAGGGTGAACTGTCGGCGATCGCCCCTGCTCAGGAATGGGCTGGCTTGGGCAGGACGTATTTAGCCACAGCCAGCCAAATCAGCAGCCCCCCGGCCATGCTCAGCGCCGCCCACCGCACCGCCGGGATATCGCTCTGACGCACCGCGATCGCCACCAATGCCCACACAAACACCAGCGTAAACGCCACATCGCGGCGGGTATAGATCACCGCTGCGCCAATCAGCGTGGCCACCACAATCATCGCCACCGTCCAGGTCACCGCCGCAATGCCCCAGCCGCCCCAGACCGACACATAGAGGGCCGAGGCCACGTTGACAACAGTCGCCACCGAAATCCAGCCCAGGTAGAGGCTAAAGGGAATATGGGCCATCCAGCGCCGCTGTCGAGACACCCGCTCGCGGCCAATATTCAGCGTTGTGTAAATGCCGATTAGCGCCACCAGCAGCAGCGCCATGGCCAAAACCGACCAGCCAAACTGCTGGAAGGTAAACAGCAAAATCCAGACGGTCTGCACAACACAGGCCAAAATCAGCAGCCCGTTGACCCGCTGAATGACGGGCTCGCGCCGCCGCTCGGGGTGAAATTGATAGATGGCGTAGGCGAACAGGCCCAGGTAGATAATGCCCCAGATCGCAAAGGCGTAGCTGGCGGGGGTAATCAACACCTCGCTCAAAAGCGTGTTGGAAATTTCGCCCACACTCCGCCCGCTGGGGGGAAAGCGGTTGAAGAGGGTATTGAAGACGACGGCGGACACAACGGCGATCGCCGCGGCGATCGCTAGACCAGTGCCAGAGTTAGAGCGTTGGGGAGTATCCATGGGCCTGCGGTAGGTAGCGTAGCCCTATCCTCCCTTGAGCGAGGCGTTAGCGCCACTACCCCCGGTCAGAGCTTAACCCCAGGGCGAAAAGACGGAGGCGTTGCCGAACCCAGGTATGCGTCAGAGCATCAACGCCTTTGACAGGGGCAAACGACTGTTTGCCACTACGCGTCCTCAAGCAGGTCGTCGACCTCGTCGTCGGGCTCTTCGACGATCACGGGCGCACCGCTGATGGAGAGCTTTTCGCGCACCTGGGCTTCAACCTTGGCGGCAAAGGCGGCATCTTCGATCAGGCGCTGCACGGTGTTGTCACGGCCCTGGCCAATATTGTCGCCCTCGTAGCTGTACCAGGCCCCCTTGCGGGTAATGACCTCGGTTTGCTCAGCCAGATCGACCAGGCAGCCCATGGTCGAAATGCCCTGACCGAAGAGAATGTCGAATTCAGCAATCCGAAAAGGCGGGGCCACTTTGTTTTTGGCCACCTTAACCTTGGCGCGAATGCCGTACTCTTCGGTGCCCTTTTTAAGGGTTTGAATGCGGCGAATATCAAGCCGCACCGAGGCGTAGAACTTGAGGGCATTGCCGCCGGTCGTCACCTCCGGGTTGCCGTAGGAAATGCCGATTTTTTGCCGCAGCTGATTCAAGAAGATGACCGTACAGTGCGACTTGCCGATGCTGCCAGTGATCTTTCGCAGCGCCTGGCTCATCAGGCGGGCCTGTAGACCCACGTGGGCATCGCCCATTTCACCTTCGATCTCGGCGCGGGGCACCAGGGCCGCCACCGAATCGACCACCACCACATCCACCGCCGCCGATCGCACCAGCTGATCGACCACCTCTAGGCCCATTTCGCCCGTGTCGGGCTGCGACACCAGCAGCTCGTCGATATTGACCCCCAGAGCTTTAGCGTAGACCGGGTCGAGGGCGTGCTCGGCATCGACAAAGGCGGCCACCCCGCCTGCCTTTTGCACCTCGGCCAGCGCGTGCAGGGCGACGGTGGTTTTGCCCGAGCTTTCGGGGCCGTAAATTTCGATAATGCGTCCCTTGGGCAGACCGCCGCCCAGAGCCAGATCCAGGGTGAGCGCCCCGGTGGGAATGGTTTCGACCGTCATCCGGCTGGCTTCGCCCAGACGCATAATCGAGCCTTTGCCAAAGTTGCGCTCAATCTGGCTGAGCACCATGGTGAGAGCTTTTTGCTTTTCGGTGACGTCGTTGCTTTTAGATGCCATAGCTGCCTGGGAATAAATTCAGTTGTGCGAGTGAATTGGTGTGGGCTGGGCCTGTCCGAGGAATGGCTCAAACGATGCCCCTAGTAAACCCCACTTCAGCTCAGAAGTGTAGTCGCCCCAGGGCGAATTCTTCTACCCAATGGCTCGGGCGCGGTGTGAGGGGAAAATGTGGAAGGGCGTTGTCAAGGGGGCGTTGTCTTTGCTTTACTAGTATAGTACGCTTGAACCAAATTGGATAGTCCTAAAGGCGTAGGCCATAAATCATGTCCAGACATGATCGGGGTTTGGCCTAACCGTTAGCGCAGAGCCGTTCAGACGGACTCGCAACCGATCAGAACCGATTCCCAGCATTCCCAGCAGGCATGGTTGAGTCATAGGCTAAAGGGGCCAATACCGATGGATACAGGTCGTTTAATTCATGTTTCGGTATTCCCTGGCTGGGTGGCTGGGGTAACGTACCACCAGGGGCTAGGGTACCGCTGCTGGGTGATTAACCCCGAGCTGGCGGTGCTCAACGACGGCGAAGTCTACCCCAGCAGCGAAGCGGCGATCGCCGCCGGGCGACTGTTCATACACCACTCTACCGGGGCTGAACCCGATCGGGGCAGTAAGGGATAATCAGCAGAGCTTTAACACTACTCGCAGGGCAGTTGGGCAGAATCGAAGCTGTCCTTTAGCCGTTTGGCGTTGAAGCCGACCCAAGTTGGAGAACCCGATGGAATATTTTCTAGCCCAGGCGGGGGTGGCGGTTTTTGCTGTCTCTGGGGTGCTGTCGGCGGCTCGCCAGCGCCTCGATATTTTTAGCATTGTGGTGGTGGGGCTGCTAACGGCCATCGGCGGCGGCACCCTGCGGGACGTTATTCTGAATGTGCCGGTATTTTGGCTGCTGGATCTCACGGCTTTTTGGGTGGCCCTGGGCGCCTCCTTTGCCACATTTATGGGCATTCGCTTTATTCTCAAGCTGCCGCTGCGGCTGCTCTCCTACCTCGACGCTATGGGCGTGGCTCTGTTTGCGGTGCAGGCCATCGATAAAACGCTGCTGTTTGGCTATCCTGCGGCTGTGGCTGTGGTGATGGGCCTGATTACCAGTATTGCCGGAGGCATTATTCGCGATGTGGTGACCCATCGGCCCACGCTGCTGCTGTCGCGGGAGCTATACGCGACGCCGATTGTGCTGGGGGGCATTCTCTACGTGGTGAT
Source organism: filamentous cyanobacterium CCP3 (assembly GCA_003022385.1). Classification (GTDB taxonomy): domain Bacteria; phylum Cyanobacteriota; class Cyanobacteriia; order Phormidesmidales; family Phormidesmidaceae; genus Nodosilinea. The sequence continues at coordinate 6,022 of PYGV01000197.1, read as the reverse complement.
GCTGCACCTGATGCCCTCACCCGTCTGCCGCTTCGTAGCCATGGGAGTAATTTTTGGCATCCGCGCGATCGCGATTCGCTGGCAGCTGTTTTTGCCCCTGCGACTGACCCTCAAAATCGATCTCAGCAAAGACAACCCTTAATTTTCAAGGCTGGCGTTTTGCAGAACTTTAGCTGATCGGTATTGTCAGCTCAGCACAAGTCACCTGAGAATGTTGGATAGACAATCTCAGGGCTAGAGATTGGGGATCACGAGGGTGGGCTGGGCCAGCGAGTGGTTCTGACGGCTTGCAGGCAGAGGTAATTTGTGGAGCTCAGCTTCTTTAGATAGTGTTAATTCATCGCCGCTGCGATCGCTTAAATCGCTGTAGACCTGTATGTTTGAAACATCGTCACATGGGCTTGGGGTGCGCCGCAATCTATGAACAAGAAACGGTTGTCCTGCGTTTTTTCAGCGTTTGTCTTGGCTCCTGCAACGCTATTGCTGAGTAGTTCAGTGGTTGGTCAAGAGACTGGGGTTAAAATCGTCAATCAAACTCGAAAGTCGCTGGTTGGACTGTACGCAGTGCCTTCTGGTCAAACGAATTTTGGCCCTAATCGGTTGGGGAGAGAGGCGGTTGAACCCAGGGGTTCCCTGGTATTTCAGCGATCGCCAGGCAACTGTGACTACGACTTTTTAAGCGTGTTTAGCGATGGCGAATCTGTCGCTGATTATAGCGTCAACATCTGCGCGATCGAGGGGGGTACCTACACCCTGTTTGCACCCGAGGGCGAGGGCGGCAAACTAGTGGTGTTTAACGGCACCACAAGCGCCCTTCAAGAAATTCTGATTGAGGGCGCTAGCCTGAATCAGCAAGCCCCTGCCGACGAGCAAAGCCCAGCGGAGGAGGGGCGAGAACCCGCTCCTGAGGCCGAGCAAAATTCTGACGGCGGAGAGGCCCAGTCGGCCCTGTGTGAACAATTTAGCTCGCCGACTGTGCGTGAGGTTTGCTACGAAGCCCTACACGAACTGACGCAAATAGATGGCGAGGCTGACCTCGAACCGTCCAACGATGGCAGTCTGAGCGAAGGCAGGAGCACCCGAGTTGAAACCTCCAGAAACTGTATCGATGACACCTGTGACGAGCGGTTTCTCAGGGAAGTGGGCCTGCTGGGTAGCTATGCCATTCGGCCTCAAACAGAAGCCTGGATTTTAACCGATACAGCCGATTTGAGCTGTGCCACCATTCAGCGGTATGACATTACCGCCACCTTTGCCAATGGCCAGCAGGAGAAAAAGCTGGCCGTCAATTTATGCGATCGAGACAAGATTACGTTTGGTCAGCCCCAGCAGGGCGAGCCCCGCCGCCTTACCGTTGTCAATGCCACTGACCAAAGCACCACAGACAAAGATTTAGTGCTTCAGGAAATTTACATTGCTCCGCCCCAAAGTGCCTCCTGGGGGTATAACCTGCTGGAGTTTCGCGCCATTGCCCCCGGCGACGCCGATCAGGTTACCTTTGTAGACACCACTGAACGGTGCATCCACGATGTGCGCGCCGTGTTTATCAACCCGAACCGGGTGGAGCACCTAGAACCGGTTCTGTGGCCCGGCATTGATCTCTGTAATCTCGACAACAATACGCTGGTATATGGCCTCGAAAATCGAACCAGCGAAGGCATTGATCGACCTGCGATCGCGGCCCCAGCTCAGGCCTTCCGCTCGGTCAAGCAGCTGTCGCGGAGCAAGTCGGAGGTATGCCTATCGTCGGCCGATAGCCGGGTGTGTCAACCCGCGCGCCGTCGCAGTGACCCGCCTCAGCGGCCCTGGTGGCGAACCTGGCGACGGCCAGCTTGATGCTATTCGGCGGCTGAGAGTAGGGGTTCTGGAATGCTCAGCAGCTCACTCATCAGTGATTTTTCGTGGATGCTGAGGGTGTAGAGGTCGAGCCGGTTGAGGGGCGGAGCAGCAGTGGGCGAGGACAGTGTCGCGGATGCCGTAGAAACGTCGGTACTGCCGCATTCGCGATCGCTAAACTGCCGCCGCGATCGCAGCAGGTCGAGCTGACTGGCCTTCTCCTTGGCTCCCGTAGCCAAATAGTCATCAATGGCAAAATCAATCAAAAAAATGATGGCGATGTAGCATCTCGGCTTGCCCAGATCTAAGGCCAGATCTTCCTTCAGCCTTTTTTGGTGATCGGCAGGCAGACTGCCAATAAATCTATCAATCAAATACGTTCGTTCTTGATAAGAAAACGTTTCTAAAAGTTGGGCAAGCTCGGCAAGCTCTGGGCTCAAACTGAGCTCGCCAGAAACTTGATCAACGGCGCGGCTCAGCAGTCTTTCCTCATCTTGAGACAAACGAGGGTCAATCTGAAATTTCCTGAGGTCATGCACCCACCGAGAACGCTGTAGGGCTAGCTCCAAAAGATTTTGGGTGTCCGCTGGCCGCTGAGTAGCTAGGGTGAGCGACTCTTCCCAATGAGCTGTTTGAAAATGAGTGAGCGCCTGCCTGAGGTGGGTTTGAGTTTTGCGAATCGATCGCTTTTGCTCTTCCGTTAGGTTGTTGGCAGAAGGGGCAGAGCGAATGGTTTGAAAGTCTATTTTAGCTAACTCTAATAATCCATAATGGGTCTGCTGATCGATAACAACATCGACTATTTCTACAGGGTTTCCAGCCTCATCAAAACCCAAATTAAATTGAGAGGCCAGCTCTAAAAAGAATTTAACTTCGCGAACTTTCTGACTGTCCATGGGTGCCGTCCAACCGCTTTCCTTGAGGGTGTTAAGCAGCACCAATCGAGCCATTCCCAATGCGGAAGCTGGATCTGATAGAGCTATACCTTGCTCGTAATAGGCGGCAGCATCGTCTAAACGGCCCATTTTTTCGGCCACCTGGCCTAGGGCAGAGTAAGCCTCTTTTTTATTGGGGGCAAAGTCTAAAACTGTTTGAAAGGTTCGAAATGCTGAGATATTGTCGCCGCGATCGCGCTCTCCCTGGCCCCAAACGTAGTACAGGTTACCGAGTCGGTACAGGTTTGAGTAACCCAAGAACGACGCCGCTAGCAAACTGGCCGACAGCAAACAAGTAGCCTCAGCATGGTGATAGCTGGGAATGTTGACGCTTCGCAGAGCATTTTGCACCACCCGCTGCCCTTTTTCAGTAAAGGCGCCACCAGCGACAACGGCTAAGCCTGCCCCTTGAATAAAGCTGCTAAATAACCCCAGTACATCAAAACCCTGAATTGAAAAGGCCTTGGCGGTGCTGGTCGCAAAGCTGGTCGCGGTGACTAGAAAGACGACGGTAAGCCCATTCCAAACCCAGTCAAAACGATCTTGGGCATGCTGTTTGGGCGCCTTAGGGGCAGGGGCTAAAAACCACCACCAGGCCTGAGCACTGGGGTTAATACTCTGGCGAGTATTCTCTAAATCGCCGTGGGATGCAATCAGGTCTGTCTTGTTTTTAAGCCGCTGATCGAGCCTGATGAGCCGAGCATACACTTCGGTCGATAGAGGAATGGCGGTAGATTTCTCTCTATCTTGGCGAACTTTTTCAACCGCATCTCTGGTTAGCAGGGCATCGATAACCAGTTGATGCGACTTCTCCGTGGCTACATCGTCAACAGTCAGGCCCTCAAGGGCGTTGATGGCAGACTCATAGGCATCAATCAGCTGGTCTAGCGATGGCAAAGGGCGAGGCGGAGGAGAGTCCATTGCAAATAAGCTACTTTTCACCAAGAGTATCGTATTGAGTTGCTTGGCGAAGTTGAGCTTTTTACACAGTTAGAAAACGTTGGGCGATCGCATGCCTGCTAAAAATGCCCGTATGCTCTGCTCGCCGCGCTGGGCTTGCCAGTGGTCAAAAAGTCGAGGGTGGCCCCCTGGAACAGGTGAAACAGCGATCGCACTACCGTTTTCTTCATCTATCAGCGCCGTCAGCCCCGACTTGTAAACGGTAGCGGCGAGGCGTTTGCCCCGTCCAGCGCTTGAAGGCGCGGTAAAAGGCGCTGGGTTCTGAAAAACCTAATAAAAAAGCCACGTCGTGGACTACGTGCTGACCCAGTTTCAGGCCGGGGGTACGGCGCTGATTCTGACCTGGTTGTGGTGATTGGCGAACAGCTAGGCCAGCTCTTGTTGGTGGGCTGGACGCTGGGACTGGGGGCGGCGATGCTGCGATCGCCTCTATTCAAACCTTAGATTGCTTGGTTGGGCTTGCTCACTGCGCCCATGCTGCTGCTGGGTCAGAGCGAACTGTTGGCCACCGTTATCCCTGCCGTGACAGTAATTGAGAGCACGCCGATCGGCTTTATATTGTGGGAGGTTTGGCTGCTGCTGGTGGGGGTCGCCCTGGTGCGGGTGCCCCAGCGACGGCTGGCTCAGGAAACGCCCAATTTCACGAGATCCGCTGTATAGGTACTGATGATGAATAGGTTCCAGCCCTTTTTGGCCCGGCAGCTAGCCATATCTGCACCGTCAATACGCTGTACTTTTGGCCCAGTGCACCGCAGGTGCTGGCCGAATGTCACCGGGTGCTCTGCCCTGGCGGTCGTCTGGTGATTGGCTATGCGTCAAAGGCGTACCTAGAACGGCAGGGGCTAACCCAGCACGGGTTTACCGCCTACGAGACAGGCGAGGTGGAAGCCCTGCTCAAGGCAGCGGGCTTTGCGGCGGTCAGCACCAGGGATCGCGGCGATCGCCCTGAGCAAACCTTCTGTACCTGTGGCGTTGTACCTGCCTAATCACAGCATCACAGGTTGGCCCATCTACTTCCTGGCTACACTGGGAAACAGCACCCTTATCACCCCAGGCTATGCAAAACACCGCCCTGGCACCCCTGGTCGAACACATTACCCAGCAGCTGGGCACCCTCTCAGAAGCCGAGCTGCGCACCATCCAAGACTTTGTTGACTACCTGATCTGGAAGCACCACAGCGAGGCCGTGCAGCCCCCAGCCAAGCCATCCGCCGAAGCGCGCGCGATCGATCGCATTCCTGACCTCGACGACCCCACCCAGTGGGTAACGGTGATTGACGAGGGCGAAGAGGTCGATGAAGACGCGCTCAACGATTGGCTAAAAGCTCGTGGCTACCAAGGTTGGGTATAAAATTCAGCTGCACCAGGGAGTGACGCAGCAGGATTTTCTCGACCTACCTGCGCTGCTCCGAGGCGATTTGCCTCGCTACCAGCAGGTTCTCTCCTTAGACCCCTATAAAACCCGCAAAGTACCAAGTCATAGCTTGAAGGGAGCACTAGCAGGCTATCGGGCTTTGGAGATTCTTTGGAATGGAATTGCCTATCGCCTGGTCTATCGCATTTATGACGCTCCGGCTCCCAGACGAGTGCTGGTGCTGAGCTTTGCTGAGCATGACCCGGCCTACGAAAGGGCGATCGCGCGTAAGTAAAAGTCTTTATTGCGCTGATGGGTGTGGCCCTTAACCACTGACACAAGCTGGGATAGCGCCCTAACGACACCCTCCTCCTGAACCATCCTAGGCTCTTTAGCTAGACCAAGCGATCCGTGAGCCATAATGGGGCCAGATTTGGCAGATTGTCATCCATGGCCGACCTTCCCCATCGCACCAATTCCCTCGCTTGGCAAATTCGCCAGGGGTGGCAAAACCTGGGGGAGTGGTTTGATTACCAGTTTTCTAAAGTCAATGTAGATGCGCCCGCGCTACCCCGCTGGCCCTGGCTAGAACCCGTGGCGCGGGGGCTATTTTGGGTCACGATCGCGGCTCTGGCCCTGTGGATTGGCTGGCTGGTCTACCGGGGTGTGACCGCCTATCTAAACCAGCGCCAGCTCAAAGGCACAGGCGTAGTGCAGAAAACCGCCCCCTCAGAAGCCGCCCTCAAGCAGGCGGCCTACTGGTGGCGCGAGGCCCAGCGGCTGGCCCAGCAGGGTGACTACGCCGCCGCCTGCAAAGCGCTCTATATGGCGGGACTGGCCCGGCTCAACGACAGCGAAACGGTACTCTACCGCCCCAGCCGCACCGATGGCGAATATTTAGACTGCCTCGCAACCAACCCCAGCCGCCCCTACGAGC
>PYGV01000196.1 GCA_003022385.1 filamentous cyanobacterium CCP3 | reverse complement strand
GGGCTAGGGCAGTGGCAACTGGGCCTGATCGGCACCGCATTTGCTCTGATCATTTTGCGCCTGATTAAACTGGCCGAAAAATATATTTAATCAAATTTAGCCTCGGATCTAGAGATTTGCCGGTGGAGAAAACGTTAAATCTTGAGCAGAACTTGCTGTGGTTCACAGAAATCTATCGGTGGGGTGACAGGTTCGGTCTGGGCCGCTGTTATGGTTGCTAAGAGGGCTGAAGCTAACCCTGGTTTTAGTCACTCAATCTGTACTGTAGGCAACGCCGTCTTGCAGCCAGCAAAGAATGTTTGCAAACAGCGTTGTTGTAGCGCCAGGTCCTGTTCGCTGTACTTATAATTTCGTCAGTTCACACTTAGAACGGGCGGCAAGCATGCGCGATTCAGCCCTGCTCCATAGGACTCAAACTGTTTTTATGAACCCCCAAAAAGCGAGCCAGAAAAACGCAGATTCCGCCAAAGTTTCGTCATCGCAGACGCCTCAAGCGATCGATAAAACGCCTTCTGCTGCCGATGAACCCGTGACTGATCTGCCGCCCGCCCAGGCCGCAGCAGAAGCGGCGCGCACTGGACGAGAGGACAACAGCAGCATGATTGGGGCGGAGGTTCCTGACCACAACCGGATGGCCTCGGGCAGCCCCACCACCGCAGGCGACCCCGACGCCATGATTGAGCAGGCCAAAGTGGTGGGTGAAGAGGCGATCGGCGGCACGACCCCCACCCCCGATCAGAGCAACGTCGACGACATTGCGGCGGCGGTAGGCATCGACACCCAGGCCGAGCAGCCCGTGGCGGTCAAAGACGAAATGGATCGTCGCGATGATCAGCGGTTCGAACTCGATCCTGACTCAAAAGATCCGGTGTCCTAGGTTCTATGGCGTACAAATTTTTGGCTGACAGCACCGTTGAAGCCAACATTCGCCGTATTCTCGGTGAACAGTTAGACAAAGCGGTTCAGCAGCTCAGTGAGGAGTTTCAGCAAAACCCCGGCGAAGCAGTTCACAACGCCCGCAGGCACCTGAAGAAGGCGCGAACGGTGCTGCGCCTGGTGCACAAATCGATCGATAAGGACACCTACCGCCGAGAGAAAGACCTGCTGCGCGACCTGGGGCGATCGCTCTCGTTGGCCCGCGATAGCGAGGTCTACCAGCAAACCCTTACGGATCTTCTCGATACCTATGGTCTTGACCTAGACACCAAAGCTCTCTTTAAGCTGCAAGAGAGCCTGGGCAACCTGCATCAGCTCAGACTCAAAGCGCTAACCGAGAGCGAAACCTCGATCGCGGCCATTATTTCAGACCTCAAAGACAGCCGGACGCGACTCAGCCAGCTAACCCTCAAAAAAACTGGCTGGAAAGCTGTCTCCACTAACCTGACCCAGCTTTACGGCCAGGGGCAGGCGCGCTACCACGCCGCCTACGACGACGGCAGCGACGACGCCTTTCACGACTGGCGCAAGCGGGTCAAAGACCTGTCGCACACCACCTGTCTGCTCAAGCCGCTGTGGCCTACCATAATGGACGCATTTGAGTCAGAGCTACACCAGCTTGCCCAGATCCTGGGCGATGGGCACGACATTGCGGCCCTGCGAGCGTTTTTGCTCGATCCTCCTGCCGAAGTCGCGATCGAAGACGTTCATAAGCAGGTACTGCTGCCCCTGATGCAGCACCGCCAGCACAGGCTGCACCGGCAGGCTAAAGACCTCGGACAAAGATTATATTGCGAAGACCCAGCCGCCTTTACTCACCGCATCGCTAGCTATTGGCAGCTCTGGTTTTCCCCCACATCTTCCAGCCCAGCCGAGTCCTAATTTCAACCCCGTTTAGTCAGTCTTTTGGGGCAGGCGAAAGATGTCGGCAAACACCGACTTGGGGTCGGGACGGCGGACGTCGTCGGGAGAGTCGTAGACCACCATGAGGCCGTCGTCATAGCCCATACAGGGCAGCAGCGTCAGCCCCTCGGCGTGGTCAGAGCCAATGGTAAACGGCAGATCAAACAGCACCTTGAGTCGACCAGAATCTTGGCTCCACAGCGTGTCGTTACTGTGGTTGAGTGCGTCTTCGAAGCGAAACATCTGCATCGCGCCCTCTAGCTCCATAGTGGGGCCAGCCAGCACCAGCAGATCGCCATCGTGCAGGCACAGCTCACGTACGCCCTGACCGTTGAGGTCGAGAAAATGCTTGCGGTAGAGGCAGCCCTCGCCTAGGTCTTTGAGCACAAGCTCGCCAGGTTCACCGTCTTCGACCTCAAGCTCAAGAATAATGGCCCAGCCCCGCAGCACCGGACCCCGCAGCCCTAAAAAGATTTTGCGCCCGCTCACCGCAATGCCTTCAATATCAAAGCCGTTGTCCTTAGAGGGCAGCCGCATCTTTAAAAATACCCCCAGGTGCTCATCGTCGGCGAGGGCTTCGAGCAGCAGGTTGTGGCTATTGATCTGCTTGAGGCTGGCCGCCGTAAGCACGTCGTTTTTATCATTGGAACGGGCGTAGGTAGGCATAATTTCGCCGTTGAGAACGGGCAGTCGAGCCAGCAGTGATCGATTTGGGTCGCCTTCGATTTCAGAGAGGCGCTTGATGTCTTTATGCTGCTTTTTGCCCTTGGTTTTGTTGCGTTTTAAGCTGTGGGAACCCACCACCCAGAGGTAGCCATCGCAGTAGTCAAGCCCCTCGATATCAATTTCAGATTCGTGATCGAATAGCTCAACAAAGTCTTTGAGATGAAACGTTTTATGGTTGCCGTAGACACCATCGCCCATGGGCGTCAGCCGCTCCAGCGTAGTAAATTCATCAGATCCAAGCCATAGAGAACCGTCGGGGGTGCGCGTTACGGCGGATAGTTCGGCTAGCAGATCCTCGGCATCGGATTTGAAGTTGAGTAGAGCGCGACTGAGCAGAAATCCATTGGGCATGGTGAATATTTAGTTAGTAATCACTTTGCGGCTGTAGCAGTTTTTGACTGGGTAGAACATACGATTGCTGAGTTCTAAATCACCCTAGTCTCTATACTTTAAACTTTACTACTACATCTCATCAACAGCGGGGAAAATCATAACCACGTTATCTTCCGCCTGAGTGAAACTTGCTTGTATTGCTTCTTGATGTCACCAGAATTCTAAACTAGCGATCGCACTAGAGGCTGACATCACCCAAAGGGCAGAAATTGCGCGGCTGTTGATCAATATTATACAGTTCGGTAGAGGTTAAGACTGGCGGGGTTGCCTAGGTTTAAATCAGTTATTTAATCGTTAAGGAACCTTGCATGAAGAGCCCCGTTTCGCCTGCTGAGGTGGTGCAATCCCAACCGCAGGAGGTGCTTGAGGCCTTTGGTGTCGATGCTGCCCAGGGGCTTACCAGTCGGCAGGTCGATCGCCAGCGAGACAAATACGGCTGGAACCGTCTCGATGAGGCAAAGCAGCGCGGGGCCGGGGCAATCTTTGTAGACCAGTTCAAAAGCCCCATCATTGGCCTGCTGGCGGTGGCGGCGGTGCTGGCCTTTGCCTTTCAGGAGTGGATTGAGGGCATTGCGGTAGCGATCGCGATCGCGCTCAACACTCTGATTGGCTTTACCACCGAGCTGCGGGCGGTGAAATCGATGGAGTCGCTGCAGCAGCTCAGCCAGACTCAGGCCAAGGTGCGCCGCGAGGGACAGGTACAGCAGGTGGGGGCCGACGAGCTGGTGCCCGGCGACATTGTGGTGCTGGAGGGGGGCGACATGGTGCCCGCTGACCTGCGGTTGATTAGCGCCTCCAACTTACAAGTCGATGAGTCGGCCCTGACCGGAGAGTCGCTGCCCGCCAGCAAAGCCACCCAGCCGGTCGAACCTGACCTACCGCTGGCGGAGCAGACCAATCGAGTATTCAAGGGCACGGCGATTCGGCTGGGGGCAGCCGAGGGCATTGTCACCGCCACCGGCATGGAGACCGAGCTGGGCCACATCTCGACCCTGGCGGCCCAGGCGGGGGGTGAGCAAACTCCCCTGGAGCAGCGGCTCGACCAGCTGGGCCGACGGCTGATCTGGATTACGCTAGTGATCGCGGCGGTCGTGGCGGTCAGCGGTATTGTGCAGGGCAAAGACCTGGTGCTGATGGTCGAGACGGCGATCGCCCTTTCGGTCGCCGCTGTACCTGAGGGCCTGCCGATTGTGGCCACGGTAGCTCTGGCCCGAGGTATGTGGCGGATGGCCAAGCAAAACGCCCTGATCAACCGTCTCTCAGCGGTCGAAACCCTGGGCTCAACCAGCATTATCTGCACCGACAAAACCGGTACCCTGACCCAGAACCGCATGACCGCCAGCCAAATTGTGGTGGAGGCGGGCACCGTCCAGGTTGATAACAGCGGTACTCCTTTTAGCCTCGACAATCAATCTATCGACCCACAGCAGCACGAGGCGCTAGAGCAGCTGCTGCGGGTGGCGGTGCTCTGCAACAATGCCGAACCGCCCGACGCCGACGCCCCCGATCGCACCATTGGCGACCCCATGGAGATCGCCCTGCTGAATCTGGGTCAGCAGGCCCACCTGCACCGCGACGAGCTGCGATCGCAGTGGCCCGAGCAGCGCGAGGTCGCCTTCGACCCCGACCTCAAGATGATGGCAACGATTCACAACGCCCAAGATGGCTACTGGGTGGCCGTCAAGGGGGCTCCCGAAGCAGTGCTGGAGCGCTGCACCCATTACCACACCGGGCAGGGCGTGCAGTCGCTGGATAGGGAAAACCGCGATCGCTGGCAGCAGCGCATGCAGGCCACCGCCGAAGCCGGACTGCGGGTGCTGGCCTTTGCCGCTAAAACTGTCGATACGGCTCAGGGTGACCCCTACAGCGATCTGGTTTTACTGGGCCTGGTAGGCCTCGAAGATCCCCCCCGCCAGGGCGTCAAAGATTCGATCAAGGCCTGTCATCAGGCGGGCATTCGGGTGGTGATGGTGACGGGCGACCAGCAGATTACCGCCCGCAACATTGGTCTGGCCGTGGGGCTGGTGGGCGATCGCGAGGCCCAGGCCCTGCCCGGTAAAGCGCTCAAACCCCTCGACGACCTCACCGACCAGCACCGCCAGGAGCTACAGCAGGTGTCGATTTTTGCCCGCGTTAGCCCCGAGCAAAAGCTCAACCTGATTGCGCTCCACCAGGCCGACGGAGCGATCGTGGCGATGACGGGCGACGGCGTCAACGACGCCCCAGCCCTGCAAAAGGCCGACATTGGCGTGGCCATGGGCCAGCGCGGCACCCAGGTGGCCCAGGAAGCCGCCGACATGGTGCTCCAAGACGACTCCTTCGCCAGCATTGTGGCGGCGGTGGCCCAGGGACGGGCGATCTTTCGCAATATTCGTCAGTTCACCCTGTACCTGCTCTCGGGCAACACGGGGGAAATTATCGCCGTCGCCCTGGCCTCGGTCGTCAACGCGCCGCTGCCGCTGCTGCCGCTGCAAATTCTCTATATCAACGCCGTCAATGACGTGTTTCCGGCCCTGGCCCTGGGCCTGGGCGAAGGCGACGAAACCATGATGCAGCGCCCGCCGCGCAAGGGCAACGAGGCTGTGCTCACCCAGGACCACTGGATTGCGATCGGGCTGTACGGCCTGCTGATTGCCGCTACGACCCTGGGGGCTTTTGCGATCGCCCTGTGGGTCTGGCAGCTCGACGGCACCGAGGCTGTTACCATCTCCTTTATGACGCTGTCGTTCAGCCGTCTGTGGCACATCTTCAACATGCGCAGCCGCGGCACCCACCTGCTGCACAACGAAGTCACCCATAACCCCTTCGTCTGGGGTGCCCTGGTCATTTGCACCCTGATTTTGCTGGCGGCGGTCTACGTGCCTGGCCTCTCCGATGCCCTGGGCACCACCGGGCTATCCGGGCGATCCTGGGGGCTGGTGTTTGGGGCTAGCTTGATTCCGCTGGTGGTGGGGCAGTTGGGTAAAGTATTGTTCGAGCGCAACGCAAAGCGGTAAAGCAGTCCCATGTTCAACTGGATTACAACCTGGATCGAGTCCCTCGGCTACCTCGGCATCTTTGGCCTGATGGTGCTGGAGCACCTGTTTCCGCCGATTCCGTCGGAGCTGGTCATGCCCCTGGCCGGGTTCGTCAGCCGCAGCAGCACTGGGCTAAACCTGGCCGGGGTGATCGTCGCCGGATCCCTGGGCTCGCTGCTCGGGGCGTCGGCCTGGTACGTGCTGGGGCGGCTGATTACGCAGGATCAGCTGATGGAGTGGGTGCGGCGCTACGGTCGCTGGCTGACGCTCAAGCCCCGAGACATTGACAAAGCCTTTGACTTCTTTCAAAAAAGCGGCGGCAGCTGGGTGGTCGGCGTCGGCCGCATCGTGCCGGGGGTGCGCACCTACGTATCGGTGCCCGCAGGGCTCAGCCACATGCCGCTGCTGCCCTACCTAATCTACTCCGCCCTGGGTACGGTGCTGTGGACGGGGGCGCTGGCGGCGGCGGGCTACATCCTCGGCGATCAGTTTGAGCAGGTGCAGCAATGGATTTCTCCAGTTAGCAAAATTGTGCTGATCACGCTGGCGATCGCCGCCGTTGTCTGGGTTATCAAGCGCCGCCAGCGCTAGCTCTTCGTCATAACCCTGATTCCCAACAGTTCTTGTAGATTGGGTGGAACGAAGTGTTCGCACAGCGTGTCTTTGGAGGAGAAATCCCAACAGCAGTCAGCCTTGTTGGGTTCTGCTGTCACGTCACCCAACCTTGATATAAGCGCTACGCCCGTTGGACTTACCCTAAAGGCATATCGTTGCGGGGAGAACTCCGAACCCAACCTCAAGCCATCAAGCTTAGGCAAATGCTGATGCTTTAAGGATGGCTTGGCCGCTAAGCGATGGTTTTTAACGGTTTTTTAGGTCAACTGGCCCGTTTTCTGACTGTGGGGTAGCGAGGTTTGCGGTTGCGGGTTTGGCCTTTGGGCCAGCCAGGGGACTTTCCTCGGGGTTTGGAGGGCAGAGTCGGAGACCCCAACCGGGCTAAAAGGGGGGTGATGGCATCAGCGGCCTGTCCGGCCACATACCCATCAGCCAAGCGTCTGCTAAAACGGCTTACCGTTGTCGTCGCGCTGTCGCTTTAGAGCTTCCTGATACCACTCCAGCTCATCTAAAAAAGAGCCTAGGCGCTTAGTCAGCGACTCATCTTGAGGTTGCCCGTCAGCATCCAGAGCTTCGGTGATTTTTGAAATCGCAAACATTGAGGAAATAGTGGGCATGCCCATCTCGCCCAGCATCACCCGCAGATGCACGGCGGCCCGCACCCCGCCAAAGCCCCCTACCGAGTACGATACAATTCCCGCTGGGCGAAAGTAGTATTCCTCTAGAAAATGATCCATCAAATTGCTCAGCCCTGGCTGTACTGAATGGTTGTATTCGCCCGTCACCACGACAAAGCCATCGGCGGTGCGAATGTGCTCGGCCAGTTCTTCCATTTTGGCCGGGGCCTGGCCGGGTTCGTACTCTTTGTACATGCGATCGAGCAGGCCAAAGTCGTACTCCATAGCATCGGCGAAGATAACGTTGTGACCGCGCTGGTTGAGCTGATTCAGCAAGAACTTGGCTGCGCGAATGCCGTTGCGATCACGCCGATAAGAACCATAAAAAACAACCGTCTTGAAAGCCATTTGAAAACACCTTGATAGCGGAATCTTTTTAACTAAAAGCAGCCGTTTAGCGTTTCATCAAAACGACGAATGGAATGGCCAATCTACCGCTGCTGAGGACTACAGCTCAGCTCAACCCACCATCGGAATTGAAATTAGTGCCTCTCCTAAGCACTAATATGCCAACCCTAGCAGGTTTTATCGGCTTAACTTAAATCAAATTTAAATTCAAAGTCTGAGCGGACGTTAAATATATCCTTACAATTTCTTGGATGTGTGTGAGGTACACAAATAGCTAAGTGCCCTCCTGATTTTCAGGTCAAGGAAACGCTGTGTGAGGTTAAACTTGACAGCGATTAAAGACTGACTATGCTGTGGGCGCACTGAAACGTTTATCCACTGGGTAAGGGGCCATGAAACGCTGGGTACGGCTGACGGTTTGGGCTATAGCAAGCGCGGCGATTGTAATAGGGTATGCCTCTATTGCCATACCCTCAGCAGCGGAGATCGTGCGCCCCCGCACTGGCGGCCAGCTCTATGCGCAGCGGGTGGTAACGCTGCAGGCCGGGCAGCTCTACAGCCAGATTTCGCCCAGCACCTTTGTTGAGCAGTGGCAAACGGCTTCCCAACAGCCTACCTATGAGCAGTGGCAAACCCTGCTGGCCTACGAGGCCGCCGCTATGGCCGCTCGCCAGGGCCACAGCCCGCTGACGGTTTTGGTTGGCGATTCGCTCTATCTCTGGTTACCTCACGAGCAGCTGGCGGGCGATCGCCTCTGGCTCAACCAGAGTATTTCAGGGGAAACCACCGCCCATGTGGTGCGCCGTCTGGCCCAGTTTGCGACGGTGCGGCCCAGCACGGTCTACGTTATGGCCGGAGTCAACGATCTCAAAAATGGCGTAGACGCCAGCGTTACGGTTTCAAACCTCGAATTGATTGCCCAGCGCCTGAAGGTACAGCATCCCCAGTCCCGCATTGTGGTGCTGGGAGTTTTGCCCACGCGGTTGCCCACGGTGCCGCCGCCGCTGGTGGCGCAGGTGAATGGGCAACTCGCGATCGCCCTGCGCCGTCGCGGGGTCGAGTTTGTCGATCTCCAGCCTGTCTTTGGCGACAGCCAGGGCCTGCTGCGCACCGACCTCACCACCGACGGGCTGCACCTCAGCCCCCAGGGCTACAGCCTGCTGGTCAGCTACCTGCGCTAAGAACTCTCTACCGCACCAGGCGAGGATACAACCGCCCGCAAAAGGCAATCAGCACCGCCGCCACCCCCACCAAAATCGAGAGGCTCAGCCCCAGGCTGTAGCTGCCCGCCGGTTCCACCAGCATTAGCTGGCGCAGGGCGTCGACCATGTAGGTCAGCGGGTTGAGCCGCGATACCACCTGTAGCCACCCCGGCATGATCTCAATCGGGTAGATGGCGTTGCTGGCAAAAAACAGCGGCATCATCATCAGCTGCCCGACGCCCATCACCCGCTCGTGGGTTTGTGCCCAGCAGGCGACAATTAAGGAGAACGTCGAAAATAGCGCTGCCCCCAGCATCACCACCAGGGCCACGCCGACGATGGCAAAAGGGTTCCAGCTCAAGCCCACCCCCAGCAGCGCCGCCACAATATAGACAATCAGCAGCTGCGACAGACACCGCACCCCGGCCCCGATCGCCTTACCCAGCACCAGGGCCGACTTGGGGGCCGGGCTGACCATCAGCTTGTGCAAAATGCCAAGGTCTTTTTCCCAGATCACCAGCAGCCCAGTAAAAATCGACATAAATAGAACGCTCTGGGCCAAAATGCCCGGCGTCATAAAGTCCATATAGCTGAGGCCGCCCATGGGAATGCCCCGCACCTGGGTAAACACCTGGCCAAAAATAGTCAGCCACAGCACCGGCTGCACCGCGCGGGTAAACAGCTGAATCGGGTCGTGGCGCAGTTTGCGAATTTCTAACTCGGCGGCGACCAGGGCTTTGGCAATGAAGTCTTCGATCGGGGCCGTGAATTTACCCCGGCTAGCCCAGCCGTTGAGCGGTGCGGCGTGTGGTTGACGTGTCACGGTAGCTCCCTTCGGTTTCAGGACTGAGCGAGTTGCGGGTGTAGTGGATGAACACGTCATCCATGGTGGCCCCAAGAGCGGCATTGGAGTGCGGCACAGTGGCTTTGAGGGCGGCGGGGGTGCCGATCGCCACCTGCTGCCCCTGGTAGAGCATGGCGATGCGATCGCACAGCACATCGGCCTCTTCCATAAAGTGGGTGGTGAGAAACACCGTGGTGCCGTAGTCGCGCCGCAGCTGCAAGATCAGATCCCACATAGTTTTGCGGGCCATCGGGTCGAGCCCCACCGTAGGCTCATCGAGAAACAAAACCGGGGGCCGGTGCAGGGTGGCCTGGGCCATCTCCAGCCGCCGAATCATGCCGCCGGAGTAGGTGTTGACCAGGCGATGGGCCACCGACTCTAGCCCGACATAGTGCAGGGCAGCGTGGATGCGCTCTAGCCGCTGCCGCCGGGGCACCCCGTAGAGCTTCGCTAAAATCAGCAGGTTTTCGTAGCCGGTCAGGGTGCCATCTACCGAGAGGGCCTGGGGCACATAGCCAATGCTGCGCTGCACCCCGTTAGGCTGGCGGCGAAGGTCATACCCGGCGATCGCGGCCTGGCCACTGCTGGCGGGCAGCAGGGTGGTGAGCATTTTAATCAGGGTGCTCTTGCCCGCGCCGTTTGGCCCCAGCAGGCCAAAGACTTCCCCCGGTTCAACGGTGAGGGAGAATCCCTCCACAGCTGGCTTAGAGCCAAATCGTTTGGTGAGTTCGTAGATTTCAATCATTGGCCTAGGGGGTTGGATGGGGAGTAGGGAGTGAGGGGGTAGAAAGTG
>PYGV01000195.1 GCA_003022385.1 filamentous cyanobacterium CCP3 | reverse complement strand
CGCTCGCAGCCTCGGTCGCATACAGCGTTTTTTTTTACGAGTCAACTCAAGCTTCTGCACAATCCGTCCCATCGACGACCGACTCATCAAAATCGAGGTTTCAGCGGCTAGACGGTCCCGCAGTTCGTCCAGGGTCGCATCGTTGTCCGCATCGACTAACGCCTTCACAAGCTTCAGTTGTTCCGCATTGAGTTTGGGTTGTGGTCCACCCCCATGGGGCTTAGGCAAAATATCACCCGTTTCTCGGAGACGCTTGAGAAGAGTTTCTACAAAACTCTTCGACACGCCAAATCGCTTGGCTAGTTTGCGAACAGACACGTGCTCTGTAAAGTAAACGTCAATGATCTTTTCCCGGAAGTCAAGTGAGTAGGCTTTCATCACACTCTCCTAAAGGAAAACTAAGACTGTAGCGTGCGCAGTATTTCCTCTACTTTGATCGTACCTCGCCCATTCAGGAACCGCTATATGGTGGCTCGTACCTTTGGTTGCTTTGGCTCTGCAGTGGTTACCGTGGCCGGGCTGGCTGGGCTCACGTGGGTGCTCAACCTGCCCTACCCCATGATTCGCTGGCCGGTCGCCAAAACGGCACCGCTGATTTTGCTGCCCAGCTACATCAAAATGGACCACGACTACCGGCAGGCGGTGTCGCTGGTGGCCCAGGCCGACCAGTTGGTGAACCAGGCCACCTCCGCCAGCGATATCGCGCTGGGCGAGACCAAAGTCACCCAGGCCCAAGCGCATTTAGACGGGCTGCCCGTCTGGTTTTTGGGCTACTACCCCACGGCCTACTGCGGGTTTGTCGGCTGTCGGTGGCAGTTCACGCTAGACGAATTTGAGACCGCCCGCTCTGAAATTGGCTGCATGGAAGCCGTAGTGTTTCAGGAGCGCAACGCCCAAAACCTTTTGCAGGAAGGCACCACCGCCGTTGAGGCGGCGCAGCAGGCCTTTCAAACCGCCCAGTCTGGAGCCGATCGCGCCACTGCCCTGACCACCTGGCAGCGCGGCATGGATAAGCTCAACGAAATTCCGCCTGAAACGCTGGCTGGGCGACAGTCGGCCACCAAGCTGGAGGCCTACGAGCGCGACTACCAGCAGGTGACCGGGAATGTTGCCGGGGGCGATCGCTCGAACACCCTCGTCGATGCCGCCAGAGCCTTTGCCTACCAGGCGGCGATCGCGGCGCAAAAACCGCCCCACCCCGCCGATACCTGGGAGCGAGCGGCGGGGCTGTGGGAAACCGCGATCGCCCGCCTCGAAGATATCCCTGTTCAAGACCCTGGCTATAGTCAAGCCCAGGTTTTGCTGGCCGAATATCAGGCCAATCTCGGCATTATTCAAGAAAATGCCGCCCGAGAAAAAGCCTCTGCCCAAGCTCTAGATAGCGCCATCGAGAAAAACACCCGCATGCTGGCCCAAAACCTGGAAGGCATGGACCGCAACCAGATCGCCAGCCTGATGCAGGACATCATCAACGACCTGGAGAAGGTGCAGCCCGGCACGACCAGCTACCCCAGGGCCAGCGATCTGCTCAAGTCTGCCAATCAAAAACTGACTCAGCTCAAATAGCTCAGGGCGGCAGGTCTGACGATGCTGCGGCCGTGGTAACCAGCAAGCGTGATGAACTGTTACTGATGCTCTATTGGTAGCAATGTTTACTCTAAAATCGTCAGAAGTGGTTCTGCAAACGAGCAGCCTGGGCAGCGCTGATTGCTGCCCTCCTTTGCAAACCGCTTCGCATCTCCGGAAGCAGGCTTTTTAAGGGTGTATTTAATCTCGGAACTCACCACCACAGTCGCCACCCCATGCTGAAGCTCGACAACCTGCAACTTGGCCAAAAATTTACCCTGCTGCTGCTGCTTGTCTTTCTCGGCGGCATCATTGCCAGCAGCATTGCCCTGTCCTCGGTGCTCAACTACAACGCCCAGGCGCAGCTGACGACCAAAGCGCTGATGCTGATGGAAACGATGAACTCGGTGCGTGACTACACCACCAACCAGGTTAACCCAGAACTAGTCGATCGCCTCAGCACCGAATTTCTGCCCGAAACTGTGCCTGCCTACTCGGCCCGCGAAGTGTTTGAAACCTTTCGCGGCAACCCTATCTATGCCGACTTCTTCTACAAAGAAGCCACGCTCAACCCCACCAATTTGAGAGACAAAGCCGATGGCTTTGAGGCCCAGCTAGTCGAGCAGTTTAAGCAGCAAAGCACGGCCCAGGAAACGAGCGGATTTCGGCGTACCCCAGCGGGCGATCTCTACTACATTGCCCGACCGATTAAAATTACCAAGGCGAGCTGTTTAGAGTGCCACAGCACCCCCGCCGCCGCCCCCGCCAGCATGATCGAGCGCTACGGCAGCAGCAATGGCTTTGGCTGGAATTTGGATGAAATTGTGGGGGCACAAATGATTTCTGTGCCCGCCGAAAAGGTGCTCAAAAGTGCGCGTCAGTCGCTGCTGCTGATTTTGGGTATTTTTGTGATGGCGTTTGCGGTGGCGATTGTGCTGGTTAACCTCTGGCTCAAGCGCTACGTGGTGCGACCCCTCAACCGCATGGCCTTGGCGGCAGAGGCGGCCAGCATGGGTGACCCCGGCGCAGAGTTTACCGTCAACTCTAAAGACGAAGTGGGCAAGCTGGCCGAGGCCTTTAACCGCATGCAGATGAGTTTGCAGATGGCTATGCAGCGGCTGGAGCGCTACCGCGAAGGACGCCGCAATTCAGGCGATTTTTCGAGTAAATAGCTCATTCATAGCCTTAATGCTGCGTCTAATGCCGAATCTTACCTCTTTACGCCCAGTTCGTAGGGGCATTGCATGCAATGCCCCTACGAGATCTCTGCTTAGAATCGGGGTCTCCCAAAGCGGATTTGGTGTAAACCGGGGGTGTTCCTGGTTTTGTGGGATAGCCGTCTCGGCTGTCCAGTAATACAGACCAGATACAATTGGACGCAAACCCAGAAAACAGGCTGAACTGCCCGTTGCGGCGATGAAGCTGACAAAGATGCGCTGCGGCCCCTATGACATCCTCTACCTATCAGTACGACGCGTTCATCAGCTATCGCCGCCAGGACCCCGACAAGGCCTTTGCCCGCTGGCTGCTCAAAGAACTCAAAGCGGCAGGCTATCGCATCGCCTTTGACGAGGTCGATTTTTCGCCTCGGGCGACCTTTTTGAACGAGATGGAGCGCTGCTGCCGCGCCAGTCGGCTGGTGCTGGCGGTGATTTCACCCCGCTACTTTGAGAGCGGCAACACCGATATGGAGGCCACAATTACCACGGTGCAGGGAATGAGCGATCGCAACAATCACTTTATCCCGCTGATTTATGAAGAGGTGCAGCGCCCGATCTGGATGTACAGCCTGGTGGGGGTCAACTTTACCGACACAGACCCCCTGGTGCCCCCCTTAGATCGGTTGAAAGCAGCGATGGGCGAGCCTCTGTTTGGCACGGTAGCATCAGACGGGGCAACCAGTTCGCCGCCGCCGCGTCCAAACTCTGCCCGAGCCAGTGAGAATATGCCAAGGAGGGACTTGCAAGCGCGCTTAAAGCTGATGCATCAACTTTCGGGGTTGCCCAACCCACAGTTTGAGCAAATCGTCTTTGCGCTACAGCCCCCCGCTGGTTTAGTGCCGGGGTCAATGGCTCCGCTGGGCGATCGCGTCGCCGCACTGCTGAACTGGGCCGAGGGCACGGGCGGCTGTGGATTAAAGGATGTGGAATCTGTCTTGGAAGCCATCCTCAACAGTTGAATTTAAGCCATGGGTGAATCCCACCAAATTCATCAAAGGGGGCATACTCGGTCAAAGACCCTGTCCCTACTGCATCTGTCGGCAAAACTCTTCGGCCTTTTTGCGATCGGGAATTTCGGCAGCCAGGCGATTGACTAGCTCCTGGGGAGCAAGATTGGGGAAGTCGGCCAGGGTGTCGTCGATCAGATAGTTGGCCATTGGGCCAATGCAGCGGGTCAGGGTTTGCCGACAGCGGCTGAGAAATTCGGGGCTGGGGCGCTCTTCGCTAATGGGCAGGGTTGATTCTGCAAACTGAGCTGAATCTGGTTCGGGAAAATCTTGGGAATTCGCCTCTGAGCTGATGTGGCTGCCTACGGCAACCTGAAGACGACTGACAAAATCGGTCGCCTGCCGTCCGTTGGAAAGCTGACTGGCCAAAATATCGACAAACTCTTCAGGGGTGGCCTGGGGGTACTGATCGATCATTTCTTCGACAATGACGCTGGCCATCGGGCCAATGCAGCGGGCCAGCTCGTGGCGACAGGTTTCGATAAATGACGGATCGTGCAGCTCTGAGGCGGCGCTCGGATCGGCGGCGGTAGGCGACTCAGACCGATTGACGGCCTGCGCCCAGCTCGGCTCGACGACCAAAGGAGAGCTGGGCGCAACGGCGGCAACCAGCGGAGCTAACCGCTGCACGACCTCAGCCGCACTCTGAAAGCGGGCTTTTGGTTTTTGCTGTACGAGCTGGGTGAGAATGTCCGCCAGGGCCGTGCTGAGGCTAGCGTAAGACTGCCAGCGCCACTCCAGAGAATCCTGATCGATGAGATCGCGGGGGTAGCGGCCCGTCAGCAGCACGATCGCAGTTACCCCCAGTGCATACAGATCGCTGCACGGAAAACACTGGCCCAGCTGAATTTGCTCGGGCGGCGAGTAGCCAAATTTGCCCACCATGGTCGCAGGCTGGGCCTCGTCGGGGGAGGTCGCTTTACCCGAGAGCAGCGTGCCAATGGCGTCGCTGACCAGGCCAAAGTCGATTAGCACCGGCAGGTTGCGATCGCGGCAGTACATGATGTTGTCGGGCGAAATATCGCGGTGCACGATGTTTAGCCCGTGGAGGTAGTCGAGCACCTGCAGCATCTGCATCAGCCACTGGATCACTTCGGCCTCGGTGAACTGGCTATCCTGCTGGCGGCGCTGCTTGATCAGCTGCGAGTAGGGCACGCCGTCGATGTATTCCTGCACAATGAACAGGCGGTTGCGCTGGGTAAAGCAGGCCAAAAACTTGGGCACCTGGGGGTGGTCGAGCTGGTACAGAGTTTTGGCTTCTCGCTTGAAGAGATCGAGCGCCTTTTGCAGGTTGTTGGCCGTTTTTTTGGTGGGGAAAAACTCCTTCAGCACGCAGGCTTCGCCAAAGCGCTGGGAGTCTTCGACCAGGTACGATCGGCCAAAGCCCCCCTGGCCCAGCACCCGCTGCACAATGTAGCGACCGCCAATTTTGCTGCCGGGGGTGACGAGTTTGCGATCGCCTCCGGGTTCCAGGCCAGGTTCAGAGGTATCAACCTCAGCAGCAGGGGCAGGCTTGAGCGGATTGGGACCTTCAGGCAGCGCGTGAACGTGGTAAGCGGGCACCAGTTCCTGAATGTTTTTGAGCTGCAGCGGCCCCGCGTAGGTGACATCTAAATCGAGCCGCGACTTGACCACGTCGTAGACAATTTTAGAAATGCAGAGACCGCTGGGGTGGGCTTCGGTCTGCAGGCGGGCGGCGATGTTGACCCCGTTGCCCATCACGTCAGACTGACTAAAAAAGACATCGCCCAGGTGAATGCCGATGCGGTGCAGCAGCGCCAGATCGCTATCTACGCTGGCATTGATGCGGGCCAGTTCTCGCTGAATTTCGAGCCCGCAGCTCACGGCCTGTACGGCGCTAGCAAAGTACATCAGCAGGCCGTCGCCGGTTGATTTCAGCACCTTGCCTTCAAACTGCTCGCAGAGGGTTTCCATCAGCGCTTGGTCGCGCTGGAGCTGGGAGAGAGTTAGCTCTTCGCGTACCGACATGCGGGCGCTAAAGCCCACTGCATCGGTCAGCATAATCGCAGCGAGGGTGCGATGTCCGTGGGTCACACTCATTAGCTCCAGGGGTTACTAAGGACTATTGAAGTAGACAACAGGTTGCTAATCGTCTGTTGTTTACAGTTACTTTCACCCAGTGCGCAGTCGTTTCCTGACGTAATTCCTGATGGCTGAAAGATGCGGTAGCAAACACCCTCGGATTTTCTGACATTGGCCCCAGCGGAGTCGCCAATTGAGCCACAAAAACTCGCTAGCTATAATCCTGATTCTAACCTACCGATCGTTTCCTCGCGGTTCATTCGAGGGTCAGCACAGCGGGCTGTTCTTTGACCCGAGCTTCCAGGGGGCGCACTTTTTCGACCAGGGCAATCAGCTGAGATAAGTCGGGCGGCGCGGCGTTGGGAATGTAGCCCGCATCAGCTGTCATCGCCGAGGGCGCGTTCTGCATAGCCTGCTCGATATACTGCTGCTGATTGCGATCGACCTGAGGGCTAATCAAAACCGCGCCGGGCGGGACAGCGCGACTGCTGTGCAGGATGCGAAACGCACCATCTTCAAACCCCCTGCGGTGCTGCTGAAAGTCATCCTCTGACATTGCCCCTGCCGCCACCTGGCCGTTGGCCACCCACTCCAGGGCTGTAGCCGGCGTGGAGGCAAACTCAATTTTCGCCAGGGTGAGGCCGTAGAGGTCGTAGAGGGGCAGGTAGTAGCCGGTGGCCGACCCCGCCTCGCCCAGGGCGATCGCCTCATTGGCCAAATCACCGAGCGTTTGAAAGGGGCTGTCGTCGCGCACCACCAGTACCGAGCGCTGGTTGGGGGTGCCCAGGGTGGGGAAAATGGGCAGGTAGCTGGCTTCGGCGATCGCGATCGCGGCCAGCCCCGAGGGGGCAAACACCAGCGACCAGTTAGCCGCCCGCACCTGCTCCACGGCGCGAATTTCGTTGAACACCGGCTCTAGCTCTACCACCGCCTTGAGCTGCTCAGCCAGGTAGGTCTGAAAGCGCTCGTATTTCTCTAAAGAGCTAGCGCCGTCGTCGTAGCTCACCAGCCCGATAGTCAGCCGCAGGGGCTGATCTGATACGGTGTCACCGCCACAACCGATCGCCTGGAGCAGCAGGCCCGCCAGCAGGCCCACCAGACAGAGCTTGAAAAATCGGCGCAGTCGACTCATAGGTTCTACAAACGGGGCGATCGAGAGGTTTCGGCAAAACTCTTAAACCTGTGTTTGCAGCTTAGATCGACCGCTCAGGCAAACCAGATCTTCTTCGTATTCTGTGACGTTTCGCGCTAGTTACGGCAGAACGAGCCAGAGGCCCATGCCACAAGAGGGTAGCCACTAGGGATTAAGAGTAGTCATGGGTAATTCAGGTCAACCAAAGTAGTCAGGCTCGTTGCCCGGTGTCCACTTGATGTTGCAGCCAATGCTGGGTTTTTGGTGGCCGGGCATCGCCTCGGCGGCCAGCACGGCATCCAAAGCAGCACGCAGGTCATGGCCAGTGACAGGCACGTCGTTGCCGGGGCGGCTGTCGTCGAGCTGGCCTCGGTAGGCCAGGGTTTTGGCCTGGTCAAAGACAAAGAAATCAGGGGTGCAGGCGGCGGTGTAGGCCTTGGCTACCTCCTGGGTCTCATCAAAGCAGTAGGGAAAGGTAAAGCCGACCGACTCAGCCTGGGCTTTGAGGTGCTCGGGGCCGTCCTGGGGGTGCGTTTGCACGCTGTTGGCGCTGATGGCGACGATGCCCACCCCTTTAGGGCCGTAGTCTTTGCCAATGCGGGCCAGCTCCTGCTCCACATGCTTCACAAAGGGGCAGTGGCGGCAGATGAACATGACCAGCAGGGCCGGGGCATCGGCAAAGGTGCCCAGATTAATGGTTTCGCCGCTGACCACATCGGTCAGTTCAAAGTGGGGGGCGGCGGTGCCCAGGGGCAGCATGGTAGATTCCACCATAGCCATGGGTTGAGTCTCCAGGGTGAAGGTTTATCGTGTCTCTATCGTACTGAATTGGATTGGGGAATCTGGCTATGACCACCGCTGAGCTGACCGCTATTCGCAACTACCTGGCCCTTTCGCCCACCCTAGCCACAGCAGGGCAGCCCACGGCTGAGCAGTTTGAGGCCCTGGCCCAGGCGGGCTATACGGTGGTGATCAACCTGGCCCTCTCGACCTCTGACCATGCCATTCCCAACGAGGCGGAGCTGGTCAAAAGCCTGGGGATGAAGCACTTTCACATTCCGGTGGTGTGGGAAGCGCCGACCCTGACCGATTTGGAGATATTTTTTAAGGTGATGGAGCGCAACCGCAACTACAAAACCCTGGTTCACTGCGCTCTCAATATGCGGGTTTCTGCCTTTGTCTACTTGTACCGGGTGCTGCACGAGGGGGTAGAGGAACCCGTGGCCCGTGCTGACTTGCACCGCATCTGGCAGCCCAACCCCACCTGGCAAGCCTTCATCGACGAGGCGATCGCGCAGAAAGCCTAATCCTTAACCCGTATCGCCCCACCCCGATGCCAAACAGGGCGATCGCGCAGGGGCAAAAAACAAGCCGTCGCTTTTTCGGTGGACGGCAGCGGCGCTGGTTAACCACAATAGCCCTATGAATTGGGGCATGACCCATGCAGATGACCTTGAGCTTTGTTCCCTCCCAAACCGAGATGGAGGCGGCTTTTTATGGCAAAGATGGTCGCTACGACGGCCTGTTTTTTGTGGCGGTACGCACCACCGGCATTTTTTGTCGGCCCTCGTGCTCGTCGTGCCCCAAGCGCGAGAATGTGGAGTTTTTTCTGTCGCTGCGGGAAGCTATAGAGGCCGGGTATCGCCCCTGCAAGCGCTGCCGCCCCGAAGCCAGCCTAGAGCAGCCGCCCGCCTGGGTAAGCCAGCTGATGGAGCAGGTTGAGGCCCAGGCGGGGCACAAGCTCTCGGCCCAGGACTGGCATGAGTTGGGGGTTACCCCAGAGCGGGCGCGGCGGTGGGTTAAAGACCACTACGGCATGACCTTTGCCGACTGGTGCCGATCGCGGCGGCTGGCCGGGGCATTCACTCAAATTCGCGAGGGCGAACCGCTGGATGATGTGGTGTTTGCCCACGGCTACGACTCCTACAGCGGCTTTCGGGAGGCCTTTACCAAGACCTTTGGGGTGCCGCCGGGCCAGGTCGAGACCCAGCGCTACATTGCGGTAGAGCTGATTGAAACGCCGCTGGGGCTGATGGTGGCCGGAGCGGTAGACGAGGGGCTGTGCCTGCTGGAGTATTGCGATCGCCGCAGCCTGGAGCGCCACTACACCACCCTGCGTCAGCGATTTGACAGCGCGATACTGCCGGTCGGCCATCCCCACCTCGATACGCTGAGAACCGAGTTGAGAGAATACTTCGGGGGCGACTGTGTGGGCGAACGCACCACCTTCACCGTTCCCCTGGCTCTTCAAGGCACCCCGTTTCAAATAACGGTTTGGGAAGAGCTACAGCGCATTCCCCACGGCGAGACCATCGCCTACGACGAACTGGCCCGCCGCATTGGTCAACCCACAGCAATGCGGGCGGTGGCGCGGGCCAACGGCACCAACCGGATCAGCATCGTGGTGCCCTGCCACCGGGTGATTGGCAAAGATGGCTCGCTGACGGGCTATGGCGGCGGACTGTGGCGCAAACGGCTGCTGCTGGAGCTGGAGCGGACAGGGCAGCTGCCGGGACGGTAGGGCGATTTTGGATTTTGGATTTTGGATTTGTAATGAGCTTGTCGGGCTATTGGCGGTTTGGGCCGCATTGTTGATAGAAAAGAGGCGACAGAATGAAACGCTGGCAGGCGGTGGTGGAGTTTATTTTGCTGGCCGCCGTTTGGGGTGGCTCGTTTTTGTTTATGCGGGTGGCGGCTTCAGAGTTTGGGCCAGTGTGGCTAATTGAGCTGCGGCTGGCGCTGGCTAGCGCGGTGCTGGTGCCTTTGGTGGTGCGGCAGGGAAAGTGGCAGGTTGGGCTGGCCCTCTGGCGACCGCTATTGGTGGTGGGGGTGCTCAACTCGGCGCTGCCCTTTGTGCTGCTGGCCTACGCCACCCTCACCCTACCGGCGGGGTTGACCTCGATTTTGAATGCCACCGCGCCGCTGTTCGGCACGGCGATCGCCCTGATCTGGCTGCGGGAGCGCTACTCCCTGGTGCAGTGCGCTGGTTTGGCCATCGGATTTCTGGGAGTGGTAGTGCTGCTGGGCTGGCAGCCGCCTACGGGCGCAGGCGGGTTTGGGCTGGCGATGGTGGCCGGGCTGGGGGCGGCCTGCTGCTATGCGATCGCGGCTCCCTACGTGCGGCACCACCTGGCTGAGGTGCCGTCTCTGGTAATTGCCGCTGGCAGCATAGCCGGGGCCTCGCTGGTGCTGCTGCCGCTGCTGCCGTTTACCATCCCCAAAGCAATGCCCTCGCCCCAGAGCCTAGTGGCAGTTGTGGCCCTGGCTCTGCTGTCTACGGCATTGGCCTACCTGCTGTACTTTCGGCTGATTGCCCACCTGGGCTCGACCCGAGCGCTGACGGTGGGCTACCTGATTCCGCTATTTGCCATGGTGTGGGGGGTGCTGGGGCTGGGCGAAACAGTCACCGCCGCTATGGGGCTAGGCTGTGGGCTGGTGCTGCTGGGTACCGCGATCGCCAACCGCCCTCTTCCACCCCAACCCGCTCCCCCGATTC